>NZ_JBJNMB010000001.1:0-403062 GCF_052168755.1 Serratia sp. CY43202
AGGACTTCGGCGATGTCCGCCATGCCCATAGGGGCCCCCGGGTGGCCGGAATTTGCTTTTTGTACGGCGTCCATGCTGAGTGCGCGGATGGCGTTGGCAAGCTCTTTACGAGAAGACATAACGAAACTCCAGTGCGGTTACAGTTGAGCGGCCAACATGTCTTCCAGCTTCTGCTGGTCGACGGCGAACAGGCGGATGCCTTCGGCGAGTTTTTCTACCGCCATGGCGTCCTGATTGTGCAGCCAGCGGAATTCCGCTTCGGCCAGCGGAGCGGGTTGGTGGAAGCCCTCGGTCGACGGGGTCAGCTTGCGCTCGACCGGCTGTTCGCTGTTTTTCAGCTGCTCCAGCAGGTTCGGCGCGATGGTCAGGCGATCGCAGCCGGCCAGCGCCAGGATCTGCTCAACTTTGCGGAAGCTGGCGCCCATGATCACCGTCTGGTAACGATGACGCTTGTAGTATTCATAGATGGTGCGCACCGATTTCACGCCCGGATCCTGATCGGCGTCGTAGTCGGCGGCAGGCTGTTTAGCCTGGTACCAGTCATAGATGCGGCCGACGAACGGCGAGATCAGATACACGCCGGCTTCGGCGCAGGCGCGGGCCTGAGCGAAGGAGAACAACAGCGTCAGGTTGGTGTTGATGCCTTCTTTTTCCAGCTCTTCGGCGGCTTTGATGCCTTCCCAGGTGGAAGCCAGCTTGATCAGGATGCGCGATTTGTCGATGCCCTGTTCCTGATACATGCCGATCAGTTTGCGCGCTTTGGCGACGCACATGCCGCGGTCGAACGACAGCCGGGCGTCCACTTCGGTGGAGATGCGGCCCGGCACGCTTTTGAGGATCTCGACGCCGATGTTGACCGCCAGTTTATCGCTGGCGTTGATCAGCTGGGTTTCCTTGCTGCCGCCCTGGCGGCGGGCATACTCCAGCGCTTCGGTGATCAGCGCTTTGTACTGCGGCAGCGCGGCGGCTTTCAGGATCAGCGAAGGGTTGGTGGTGGCGTCCTGGGGTTCGAACTGGCGGATGGATTCGATATCGCCGCTGTCGGCGACCACCGTGGTCAGCTGCTTGAGTGCGTCTAATTGATTCATTGATAAGCTCCTTGAACAAGCTCAACGTAGGGAAATGAGAACCTTTTTCATCATAGGGGGAACACACTGCATCATCGGATCGAGAATGAAAATGCGCTTTTTCTGATTGTTGCGATGGATAATAACAATGAATGACGAATAAACCCAGGCGGAGCGCGGCTTGCGCGCGACCGCCATCGAGACTGCAGGCGATTTAACGCCGACCGACCGCGTTTTCGTAATAGCCGATCCGCTCGACTTTCGGCGCCGATCCTCCCCCTTCAAACTCCGATTCCAGCCAGGCATCGACGATGGTTTTCGCCAGTTCTGCGCCGATGACCCGCGCGCCCAGCGTGATGATCTGCGCATCATTGCTTTTGCGCGCCCGTTGGGCGGAGTAGGTATCGTGACATTGCGCCGCGCGAATGCCGGGCACTTTATTGGCCACGATGCTCATACCGATGCCGGTGCCGCACAGCAGGATGCCCCGCCGATGTTTTTCCTCCCGTATCGCCTGTGCGACGCGATAGGCGATATCGGGATAGATCCCCGTTTCTGCGGTGCGATCCGTCGTGTAGTCAATGACGGGAATGTCCCGTTGTTGCAGGTGGGCGACGATCAGATCCTTCAGTTCAATGGCGGCATCGTCGGCGCCGATGGCGATAGGCAGCATAGCGGTCTCCTGATTGGTAACGAAAAGGGCGGCGATCCTCGATGGCGCCACGTTCATTACCGTATCTCTGTTTAATCAAATGTTCAATCTGTGTTCTTTTGTTTTTCGTCGTGTTTTCTGTTTGCGCCTGTAAAAGGTGACTTTCGTCACTAAAAAAGAGGTTTTAATCGTTATTCATCCTCATGTAGACGGGTTTTTGAGCGTTATCACACTTTGATAAGTTCACTGTGGGCAAATTGAACGCGTGGCGTTAGTGTTCATTTGTTCTTTACGTGTGTTAATGATCAAAATAAGTTCCCCTACCAGAGGAGAGTGCTATGTGTCAGACCTGCATGACAGAGGCGAAAATGGCGGCCGGTATCCCCGAGATCATGAAGGCGGTTGTGGCGTACGCCCCGAAAGATTACCGCCTGGAACAGGTGCCGGTACCGAAGATTGGCCTGAAAGAGATCCTGGTGAAGATCGAGGCCTGCGGCATCTGCGCCGGCGATGTTAAAGCGTTCGAAGGGGCGCCCAGCTTCTGGGGCGATGAAAAACAACCGGCATACATCAAGGCGCCGATGATCCCCGGGCATGAATTTATCGGCCACGTGGTGGGATACGGCGAAGGCGTCGAGGGCTTCAATCTCGGCGATCGCGTGATATCAGAACAAATCGTTCCCTGCTGGCAATGCCGCTTCTGCAACCGCGGTCAGTATTGGATGTGCGAAAAGCATGACCTGTACGGTTTCCAGAAAAACGTCAATGGCGGCATGGCCGAGTACATGAAGTTCACCAAAGAGGCGATTAACTATCACGTGCCGGCCGACTTGCCGATCGAAAAAGCCATTCTGATCGAACCCTATGCTTGCTCCTTCCATGCGGTGCAACGCGCCAATATCAAACTGGGCGATGTCGTGGTGCTGGCCGGCGCCGGCACCCTGGGGCTGGGCATGATCGGGGCGATCAAAAAGTCCGGGCCCTCGAAGCTGGTGGTGCTGGATCTGTCCGACGAGCGTCTGGCGCTGGCGAAGCGCTTCGGCGCGGATGTGACGCTGAACCCGACCCGTGACGACGTGCCCGCGGCGGTTAAAGCGATGACCGACGGCTACGGCTGCGACATCTACATAGAGGCGACCGGCGCCCAAAAGTCCGTGGAACAGGGCCTGACGTTGATCCGCAAACTCGGCACCTTCGTCGAATTTTCCGTGTTCAAGGATCCGGTGACCGTCGACTGGAGCATCATCAGCGACCGCAAGGAGCTGGACGTGCTCGGTTCGCACCTCGGCCCTTACTGCTACCCGCTGGTGATCGAAGGCATCGCCAATGGCGATCTGCCGACCGAAGGCGTGGTGACGCATACGCTGCCGCTGGAACAGTTCGCCGAGGGCTTCGAGCTGATGAAGCGCGGCATCGGTTCAATCAAAGTGGTGCTTAATCCAAACCTCTGAAACCTGCATCGTTCTTCGGGTGCGGGCGAGCCTGCGCCTCCATAATCACATGTGCTGGGGTGTTCTATGTTGCATGGACTGATTCATCGCATTGGTCTGTCACCGAAACTGCTGCTGGGCTATGCCGGCGTGTTGGTGTTCATGATGGGCGAAGGGCTGGAACAAGGATGGCTGTCGCCTTATTTGATTGGCAAAGGGCTGAGCATTCAGGAATCGGCGCTGCTGTTCAGCGTTTATGGCTTTGCGGCCGCGATCGCCGCCTGGTTTTCCGGCGTGCTGGCGGAAATCTTTACCGCCCGGCGGGTGATGTTGGCCGGCCTGCTGCTGTTCTTGTTCGGTTCGGTGTGCTTTTTGACGTTTGGCCTGCCGAGCAACAACCTGGCGATCATGGTGCCGACCTATGCGCTGCGCGGCTTGGGCTATCCGCTATTTGCCTACGGTTTTCTGGTGTGGGTGGCGTATGAGGCGCCGCCGGAAAGGCTGGGGTCGGCGGTGGGGATTTTCTGGTTCGTCTACAGCGGCGGGCTCAGCGTGCTGGGCGTGCTGTATTCCAGCATCATGCTGCCTTATCTCGGCGAGATCCACACGCTGTGGAGCGCGCTGATTTTCGTCGTGCTGGGCGCGGTGATTGCGCTGATGCTCAATCGCGACGACGGCGCGGCACAGAGCGGCAACCGGGAAAAAGCGTCGCTGGGTTACGTCTTGAAAGGCATCACCATCGCGTTTGAAAACCCGAAGATCGGCCTGGGCGGCATCGTGCGCACCATTAATACCTCTGCGGCTTACGGCTTCGTCGTATTCATGCCCATGTACATGATGGATATGGGGTTCACCCGTACGCATTGGCTGCAGATGTACGCCGCGCTGTGGACGGTCAACATCATTTTCAACCTGATTTTCGGCGTGATCAGCGACGGTCTCGGCTGGCGCAATGTGGTGATGTGGTTCGGCTGCGTCGGCTGCGCCTTGACCACGCTGATGTTCTACTACGTGCCGCAATTCTTTGGCGCCAACTACCTGCTGACCGTTTGTGCCGCCGGTTTGTTCGGCGCCTGCCTGGCGGCGTTCGTGCCGCTGTCGGCCATCATGCCGTCGCTGGCGCCGGACAATAAGGGCGCGGCGATGTCGATTCTCAATCTGGGCGCCGGCCTGAGCACCTTTGTCGGCCCGGCGGTGGTGGGGCTGTTTATCGGCAGTCTCGGCACCGTTGGCGTGATCTGGATCTTTACCGGCTTGTACCTGTTCAGCGGCGTGCTGATGAAATTTGTCACGCTGCCGAAGGAAAGCGCGACGGCGTCGGAAGAACGCGGCGCGAGTTTGGCGAAAATATCCTGACCGAGGGTGAAGTTCACAGTTTTAAGGGGAAATATATGATTAATCATCAAACTACGGCGCCGCGCGAGCTCTCGCTGCAGGGCAAGGTGGCGCTGATTACCGGCGGCGCTGCGGGGATCGGCCTCGCTATCGCCGAACGCTATCTGCAAAACGGCGCGTGCGTGGCGCTGCTCGATCGGGCGCCACAGGTTGCGGAAGTGGCGCGACAGCTGGACGCCGAGGCGGCGTTGGGCGTCGTGGCCGACGTCACCGATGCCGCGTCGGTGGAGCGGGCGGTGGCGCAGATTGAGGCGCATTTCGGGCGGCTGGACGTGCTGGTCAACAGCGCCGGCATCGTCGCGCTGCATCCTGCTGAGGAACTGCCGGAAACGGCGTGGGATGCAACCCTGGCGGTCAATCTGAAAGGCGTGTTTCTTACCTGCCAGGCGGTAGGGCGCCGTTTCATTAGTCAGCGCGGCGGCAGCATCATCAATCTCGCCTCGCAGGCGGGGGTGGTGGCATTGCCGAATCACCTGGCCTATTGCGCCAGCAAAGCGGGCGTGATCGGGTTGACTCAGGTGCTGGCGCTGGAGTGGGGGCCGCACAACGTGCGGGTCAACGCCATTTCACCCACCGTCGTTTTGACGGAGCTGGGCCGTAAGGCCTGGTCTGGCGAGGTAGCTGAGCAGATGAAGCAGAAAATCCCGCTGCGGCGCTTTGCTGAGCCGCAAGATATCGCCGCCAGCGCCCTGTTTTTGGCCGGCGACGCGGCGGCGATGATCACCGGCGCCAACCTGGTGGTCGACGGCGGTTACACCATTCAATAATTTCTTATTCAGGCGACAGAGAGGCCGCGATGAACAGAATCATTAACGATCCCGATCACGTAGTGGAAGACGCCATTCAGGGCTATAGGCTGGCCCACCCAGACTATTACGCCGCCACCGACAATGCGCGGGTGTTGAAATATCCGCCGGCGCCGATCGCCGGCAAAGTCGGCATCGTCACCGGCGGCGGTTCCGGCCATGAGCCGGCGTTCCTGGGCTATGTCGGCAAAAACATGCTGGATGCCGTCGCGATTGGCGAGATTTTTTCATCCCCTACGGCGGGGGCTTTTCTCGACGCTTTCAAGGCGGCGGACAGCGGTGCGGGCGTCGCTTGCCTGTACGGCAACTACGCCGGCGACAACATGAACGTCAAGATGGCGATCAAGAAGGCCACGGCGGCCGGCATACGGGTGAAAACCGTGGTGGCCAACGATGACGTCGCCTCGGCGCCGGCCAGTGAGATCGATAAACGGCGCGGCGTGGCCGGCGAAATTCTGATGTGGAAGGTCGGCGCGGCGGCGGCGGCCAAGGGATACGATCTGGACGGCGTGATCGGCGCGGCGCAAAAAGCCATCGACCGGTGTCGTTCGATCGGCGTCGGCCTCAGTTCCTGCACCATTCCCGCGGTCGGCAAACCCAATTTTCATATCGAAGACGGCAAGATGGAGATCGGCATTGGCCATCACGGCGAACCGGGCATTGAGGTGTCGCCGATCCAGTCGGCGTCGGCGATGGCCGGCACCATGCTCGATTTCGTGCTCAACGACATGCCGCTGGAACAGGGGCAGGAGGTGGCGTTGCTGATCTCCGGGCTTGGCGCCACGCCGGTGATGGAGCTGTATATCTATTATGCCGAAATAGAGCGCCGATTGACGGCGAAAGGCGTGCGGGTGCATCGGCGCTACGTCGGCAATTACTTCACGTCGCTGGAAATGATGGGCGTGACGCTGACGCTGATGACGCTGGATGACGAACTGAAAACGCTGCTGGACATGCCGGCGCAATCTTTAGGCTTAACCCAGGTGGAGTGAATCATGACGGAACAAATTTCAACCCGGTACGGCAGTGAGATCGTTACGGGGCTGATAGACACCATTGTCAGCAACCGCGAATACCTGAGCGAAATAGACGGCGCCATCGGCGACGGTGACCACGGCATTAACATGTCGAAGGGATTCGCGATGTGCGGCGATGCCATTCGCGGCCGCACGCTCACGCTGGCGCAGGCGTTCGATGCGGTTTCCGATGCGCTGATGGAGGGCATCGGCGGTTCGATGGGGCCGTTGTACGGCAGCCTGTTCATGGGCATGGCGGAGAGCGTGCGCGAGCGCAGCGTGCTGGATAAGCAGGCATTTTTGGCGATGTTGCACGGCGGATTGCGCGAACTGCAGGACATCAGCAGCGCGGGCGTGGGGGACAAGTGTCTGATGGATACGCTGATACCGGCGGTAGCGGCGTTTGAGCAGGCGGCGGGGCGCGGTGACGACTTCGCCGCTGCGCTGGAACAGATGAGGAGCGCCGCGGCGCGCGGGCGCGATTCCACGCGCGAGCTGGTGGCGAAAATCGGCCGCGCCAGCCGTCTGGGCGAGCGTTCGCGCGGCGTATTGGATGCCGGCGCGGTATCTTGCTGTCTGCTCTTGACCCGATTGGCGGACGAGGTGGAGCAACGACTGAATACCGTTGCCGCCTGATCGCGTTATACTAGCGGGCATTCAGCATTGTCGGAGGGGCGTGTATCGTCCCTCCGCCATGATTAACCGGCCTGCCGTGGGGAAACGTCTAACGGATGGAAAAACAAACTGTGTCCCAGGATAACGAACTGCTGACCGAAATCGCCGTTGCTTATTATCAGGATGAGATCACGCAGGAAGAGATCGCCAAAAAATTCGGCATTTCACGGATCAAAGTCGGTCGTTTGCTCAAGCGCGCCAAGGAAGAAGGCATCGTCGAGATCAACGTGCGTTATCACCCGGTATTCAGCACCCGGCTGGAACAGCAGATGATGGAACGTTTTCCCATCAGCCGCGCGCTGATCGCGCTCGACCATCAGGACGAAGAGGAACAGCGTCGGCAAGTGGCGGCGCTGGTGTCCAACTATCTGGCGATGTCGCTGAAAGACGATATGGTGTTGGCGGTTGGCCAGGGACGCAACGTGGCGGCGATTGCCGATCACGTCGGCAACGTGACGGAGCGCAACTGCAAGTTCATCTGCGGCATCGGCGGTACTCACCGTCCGGGCGATGCGATCAATGCCGACCATATCAGCCGGCGCTTGGCGAAGAAGTTCGGCGGCAGCAGCGAGACGCTTTACGCGCCGGCCTACGTCGAAAATCGCGCGCTGAAAGACGCCTTCATGCAGAACGGCACGATTAAGGAAACCCTGGATCGCGCGCGTAAGGCCGATGTGGCGTTAGTCGGCATTGGCGACATGAATGAAAACAGCTATATGGTGAAATTGGGATGGTTCACGCCGCACGAGATTATCGACGCCAGCCTTAATCAGGGCGTGATCGGCGACATCGCCGGCTATGACTTTTTCAATGCCCAGGGGCAGCATGTCGACACGGTAATGAATGACAGAGTGATCGGGCTAAGCATCGATGAGCTGCGCAAAATCCCTTGTGTGATCGCCATTGCTTCCGAGAATACCAAGGCGTTGGCGATTTTGGGCGCTTTGCGTACCGGTGCCATCGACATTATCGCCACCAGCGCGCTCAATGTGCGCACTATCCTCAACATGTCGCAATAGCGGCACCTGCAAAAATAAAGGGTTCAGCGCCAGGCTGAACCCTCAACGATCTCCTCATTTGACCGATTATTTGCTCAGGTTGACGTCGATCGCCTGATAGAAGGCGTTGGCGGTGTCGGCTATGTCCCACACGGCAAGGATCACGTGCGAACCGCTGCGATCTGCCGGTATGTTGCACTGGTGGGTGACCTGCGCGGCAGGGATGGCACCGCCGTCGTTGAACTGGCAGAACGGCGTCAGGTCAAAGGAAGCGCGGGTCAGCGGCTGCGAAGCGTCCCAGTTCGGCTTGGTGATGAAATAGCGCCAGCTGGTGGTGCTGTGACGTGCGGTCAGCTTCCAGGTAAAGGAGTTCGGGCCGGTTTTCAGGTTGAGCTTGTTCCAGCGCGTCGGCGTTTGCTGATCCAGTTCGAAGAAGGTGGACTTGTCGGCGCTGGCGATGTGGCCGTCAGCCGGACCGGCCTGCGGGAAGCCTTTCAGGCCTTCGACGCTCTGCGGTTCGTACTGCACGCTGCCGCACTGCGTGTTGAGCTGCAGTTTGCACTGGTAGGCGCGGCTGGCTGGCGACTCGACATAACCGTGAGCATTCGCCTGTTGCGAAACGCCGAACATGGCCGCGCTCAGCAGGCCCAGAGAGAGCAGGGTACGGGAAGTTTTGTTCATAAGTCACTCCTGACTGAAATAATGTTGTAAGTTGAGCGTATTTCACCGACAAAATGAGAGAGTAATAACGCAATTGGAAATACCCCTTCTTGTCGGCTTGTTTTATTTTTATCATTCTGGTCATGCGATAGAGCGGAATGTTTTAACGGCTATTAACGAAAATTATTATGATGACGATCTTTGATCGTTAGGCTGAATTTATTTAACTGTCGCTGTGTAAAAGTAGGGCGCTATGATGAATTTTATATCAGGTCGTGATGAATAGTATTTAAGATAGCGCTCTCATTTATGAAGTATATTGCTTGTTGCTATGAGTACCCTTGTTCGATTTGATCGATTTTTGTGCGCCACCACCTTGGGAATTTAGTGTCATTTTTCTTATTTTATTTTAAAGAGGAATTTGTATGACTAGATTATCCCTGGACGCGATTAAAATAATCAGCACCATCAAGAGCACCGGATCTTTCTCTATGGCGGCGGAGGCACTGCATAAAACGCCTTCGGCGATTTCTTATCGGGTTTCCAATATTGAAAGCAAACTCTGCGTGAAACTTTTTCATCGCAATGGCCCCATGATTACCCTGACGGATGAAGGGGAGTTTCTCCTGCAGGAGGGCAGCTGGATATTAAATGCGGTGCAGGATCTGGAAAGCCGGGTGCGCAACATCCCCAAGCTGGACAATAATATCCGCTTGGCGGTAGACACCTTCTTCCCGTTGGAAACCCTGACGCAGGATATCCGCGACTATATTCAGCATTGCCCGAACGCCAGTATCTCGGTGCAGCGGGAAGCGTTGAACGGTACCTGGGATGCGCTGAAGAACAACCGGGCGGATCTGATCATCGCCATCGGCCAAATTCCCGACAGCGTACAGGCCAAAACCCTGATGCTCGGCAAGCTCAACTTTGTGCTATGCGTGTCGCCTTCGCACCCGTTTGCGGCGCAGAGAAAACCGGTGTGCAAGAAACAGCGGTTGAACGACATCGTGGTGGTGATCGCCGACAGCAGCCACGAGCTGCCCAAGCGCAATCACGGCACGCTGCCCTTGCAGCGTCAGTTGGTAGTATGCGACGTGGAAAGCAACCTGGCGCTGCTCAAACGCGGCATCGGCCACGCTTTTCTGCCGCCTGCTTTGATCGAAAAGGAATTGGCCAGCGGCGAACTGGTGACGGTGCCGGTGGAAATGCAAAAGGGCGACGAAATGATTTGGCTGGCGTGGCACCCGGCCAGCAAGGGCGCCGGGTTTAACTGGTGGCATGAGCGGCTGACGCGCAAAAGCGATGTCTACAGCCTGATGGGCCGCGAAGTGGTACGGGATGGCGGCTATCCGTGGTGCCACAACTGATGGAATAGACACGAAGGGACGCGAAAATCAAACGGTTAACTCAATGAAAACCCCGCAGCATTCGGCTACGGGGTTTTTTACGGCTTACGCCACGCGGCCCACCTTCAGCCAGGCGCTGTCTGAGCCCGGCGCCGAGGTGATGTAACCCCACTTGGTCTGCCAGACGTAACCCTGATAGGACACCAGTGCACCCTGCGCGTAAGTGGTGCCCGGCACGTAGGCCGGCGCGGTCATGATCGGCAGGTTACCGGGGCCGACGCCGGTGTAGCGCAGCCCGGTGCCCATATCTAGCTGGCTGTCGTCGTAGTCCGCGGCGTTGAAATAGCGATCCAGTGCGGCCAGCAGATCGCCGTTGCGGTTGTCTTGCCCCAGATGCCAGAACATCACGCCGCCCAGCTGCTGCTGCTTGATGTATTTCGCTTTGTATTTGAAGCTCTCGGCATCGTCATAGGTGACGAACAGCCCTTTCTGCGCATGATACAGGTAAGGGGTTTTGGTCTTGTCGTTCCACAGCCGCTGATAGCCGTAGTTGCCCAGCAGCATCTGCTCCAGCTGGCGATAGGAAGCGATACGCGGATCCTTGTCGCGTACGCACTCTTCGCAACCCACCAGCCAGTAATCGGTATTCGGATACGGATCTTCACCCGGCGTGCTATGGCTGCTGTACTGGCCGCCGTTGCTGCCGCTGACGCCCTTGAAGGCGCGGCCGTAGAAGGGGACGCCCATCACGATTTTGGCGCTCGGCACGCCTTCCATCATCAGGTGTTGCTGCACCGCAGCGTCGACCGTCAGGCTGAACGGGCTGGGGAAGGCGCGGGTCAGCTCTTCCCAGCTCCAGCCCAGATTGGCTTCGCGCAGCGCGTTGTAGAAGGTCGGCCCGGCCGCGTCGCCGAACAGCGCCGCCTGGTGGTTGGTTACCTTCTCCCAAGGGCCGGCCAGATCGTAGGTCATCAGGTTAATGTAATCGAGCGGCGCGACGATCTGCGCCAGCTTGCTGTAATAGCGCGACAGGAAGAAAGCGCCGCCGGCGCCGGCGATGGTCAATTGATACGGCAGCGCCTGGCGGCCGTCGGTGACGGTTTGCTGGTTCAGCAGGGTGCGGATCTCCTGCAGCGCGGCGATGAAACCGTCTACTTCCGCCGCCTGCGGATACTCCCAGTCGATGTCCACGCCGTCGAAGCCGTAATCCTTCATGATGCGCACGCAGGATTGGGCAAACTTGGTGCGCGACGCCGGGGTCTTCACCGCGTTGACGTAGTTGGCGTGCGATACGCCCAAATCGTTGGAGTAGTACCAGCCGCCGATGGAGAACATGATGCGCAGGCTGGGGTTGTGCGCTTTGAGCGCGGTCAGACGATTGACCACATCGCGCGCCTTGGCGTCGTTGGTGGCCGGATCCCAGGCGCATTCCAGATTGCTGTTGATATCCAGGAACGAGAAGTTGATGTGCGTCAGCTGTTTGGCTTTGGCCGGCGTGATGTTGGAAACCGGGAACGGCACGACAGACGTATCGGTCTCGGTGTAATTATTGATTTGGTTGGTCGGAATAAAATAATACCCAATAACCGCTTTACGTGTGGACATGGCATTTCTCCAGAGTGGATGTTTTTCGATGGGGAAATATTTCCCGTTGCCATTAATGTTTATTTTTCGCGGAAATAACAGTCGAAATAAATCACAATGACAATGAATTTTTATTCACTGCTGCACAAATTGGCGCTGATGAGTTGTGCCAGCGCTCAGCATGAATGAATTCGACCATAGGGGCTGTATTTATTCATTTGCTTTGTAATAGCATCCTTAATTAGATTCTGAATATCCGATGTCCCACCGGCCGTGATTGGCATTTAATTAAAAATAAAAAAGGAGATGAGCTATGTCCAGCATAGAGCCTGACGCTGTTGGCTTAATAGTCCAGCGAGTATGTGAATATCTTCAGCCGGTATTGAACGCCATTCTGGCCGGCGTGATGGCGCTATTGCACGGTGCCTATCGCAACGTGGGTATTCGGCGCCGTTTATTGAATGCGGCGATGTGCGCGTTATTGGCCTGGACGGTGCGCGATGCGCTGGCGTTGATGGGCCTGGAATTAAAGTGGGCGAATTTGGCCAGCGTACTGATTGGTTTTATGGGGGCGGATTACATCAACGCCTTAATTAAAAAATTCATCGGCAAAAAGACGGGGTTTAAAAATGTTAAATGACATCGAAGAGATTCGCTTTACTGCCCGCAGCGAAGAAAACCTGCGCGGCGTGCACCCGGATCTGGTGCGCGTTATTCGTCTGGCGCTGCGTTATTCCCTGGTGCCGTTTTCCGTCAGCGAGGGGCTGCGCAGTATGGCGCGCCAGCGGGAAATGGTGCGCGCCGGCAGCAGCCAAACGCTGCGCAGCCGCCATCTGACCGGTCACGCGGTGGATGTGGTGGCGATGCCGGCGGGTGTGGTCTCCTGGGAGTGGGATTACTACGCGCAGATTGCGGTGGCGGTGCGGCGCGCGGCGCGTGAATGCGGCATCATCGTCGAATGGGGCGGCGAATGGAAAACCCTCAAGGATGGTCCGCACTTCCAGCTGACGTTCCGGGACTACCCGGCATGAGCGGTTGGCTGCAAAAACTGATGCAGGGCGGGTTGCTGCTGCTGTTGCTGGCGGCTATCTGCCTCGGCGGCTACAGCTCGCTGCTGTCGCACCAGTTGGCGTCTGTGCGCCAGCAGGCGGAGGAACTGCAAAAAAGCCTGGCGCAGCAGGCGGGGCTGATCGCCACCCTGCAGACTCAGGATGCGCAAAACCGTGCGCTGATGGCGGCGCAGCAGCGGCAGGAACAGCAGCTACGCCAACAACACGAGGCTTATCAGAGGAAATACCGTGAAGCGATTAAAAACGATCCCTGCGCCGCTCAGCCTCTGCCTGGCGCTGTGTTTGAGCTCCTGCGCCCGGCCGCCGGCGCCGCAGGCCGTGCCGCTGTTGCCCCCTGAATCGGTATTCGCTCCCTGTGAGCAGCCGCAGTTGCAGGGGAAGACCTGGGGCGATGCGGTAAGCTATGCCCTGGCGTTACAAACCTCGTTACACATTTGCGCCGGCCAGGTGGATACGCTCAACGCCTGGCGCGCCATGCTGCCGCCGCGCTGACGGCGGCGTTTCTTTGCTCGTCCCGCAGACCTTCTTTTTTTACTTTTAAAACGGAATTTCGACCAAGGTTATGGCGCGCTTCAAAGTTTGTGATGTTTCTCTCACTATACTTCAAGGCTGTGCCCTGTCATTGTACTTGGGCGCCATGGCCCACGGCAGGGCGCAGCC
Source organism: Serratia sp. CY43202 (assembly GCF_052168755.1). Taxonomy (NCBI): domain Bacteria; kingdom Pseudomonadati; phylum Pseudomonadota; class Gammaproteobacteria; order Enterobacterales; family Yersiniaceae; genus Serratia; species Serratia sp. CY43202. Next base: position 13,360 of record NZ_JBJNMB010000001.1, read on the forward strand.
TCAAAGCCTTACCTCAACATAAAAGCAAAAAACAAAGGAATCCATAATGGACGAACAGCTCAAACAGAGTGCCCTTGATTTCCATCAGTTTCCTGTCCCAGGGAAGATCCAGGTTTCCCCTACCAAACCGTTGGCGACCCAGCGCGATCTGGCGCTGGCCTATTCGCCGGGCGTCGCCGCGCCTTGCCTCGAGATCGCCGAAGATCCGCTGGCGGCCTACAAATACACCGCGCGCGGCAACCTGGTGGCGGTGATTTCCAACGGCACGGCGGTACTGGGTCTGGGCAATATCGGCGCGTTGGCCGGTAAGCCGGTGATGGAAGGCAAGGGCGTTTTGTTCAAGAAGTTTTCCGGTATCGACGTATTTGATATCGAAGTGGATGAGCATAACCCTGACAAATTAATCGACATTATTGCCGCGCTGGAACCGACCTTCGGCGGTATCAACCTGGAAGACATCAAGGCGCCGGAGTGTTTCTACATCGAACAGAAACTGCGTGAGCGCATGAAGATCCCGGTGTTCCACGACGACCAGCACGGCACGGCGATCATCACCACTGCGGCGGTGCTCAACGGCCTGCGCGTGGTGAAGAAGAACATCTCCGACGTACGGCTGGTGGTGTCCGGCGCCGGTGCGGCCTCTATCGCCTGTCTGAACCTGCTGGTGGCGCTGGGGCTGCGTCAACAGAACATCACCGTCTGCGATTCCAAAGGCGTCATCTATAAAGGCCGCGACGCCAACATGGAGCAGACCAAAGCCGCCTATGCCATCGAGGATAACGGTCAGCGCACGCTGGGCGACGCCATCCCGAACGCCGACATCTTCCTCGGCTGCTCCGGCCCGGGCGTCCTGACGCAGGATATGGTGAAAACCATGGCGCGCGATCCGCTGATCATGGCGCTGGCCAACCCGGAACCGGAAATTCTGCCGCCGCTGGCCAAAGCGGTGCGCCCGGACGCCATCATCTGTACCGGCCGTTCCGACTACCCGAACCAGGTGAACAACGTCCTGTGCTTCCCGTTCATTTTCCGCGGCGCGCTGGACGTGGGCGCCACCACTATCAACGAAGAGATGAAACTGGCCTGCGTGCATGCCATCGCCGATCTGGCGCTGGCGGAGCAGAGCGACGTGGTGGCTTCCGCCTATGATGACCAGGATCTCTCCTTCGGCCCGGAATACATCATTCCGAAACCGTTCGATCCGCGCCTGATCGTCAAGATCGCGCCGGCGGTGGCCAAGGCGGCGATGGATTCCGGCGTGGCGACGCGCCCGATCGAAGACTTCGACGCCTACGTCGAGAAGCTGGCGGAGTTCGTCTACAAAACCAACCTGTTCATGAAGCCGATCTTCTCGCAGGCGCGCAAAGAGGTGAAGCGGGTGGTGCTGGCGGAAGGCGAGGAAGAGCGCGTGCTGCACGCCACGCAAGAGCTGGTGTCGCAGGGGCTGGCTTTCCCGATCCTGGTCGGCCGCCCGAGCGTGATCGAGATGCGCCTGAAAAAGCTGGGTCTGCAGCTGACGCCGGGTAAAGATTTCGAAGTGGTGAACAACGAGTCGGACCCGCGCTTCAACGAATACTGGGGCGAGTACTACCAGATCATGAAACGCCGCGGCGTTTCGCAGGAACAGGCGCGCCGCGCGGTGATCGGCAACCCGACGCTGATCGCCGCCATCATGCTGCACCGCGGCGAAGCGGATGCGATGATCTGCGGCACCATCGGCAGCTACCACGAGCATTACGACGTGGTGAAGAACGTGTTCGGCTTCCGTGAAGGCGCGCACGTCGCCGGCGCGATGAACGCGCTGCTGCTGCCGAGCGGCAACACTTTCATCGCCGACACCTACGTCAACGACGATCCAACGCCGGAACAGCTGGCGGAGATCACCCTGATGGCGGCGGAAACCGTGCGCCGCTTCGGCATCGAACCTAAGGTGGCGCTGCTGTCTCACTCCAGCTTCGGTTCGTCTGATTGCCCGGCGGCGCGCAAGATGCGTAAAACGTTGGAGCTGGTGAATGAGCTGGCGCCGGAGCTGGAGATCGACGGCGAAATGCACGGCGACGCCGCGCTGGTGGAAAGCATCCGTCACGATTTGATGCCGGACAGCCCGCTGAAAGGCTCAGCCAACCTGCTGATCATGCCGAACATGGAAGCGGCGCGCATCAGCTACAACCTGCTGCGCGTCTCCTGCTCGGAAGGGGTGACCGTCGGGCCGGTGCTGATGGGGGTCGCCAAGCCGGTGCACATCCTGACGCCGATCGCCTCGGTGCGCCGCATCGTCAACATGGTGGCGCTGGCGGTAGTGGAAGCCCAGACCGAACCACTGTAAGCCCGGGTTGAGTAACTGGCCCCCTGCGCTGTTGGCGCCGGGGGCTTTTTTATTTCCAGTGGACGTGGTACAAATAATCGTCAAATATGTACATGTACAGGTAAAGAAAATGACTACGATTAGCTACACGGCGGCGAGAAACAATTTGGCCGAGGTGCTTTTGGAAGCGCAAAAACAGCCGGTGGAAGTGACGCGCCGCGGACACGATGAGGTTTACATCATCAGTAAGGCCGACTATGAGGTTTTGGTCAAAGCCAAAGTGAAAGCGCGCATTCAGGCTAAACACGCGGATACGATTAAGGCGCTGGCGAATAGATGATCTTTTTGACCGCAGAGGATATTGCGGAGTTCAATGCTGAAATTGTGCCTCACGGCCGCCAGGAAGGCAGCAAAGTTGAGGCTGTAGCCAACCGCGTGCTCAATGCTTACCACTACGAGAACGTCACAGACGTTTACCGCTTGGCCGCGCTCTATCTCATCGCCATCAGCCACGGTCACATTTTTCTTGATGGCAACAAACGTACGGCCTTCCAAAGCATGGCGCTATTTCTCGGTATTAATGGCATTGCACTGCGGGAAGACGCAGAACTGGTCGAAATTACGGTTGAAGCAGCTCAAGGCCGCCTCAACGTTGAACAAGCCGCTGAACACTTACGCCGGCTAACCGAATAACCCCCCTGCTCATTTCTTACAGCGCGCGGCGATGGCGCGAATATCCTGCGGCGTAGTGCGACAACAGCCGCCGATCAATTGTGCGCCGAGCGTGCTCCACTCCGTCGCCTGATCCGCCAGGCTGCCGTGCTCGCCGCCGCAGGCGTGCCAGGTTTTGCTCACCGCATCGTAGTGCTCGCCGGAGTTGGGGGAGACCAGCAGCGGTTTGTCGGCCAGCGCGCTCAACTGACGCAGCGCCGGAGCGACCTTGTCCAGCGCGATGCAGTTGATGCCGATCGCCAACACCTGCGGGTTGCCGCGCAGCGCGGACAGGACCTCCGTCAGCGGCGTGCCGTCGCTGAGATGTTGGCTGTCGCGCAGGGTGAAGGCAAACCAGGCGCCGAGCGTCGGGAACTCCTGCAGCAGCGTCAGCAGCGCCTGCAGTTCGGTGAACGACGGCAGCGTTTCGCAGGCCAGCAGATCGACGCCGGCGGCGGCCAGGGCTGCGAGGCGCGGCCGGTGGAAGGCAATCATGTCATCCTGCGCCAGCCGGTAGTCGCCGCGGTATTCCGAGCCGTCGGCCAGATAGGCGCCGTAAGGGCCCACCGAACCGGCGATCAGCAGCGGCGCCGCCTGCGGGTGCGCGGCCAGATAATCGCGGCGCGCGCGTTGCGCCAGCTGCACGCTTTTGGCGATCAACGCCAGCGATTGCTCCTGATCCAGGCCGCGGCGCAAGAAGCCCTGCGGCGTGGCCTGATAGCTGGCGGTGATGGCGCAGTGGGCGCCGGCGTTGAAATAATCGAGATGCACCTGATAGATAAGCTCGGGATTTTCAATCAGCACCTTGGCCGACCACAGCGGATCGGTCAGATCGCAGCCGCGCGCTTCCAGTTCGGTAGCCAGCGCACCGTCCAGGATCAGCGTGGGGTGTTCGGCCAGCAGGCGGGCGACGGGATTATTAACCGACATGTTGTTCTCCCAAAGCGGTTTTTTGCCCGGCGCGCCGGGTCAGGAAATAGGTGAGGTAGCACAAGGCGACGAACGGCAGCCCGCAGTAGAGCGCAATGCGCTGTTCCGGATCGAACGCCAGCCCGATGCAGGCCAGCAGGCATAGTGCGAAGCCGAGGATCGGTGTCAATGGGTAGCCGGGCGCACGGTATTTCAGGCCGCTTATCGGCTGGCCGCTGCGCAGGTAGGCGCGGCGGAAAGCAAAGTGGGCAGCGCAGATGCTCAGCCACACCGCCACCACCGCAAAACCGGAGATCGCCGACAGGGCGACAAACACCGTGTCTGGCGCGATCACGCTGGTCAGCAGCGCCAGCACGCCGCCGAGCATGCTGAAGGTCAGGGCGTTGATCGGAATGCCGCGCGCATTGACGCGCGCAAAGTAGGCCGGCAGGGTGCGCTGGTGGGCCAGCGACCACAGCATGCGCCCTGAAGCGTACAGGCCGGAGTTGGCCGCCGAGAGGATGGCGGTCAGGATCACGAAGTTGAAGATATCGGCGGCGTAAGGCACGCCGATGCGTTCAAACACCAGCACGAACGGGCTTTTGACGATCCCCGCCTGATCCATCGGGATCAACGCCGCCAGCACGAAGACCGTGCCGATAAAGAACAGCATCAGGCGGATCACCGTGGTACGGATCGCCAGCGGTACGACTTTTTCCGGGTTCTCGGTTTCACCGGCGGCAATGCCGATCAGCTCCGTGCCGGAGAAAGCGAAGTTCACCGCCACCATGGTCATCAGGATCGGCAGCGTGCCGTGCGGCAGCCAGCCGGAAGCGGTCAGGTTATGCAGGAACGGCGCCGGCGTGCCGTCTTTCATCGGCAGAAGACCGAACATGGCGGCACCGCCCAGTATGATGAACGCCAGAATGGTCACCACTTTGATCAGCGAAAACCAGAATTCGCTTTCGGCGAAAAAGCGGGTGGTCACCACGTTAAGCAGGAAAATGGCCGCGCAGAAGATCAGGCACCACAGCCACACCGGCGACTGCGGGAACCAGTACTGCATGCAGAATCCGGCGGCGGTGAGGCTGGAGCCGAGCGCCACCGTCCAGGTGAGCCAATATAGCCAGGCGACGGCATAGCCGGTGGCCGGCCCCAGATAGCGTGAAGCATAGACGTGAAAGGCGCCGGTTTCCGGCATCGCCACCGACAGTTCGCCCAGGCACAGCATCACCAGATACACCACCAGCGCGCCGATCAGGTAGGCCAGCAGCGTGCCGAGCGCGCCGGTGGTGGAGATGATGTAGCCGGTGTTGAAAAACAGCCCGGTGCCGATCACGCCGCCCAGCGACAGCATCACCAGGTGCCGGGCCTTCATGCTGCGTTTGAACTGTCCTGCGGCGGGTGCCGATGGTTGCATAATAATCTATCCGTATAGACGTCTAAATATCTGAATGGCTATTGGTTATACCCGCAATGCTTTTTCAACGCAATGCGCAGCCGGCGATCGCCACGTAAAAAAATCGTTAAGCCAGATCTATATGCAAATGATAATTATTATCTATAATGTCGCCATTTTCGATAATGGGGCAACATGATGAGATATCTGATTTTATTGGCGGCGTTGGCGCTTGGCGCCTGCAGCCAAACGCCGGTGAAAACGTCGGCCGGCAACATCGACAAGCTGGGTAACATTACCGATCTGCACAGCGGCGCGACCCTGACGCCGGAGCAGCTGTTGACGCGATTGGCGCAGCAGCCGCGGGTGATCCTGGGGGAAAAGCATGACAATCCTTACCACCATCAGATTGAGCAATGGCTGGTGCAGCAGCTGCCGCAAAGGCGGCCGCAGGGCAGCGTGCTGATGGAGATGATCAACCCGAACCAGCAGGCGCAGGTCGACAAGGTCAAACAGTGGCTGCAGAGCGATCCCACGGTGCGTGACGGCCGCGTAGCGGAACTGATCGCCTGGCAGCCGGGCTGGAAGTGGGAGCTGTATGGCGGGGTGACGATGGCGGCGATGCGCGCGCCTTACCCGCTGTGGTCGGCCAACCTGGATCGCAGCGAGATTACGGCGTTCTATCAGCAGCCGCAGTTCCCGGCGGGGCAGCTATCGGCGCAGCCGGCGGTGCGCAAGGCGCTGGAAGAGACCATCCGCACTTCGCACGGCGGCAAGATTGAGGCCGACCAACTGCACGCGATGCTGGCGATCCAGCAGCAGCGCGATCGGCGCATGGCGGAACGTCTGCTGGCGGCACCGACGCCCGCGTTGTTGATCGCCGGTGGCTATCACGCCGCCAAATCGGTGGGCGTGCCGCTGCACGTGCGGGATCTGCAACCGGCGGCGGTGCCGACGGTGCTGATGCTGGCGGAACCGGGCGTACAGGTCGATGCGAACACCGCAGACTACCTGTGGATCACACCATCAGTGAAATGAATACGTTAAGAGAGTGAAAAGGGGTGTTAATTATAGTTGCAAATGATTATCATTAGTAAATGTGATCTGCAATCATTCGCAATTAAGCAAGCTAATGCCCCTATGTTAAGTCAGTCTTACTCCCTCCCGGCCTTTGAACTGCCGCAGCCGCGCTGGGCGCGCGGCCTGCTGCTCGCCCTGGCGGCGCACGCGGCGTTGGTGCTGCTGTTTTACTGGCCGCAGACGGCGCTGGAGCCGGTGGTACTGCCGCCGCCGGCGGTGATGATGAGCTGGGCGGCGCAGATTGAAGCGCCGGAAAGCAAGCCGCTGCCGCTGGGCGTGCAGCAGGCGGAATCCGCCGCGGCGCAGCCCGCGGAGCAGCAGCAACAGCCGGATCTGCCCAAGCTGGCGCGCGCCGATAAAGCAAAAATCGTGACGGCGCAGAAGAAGCGCGCTGAACACCGTCCCCCGCAAAAAGCGCAGCCGAAGCCGCAAGAACAGGCCAAAGAGACGCGCAATGCCGCCGCGTCCAGCGCCGCCGCGCCGCAGGCGCAGACGATCTCCCACCAGACCGCCGCCCCGATCAACAGCGACGCCAACAGCAATGCGCAGGCCAAACTGTCGTGGGAGAGCCTGGTAAAAGGCAAACTGAACCGCATCAAGGATTACCCTTTGGATGCCCGCAGCCGCCGGCGCAGCGGCATGCCGCAGGTCAGTTTCAGCGTTGACGCGCAGGGGCGGGTCTCGAACGTCGTGCTGCAGGTGCGTTCCGGCACCGCGTCGCTGGATCGGGAAGCGGTGGCGGTGGTGTCGCGCGCCCAGCCGTTGCCGCCGCCGCCGCCGGAGATGCTGCAGCAGGGAGCCGTCAAAGTGACGATGCCGATCGATTTCAATCTGGCGGAGCTGAATGCCCGCCGTTAATGCCCGCAGGCGCCGCATCGTCGTCGTGCGCCTCTTCAAACTTCGTGAGGGATTATGAATCCGCTGTTATCTACCTCGCGCCGTCGCATCGCGGCCGCGCTTTGGCTTTATTTAGGCGTCGCCGGCGGTGCGTTAGCGCAACCGCAGCCGCCGTTGGCGGAACGCGCGCCGAAAGCGCTGACGGCCCACGGTGAGACGCGCACCGACGATTACTACTGGCTGCGCGACGACAGCCGAAAAGAACCGAAGGTGCTGGACTACCTGAAGGCGGAGAACCGTTATACCGAGCAGATGATGGCGCCGTACCAGAAGCTGCGCGCCACGCTGTATCAGGAGATGCTGGGCCGCATGAGCCCTGACGATCGTTCGGTGCCGTATCAGCTCAACGGCTATCGCTACCAGGAAAGCTACGCCGCCGGTAAAGATTTCGCACTGTATCAGCGCCAGGCGCTCACCGCCGACGCGCCGTGGCAAACCTTGCTGGACGCCAATCAGCGCGCGGCCGGCCACGCCTATTACCGCCTGGGGGCGATGGACGTCAGCCTGGACAACCGCCGCCTGGCGGTAGCCGAAGATCTGCAGGGCCGTCGCCAATACCGCATCTCCCTGCGCGAGATAGACAGTGAGCGTTGGTCGCCGGAAACGCTGGAAAACACCTCCGGCAATATGGTGTGGGCCAACGACAACCAAACCCTGTTCTACGTGCGCAACCACCCGCAAACGCTGTTGCCGTACCAGGTCTACCGGCATCGGTACGGGACGCCGACGGCGGAAGATAAGCTGGTGTACCAGGAGAACGATCCGGCGTTCTACCTCAGCCTCGGCCGCTCGTCCTCGCGCGATTACCTGATTCTGACCATCAGCGGCAACACCACCTCCGAAGTGCGCCTGATCGACGCCAACCAGCCGCAGCGCGAGCCGCAGCTGTTCGCTGCCCGGCAGAACGGCCGCGAGTATTACCTCGATCACTACCGCGGCGAGTTCTACCTGCGCTCTAACCATCAGGACCCGAACTTCGGCCTGTACCACACGGCGGCGGCGGGTAAACCCTGGCAGACGCTGATCGCGCCGCAGGCGCAGCACGAGGTGGAGAGCTTCAGCCTGTTCCGCGACTGGCTGGTGGTGCAGGAGCGCGCCAACGGGCTGGTGCAGCTGCGGCAAATCAGCTGGGACGGCAAAACCGAGCGCACCATCCCGTTCGACGACGCCAGCTACATGGCCTGGCTGGGCTATAACCCGGAGCCGGACAGCGATCGCTTGCGCTACGGCTATTCGGCGATGACCACGCCGACCCGCACCTATGAGTGGGATCTGAACAAGGGCGAGCGCACCTTGCTGAAGCAGCAGGAGGTGAAAGGCGTCGATCCGAGCCTGTATCACAGCGAACGCATCTGGGTCACGGCGCGCGACGGCGTGAAGGTGCCGGTCTCGCTGGTGTACCGCACATCGCTGTTCAAAAACGGGCATAACCCGCTGCTGGTGTACGGCTATGGCGCTTACGGCATGAGCATGGATCCGGCGTTCAGCGCCAACCGCATCAGCCTGCTGGATCGCGGCTTCGTCTATGCGCTGATCCACGTGCGCGGCGGCGGCGAGCTGGGGCAGAGCTGGTACAAACAGGGCAAGCTGACGCACAAACCGAACAGCTTCAACGACTTCATTGACGCCACCCAGGTGCTGATCAAAGACGGCTACGGCCAACCGGGGCGCATCTACGCCATGGGCGGCAGCGCCGGCGGCTTGCTGATGGGGGCGGTGATCAATCAGGCGCCGCAGCTGTACAACGCAGTGGTGGCGCAGGTGCCGTTCGTCGACGTGGTGACCACCATGCTGGACGACAGCATTCCGCTGACTACCGGCGAGTACGAGGAGTGGGGCAACCCGCACCAGCCGGCCGCCTATGCGCTGATGAAATCCTACAGCCCGTACGACAACGTGCGCCGGCAGCATTACCCGAACCTGCTGGTTACCAGCGGCTTGTACGACTCGCAGGTGCAGTATTGGGAACCGGCCAAATGGGTGGCGAAGCTGCGGCGCTTCAAGCAGGGCGATTCGCTGCTGCTGCTTTCCACCGACATGACCGCCGGCCACGGCGGCAAATCGGGCCGCCTGGCGCGGCTGGAAAACGGCGCGCTGGAGTACGCCTTTATTCTGGCGGCGGATCGGCAGGCGCAGAAATAACCTTCAGCGCCGCGGCACGCTGCGGCGCAATAAAACAATAACAACCTTTTACCGCGCTTTCGGCGGGCTTTTTGCTGGGCATTGTCGGCCATCAAACCTTATTGGCTATTTCTGGGGATATATGAAAATCAAAATGATAGCGAGCCTGATCGGCGCGGGACTGGCGCTGTACGGGCAGGCTGCGGCCGCGCAGGAACAGGCGGAAAATAATAAAGGCAGCGTGGCGTTCAGCCCGCTCAACGTCTCGGCCGCCGACAGCGGCAAGAGCAGCGAAAAAGAGGCGTTGGCCCGGCCGGGCGCGTTCAGCTCGCGCGATGAAAACAAAAATCTGGAGTCGGTGGACAGCATTCTGCGCAGCATGCCGGGCACCTATACCCAGATCGATCCCAGTCAGGGGGCCGTCAGCGTCAATATCCGCGGTCTGAGCGGTTTCGGCCGGGTCAATACCATGGTCGACGGCATTACCCAGAACTATTACGGTACTTCCACGTCTGGTGTGATGTCACACGGTTCGACCAATAACCAGGCGGGGGTCTTGATAGATCCCAATTTTATCGTCGGAGTGGACGTGGCGCGCGGTGAGAACAGTGGCGGCAGCGGCGTAAATGCGTTGGCAGGCAGTGCTAACTTCCGCACAATCGGTGTCGATGATGTGATCTTTTCTGGCAATCCTTTCGGGGTGAGAACCAAATTCTCTGTCGGCAGCAACGGCATTGGCCGCAGTGGCATGATCGCCGTCGCCGGTAAGGGGCAGGCGTTTACCGATACCGGCAGCATTGGCGCGATGGCCGCGATCAGTGGGAGCTCCATTTACTCGAACTTCAACAATGGCGACGGTATCAGCAGCGAAGATTTTGGGTACGATGAATTTATGAAGCAAAATCCCAAGTCACAGCTGTTCAAACTGGATATCAAACCGAACGAGTTCAATAGCATTGAGTTTTCCGCCAGAAACTACCAAAACCGCTTTTCTCGGCGCGATATCGATAGCCATGACCTCTACCTCAAATATCACTATGCGCCGTTTTCGGAGCTGGTGGATTTAAACCTCACCGTCAGCACCAGTAAAGGCAATCAAAAATACGACGGCGGTTCGCTGTTCACCTTCTTTAACACCAACGCGGAAAACCGCTCCGATGCGCTGGATATCAATAACACCAGCCGATTCAGCCTGCTGGATACCGATGTAGCCTTCAGCTATGGCGGCAAACTGATGCGCAACCAATACCGCAAGCATGTAGAATCGGCTATAGAGAATTCGCAGACGGCGCAGGAAGCAATAGAAAATAATACCTTTGCGCCATCCGGCGAGCAGCGAATCGGCAGTTTATATACCGGCCTGCAGCTTAACCGGGATATCTATCAGCTCGATCTCAACCTGAACTACACCAGCAACAAGCTGACCGGTTACAAGCCTGAATGCGATTATCGCGTGGAGTGCTTCCCGCAAGGGGCCGCTAGCATCAATTTGAAAGAGCAAGGGTTCAATCCTTCGGTAATGCTATCGGCACAGGTGACGCCGTGGTTGCAGCCATTCGTCAGCTACAGCAAGTCGATGCGTGCGCCGAACATTCAAGAAGTGTTCTATTCCAACTCGGGTGGCGCATCGATGAACCCGTTCCTCAAAGGTGAACGAGCGGAAACCTGGCAGGCCGGCTTCAACGCCAACGGACACGATCTGCTGGTGAAGGAAGACTCTTTACGCCTCAAGGTCGTGGGCTATACCAGTAAAGTGCGCAATTACATCTTCAGTGAATCTTACATGGTGTGCCGCAATGGACGGAAATGCAGCTATCGCGAAAATCTGGAAAACGATTGGGCCGATGCGAGCGAAGATTACTCGGACAATATGTATATCTACGTCAACTCTCTGACGCCGGTGCGTATGCATGGTGTTGAGGTTGAAGCCAACTATGATGCCGGCCGAGCCTTCGCGCGCGTCTCTTTCAGCAAACAGCACACCGAGCAGCCGACCTCCATCGCTAGCACCTATTTCGGCGCCGGGGATATCAATGAACTGCCGGACATGTACTTTACGTTGGATACCGGGGTGCGTTTTCTTGATGAATCGCTAACCGTCGGCAGCATCGTGAAATATACGGGCAAGACGCGTCGCCTGTCGCCGGATTATGAGCAGAGTGAATCGACCGGTGAAATCCTCAAGCAGGAAATGCCGAATATTCCTACCGTTATCGACCTGTACAGCACTTATCAGATCAACCGCAACGTCATGCTGAAATTCAGCGTGCAAAACGTGATGAACAAGAGCTATTCCGAGGCGTTGAACAAACTGAATATGTTGCCGATCCAAGGGGATGACGCGACGGCCGCCAACACTGCCCGTGGACGCACCTATATCTTCGGCGGGGAGGTGCGCTTCTAAACTGCAGCAGAACAGGGCGCAGTCACTGCGCCCGTTTCGCCTGCAGCAGCCATTTGTCCAGCTCGTTGGCGAACTGCTGGCGGTCGCGCTGGTTCAGGGCGTTCGGGCCGCCGGTCTGAATGCCGCTGGCGCGCAGGGTATCCATAAAATCGCGCATGTTGAGGCGCTCGCGAATGGTGTCCGGCGTATAGCGTTCGCCGCGCGGGTTCAGCGCCACCGCGCCTTTCTCTATCACCTCCGCCGCCAGCGGAATGTCGGCGGTGATCACCAGATCGCCCGCTTCGCAGCGGCGCACGATCTCGTTGTCGGCCACGTCGAAGCCGGCCGCCACCTGCAGCGAACGGATGTACTTCGACGGCGGCGTGCGCAGCGGTTGGTTCGCCACCAGCGTCACGGTGATGGCGGTACGATCGGCGGCGCGGAACAGTACCTCTTTGATTACGTTCGGACAGGCGTCTGCATCGACCCAAACCTGCATCATTTCGCCTCCTGCAGCCAGTCGCGCACCGGCAGGAAATCGCGCTCCAGCGCCGCTTCCGGGCTGTCGCCTTCCGGCTGGTAGTTATACTCCCAACGCACCAGCGGCGGCATCGACATCAGAATGGACTCGGTGCGCCCGCCGGTTTGCAGCCCGAACAGCGTGCCGCGATCCCACACCAGGTTGAACTCCACGTAGCGGCCGCGGCGGTACAGCTGGAACTGGCGCTCGCGCTCGCCCCAGGTCAAGGCCTTACGTTTTTCGACGATCGGCAGGTAGGCGTCGAGGAAGCCCTGGCCCACCGCGCGGGTGAAGGCGAAGCAGTGGTCGAAGTCCGGGGTGTTCAGATCGTCGTAGAACAGGCCGCCGATGCCGCGCGCTTCGTTGCGGTGCTTGATGAAGAAGTAATCGTCGCACCACTGTTTATATTTCGGGTAGACCTCGTCGCCGAACGGCGCGCACAGATCGGCCGCGGTGCGGTGCCAGTGCACGGCATCCTCTTCGAAGCCGTAGAACGGCGTCAGATCAAAGCCGCCGCCGAACCACCATACCGGCGCTTCGCCCGGTTTTTCGGCGATGAAGAAGCGCACGTTGGCGTGGCTGGTGGGCACGTAGGGGCTGAGCGGATGGATAACCAATGAGACGCCCATCGCCTGGAAACTGCGCCCGGCCAGTTCCGGACGGTGCGCGGTCGCCGAGGCCGGCAGGGTGGCGCCGGAGACGTGCGAGAAGTTGACCCCCGCCTGTTCGAACACCGCGCCGTTGGTCAACACGCGGCTGCGGCCACCGCCGCCTTCTTCACGCGTCCATTGGTCTTCGGTGAACACGGCGCCGCCGTCGGCCTGGGCGAGCTGCGCGCAGATATGATCCTGCAGCGCCAGCAGGAAGGATTTTACTTCAGCGATGTTAGGTAAACTCATGCGGGGTCTTTATAGCGTCTGGCTGAACAAGGCGCTGAGTATACTCTTATTCGCCGCCCGCGGCATCAGCGGGGTTTGCGCTGGTGGGCGTCGAAGTAGTCGAAGAAGTTGACGATGCCGTCCGCGATGGCGCGGGCGATTTTCTCGCGAAACGCGGTGGTGCCCAGCAGCCGCTCTTCGTTCGGGTTGGTGATGAACGAGGTTTCCACCAGCACCGAGGGAATGGACGGGGATTTCAACACCGCGAACGCCGCCTGTTCGGTGCTGTCGCTGTGCAGATGGTGCACCGGGCGAATTTGGCCGAGCACGTGGCGGCCGAGCGTCAGGCTGTTGTTGATGGTGTCGGTTTGCACCAGATCGAACAGCACCTGCTGCAGGTAGTTGTCCTGATCCTTGTACTTGCCGCCCGCCACGTCGTCGGCGGCGTTTTCACGGTTGGACAGGTAGCGCGCCATGGCGCTGCTGGCGCCGCGGTTGGAGAGGGCGAACACCGAAGCGCCGGAGGCCGACGGGCTGGTAAAACCGTCGGCGTGAATCGAAATGAACAGATCGGCCTGGTGCTGGTGGGCGATCTCCACCCGCTGGAACAGCGGAATGAACTCGTCTTCTTCGCGCGTCAGGCGCGCCTCGACGTGGTCATGCTCATGCAGAAAACGGCGCACGTGGTTGGCGATTTCCAGCACGATGTGTTTTTCCTGCGAACCTTCGTGGCCGACCGCGCCCGAGTCAATGCCGCCGTGGCCGGGATCGATCATCACCCGCTTTTTGCCGCCGGCCGGTTTCGCCGCCGGTTTGCTGTGCTGATTGCGCAGCATGCCTTCCGCCTTGGCGCTGTGGCTTTTCACGCCGAACAGCGCGACCGCCAGGCCGGAAAGCAAAAGTTGGCGTCGCGTCGGGGAAACGGCAAGCGGCTTAAAATTGAGGAATTGTTTACCCTGCTTTTTCATTACGCAACGCTCCATCGACGTTTCTATTTTGCGACGTTATATCGTATTGATAATCATTAATCGACCCGATAACTATTTCCATTTATTACGCCTGTTACCGGCGATTTCCGGGTAAATAGCGCGGTAAATCGCAGTTTGATATTGCGTAAGTGAATAATCACGCGATAATCAGATAAACACCTTAATTAACAGCGGCCAACATCGATGGAAATTCGCGTATTTCGACAAGACGACTTTGAAGAAGTCATTACCCTGTGGGAGCGCTGCGATCTGCTGCGGCCCTGGAACGATCCGGAGATGGACATCGAGCGCAAGCTGAACCACGATCCGGAGCTGTTCCTGGTGGCGGAAGTCGGCGGCGAAGTGGTCGGTTCGGTGATGGGCGGCTATGACGGCCACCGCGGCTCGGCGTATTACCTCGGGGTGCATCCCGACTATCGCGGGCGCGGCATCGCCAATGCGTTGATCAACCGTCTGGAGAAGAAGCTGATCGCCCGTGGCTGCCCGAAGATCCAGATTATGGTGCGCGAAGACAACGACACGGTGGTCGAGATGTACGAGAAGCTCGGCTACGAGATCCAGGGCATCACCAGCCTGGGCAAGCGGCTGATCGAAGATCAGGAATATTGATCGCGCGTCGGGCGGCGGTGTTGCACCGCCCGACGCAGTGCATTACGGCAGCTTTTTGACGGTTTTCACGTCCACTTCGAGGCTGTTCCAGTCTTTATCCACTTTGCCTTCCAACTGCACCTTGTCTTTCGGCGTAACGGTTTGGCCGTTCCAGCGTTTGCGATCGATATCGACCGTCAGGGTGCCGGTGGCGTCGCGGAAAGTATAGGTTTCGTCGCCGATGCGCTGCTCGATGTTGCCCTGCAGCATCACCCAGGTGTCGTCGCTCAGCGATTTCACCTTGTCCACGGTGGTCAGCGCTGCGCTGGGGCCGGCGAAACCACCCTGTGCGGTGGTTTGCGTTTGGGCCTGCGGCGCGGCCGGATCGAGGAACCCGCCTTGTTGCGCCAGTACCGGTGCGCTGCACAGCGCGATCAGAGCGGCCAGAGTCAGTTTTTTCATGTTGCGCTTCCTTATTGTTATCGAAAATCACATCCCGCTGATATCGGGTTGCTTGCTTAGTGATAAGCATTAAAACACGCCGATCTTAAGAGCTTCTTAAGCCGACATATTGAAATTCCCATCGCCGGCGCCCATCTGTAGCCATAGTCTTTATTCTGTTGGCAAGGAACGATCGTTGAAGCCATTCTCACCCCGGTTTTCCCCGGACGATTACGACCAGCACGGCGCGCTGCGACTGCCGCTGGGATTTTGGGCCGTGCTGATTCTGCAGGCGCGCACCTGGCTGCTGTTCGTGATGGCCGGCGTTTCGCGTGAACAGGGCGAAAGCTTGCTGGCGCTATTTTATCCGGATACCCAACGTTTTTGGTACGGCATGTTGCTCGGCTTGCCGGCAGCGCTGGCGTTTTTGCTGAGCGGCCGTCGCCATCAATGGCCGCGGCTGTGGCGCGGCTGGCGCTGGGGGCTGGTTATCTCCGTGCTGGCGTCGCTCGGCGGCGCGTTGTTCAGCCTGTGGCGCCAGGACGGTGATGCGCCGGGGCTGGAACTGACGCTGGCGCTGCTCGATGCGCTCGCGCTGAGCTATCTGCTGTTGAATGCGCGTCTGAAAGCCTGTTTCGCGCCGGCGGAGCACGCCGACTAATTGCCGAGAAGTGCGGCACTTTTCGCATTTTCCGCACTCCAAGCTGGCAACCGTTGGCGTAGTGCGGGCCGTTGTGAGAGGCTGGCACGCAGCAAAACGCCGAGTGCGGCAGGGGCGGGTTACCGCCCCGTGCCATTGATGTTTAAGGAGCTAGAGATGAATATTCGCCCCCTGCTGTTAGGGCTTCCGCTGTTATTGACCGGCTGTTCGAGCATGTCCAATTTCTCCTGGTCCAGCCTGTCGCCGTTCAACTGGTTCGGCAGCAGCCTGGAGGTCGGCGCCAAGGGCGTCGGCAAGCTCAACGCCGGCACGCCGATGTCGGAAAGCGCCATTAACGATGGGCTGGACGGCAACTACCGTCTGCGCGGCGGCATGGCGACCAACAACGGCCAGATCGTCTCTTATTATCAGGCGCTGTCCGGCGACGAGGTGAAGCTGGTGATCACCGGTGAACCGAAAGGGCGCCTGCAGCGGGTGGACGTGCTGGATCCGAAAGTGGCGACGGAGTGGGGCAACAAGCTCGGCACACCGTTCGGCGATATGTACAGCAAGGCGTTTGGCTCCTGTAAGCCAGGCAGCGGCGAAGACGCCGGTAAAGTGGAGTGCGTGGCGGAGCAGAGCAAGTACGTCACCTACATCTTCAGCGGCAAGTGGGCCGGGGCGCAGGATATCATTCCGCCGGACGACACCCTGAAAAGCTGGACGGTCAGCAAAATCATCTGGCACGCCAAGCCGCAGCAGTAATATGTTCAACGGGCGCTGGTTCACGGCGCCTGCCTTTTCAAGCCATTACCCCTATTTTCTTTGCGCTGCTGCAAGGCAATCGCCCGTGCTTGCGGTATGATAGCGCGCGTTTGTAACAGGGAACCCGCGCGTCAACCGCCATACCTTACCTGTTGCCGGATTCTGGTATCGAGGATAACAACATGACACAGGTTCAGAGCGGCATTTTGCTGGAGCACTGCCGTTTCGCCATTTTTATGGAAGCCAGCGTACAGGGCGAATTCGCCGACTTGCGCCAGGGCTGCAAGCAGTTTTGTCAGACGCTGAGCGAGCTGCAGCAGCAGTTCCCCGATGCGCGCCTTGGCGCGGTGATCGCTTTCGGCTACGACGTTTGGCACGATCTCTCCAGCGGCCAGGGGGCGAAAGAGCTGAAGCCGTTCACGCCGCTCGGCAAAGGGCTGGCGCCGGCCACCCAACGCGATATGCTGATCCACATCCAGTCGCTGCGTCACGACGTCAACTTCACGCTGGCGCAGGCCGCGCTGGCGGCGTTCGGCAACGTCATCAAGATTGAAGAAGAAACCCACGGTTTCCGTTGGGTGGAAGAGCGCGATCTGAGCGGCTTCATCGACGGCACCGAAAACCCGCAGGGCGATCAGCGCCCGGCAGTGGCGACGATCGCCGAAGGTGAAGAGGACGCAGGCGGCAGCTACGTGCTGGTGCAACGTTACGAGCACAACCTGCGCCAGTGGCAGCGCTTTACCACCGAGCAGCAGGAGCAGATCATCGGCCGCACCAAGCACGACAGCGAAGAACTGCCTGCGGATCAGCGCCCGGATACCTCCCATGTCAGCCGCGTCGATCTGAAAGAGAATGGCAAGGGCCTGAAAATTCTGCGCCAGAGCTTGCCTTACGGCACCGCCAGCGGCAAGCACGGCCTGTTCTTCATTGCCTATTGCGCGCGCCTGCACAATATCGAGCAGCAGCTGCTAAGCATGTTCGGCGATCTGGACGGCAAACGCGACGCGATGCTGCGTTTCAGCCGTGCGGTCACCGGCAGCTACTACTTTGCGCCATCGCTAACGCGCCTGCTGTCACTTTGACGCCGTTGCCGAAGCCGGTGCGCCCGGCTTCGGCCCGTTTTTCCGTCCCGAAAACGCCTCGCATTCCCTGCCTTATAGCGTTTGATGCTTGTAAATCACCAAACGGTATATAAAAGCGTTACAGCTCCGCACCGAGTTATAAATACACTGGTCGTCAATAAGGCGAAAGCCTGAAGGAATGACTCAGTGATAAGGTGCAGAATGAAACAAAACCGGGTTAAAAATCTCGTGCTGAAAGGTTGGCTGGCGGCTGCGCTGTTGGCGAGCGGCGCCGCGTCGGCGGCGGAATTGCTGAACAGCTCTTATGACGTTTCCCGTGAATTGTTCGTCGCGCTGAATCCCGGCTTTGAACAGCAGTGGAATCAACAGCATCCGAACGACAAGCTGACCATCAAACAATCGCACGCCGGCTCGTCGAAGCAGGCGCTGGCGATCCTGCAGGGCCTGCGTGCCGACGTGGTGACTTACAACCAGGTCACCGACGTACAGATCCTGCACGATCGCGGGCAGCTGATCCCGGCGGACTGGCAGTCGCGCCTGCCGAACAACAGCTCGCCGTTCTATTCCACCATGGCGTTTCTGGTGCGCAAGGACAACCCGAAGGGCATCCACACCTGGAACGATCTGGTGCGTGACGACGTGAAACTGGTGTTCCCGAATCCGAAAACCTCCGGCAACGGCCGTTATACCTATCTGGCTGCCTGGGGCGCCGCCAGCCAGGCCGACGGCAATGATACGGCCAAGACTCGCGCCTTCATGACCCGTTTCCTGAAGAACGTGCTGGTGTTCGATACCGGCGGCCGCGGCGCGACCACCACCTTCGTCGAGCGCGGTTTGGGCGACGTGCTGATCAGCTTCGAGTCCGAAGTGAACAACATCCGCAAGCAATACGGTGAAGACAAGTACGACGTGATCGTGCCGCCGATCGATATTCTGGCGGAGTTCCCGGTGGCCTGGGTCGACAAAAACGTCGAGCGCAACGGCACCGAACAGGCGGCCAAAGCCTATCTGAACTATCTCTACAGCCCGGCGGCGCAGCAGGTGATCACCAGCTTCTACTACCGCGTGTATGACCAGAAAGCGATGGCGGCGGCCAAGGGGCAATTCCCGGACACCCAACTGTTCCGGGTGGAAGATCAATTTGGCGGCTGGCCGCAGGTGATGAAAACCCATTTCGCCACCGGCGGCGAGCTGGATCAGCTGTTAGCGGCAGGGCGCAAGTAAATGTTGGCGTTGTCGTCCAGTAAGCGGGTGCTGCCCGGATTTGGCCTCAGCCTCGGCAGCAGTCTGTTTTATACCTGTTTGATCCTGCTGCTGCCGCTCAGTGCGTTGGTGATGCAGCTGGCGCAGATGAGCCTGGCGCAATATTGGGAAGTGATATCCAACCCGCAGGTGGTGGCGGCGTATAAAGTGACGCTGCTGGCGGCCGGCGTTGCCAGCCTGTTCAATGCGGTGTTCGGCATGCTGATGGCCTGGATCCTGACGCGCTACCGTTTTCCCGGCCGTTCGCTGCTGGATGGCCTGATCGATCTGCCGTTCGCGCTGCCGACGGCGGTGGCCGGCCTGACGCTGGCGGGGCTGTTTTCTACCACCGGCTGGTACGGTCAGTGGCTGGCGCACTTCGACATCAAGGTTACCTTTACCTGGCTCGGGATCGCGGTAGCGATGGCGTTCACCAGCCTGCCGTTTGTGGTGCGCACCGTGCAGCCGGTGCTGGAAGAGCTGGGGCCGGAATACGAAGAGGCGGCCGAGACGCTGGGCGCCACGCGCTGGCAGAGTTTTCGCCGCGTGGTGCTGCCCGAGGTGGCGCCGGCATTGCTGGCCGGCACCGCCATCTCCTTTACCCGTAGCCTGGGCGAGTTCGGCGCGGTGATTTTCATCGCCGGCAACATCGCCTGGAAGACGGAAGTGACCTCGCTGATGATTTTTGTGCGTTTGCAGGAGTTCGATTACCCGGCGGCCAGCGCCATCGCCTCGGTGATCCTGGCGGCGTCGCTGCTGCTGCTGTTCAGCATTAACGTATTGCAAAGCCGCTTCGGCAGACGTTTGGGAGGAGGGCACTGATGGCTGATGTTTCCGCCTTCAACGGCGCCGAGCGCCCACGCGTTAACTGGGGCAAGTGGACGCTGATCGCCATCGGAACGCTGTTCTCGGTGCTGCTGCTGGTGGTGCCGATGATGTCGATTTTCGCCGAGGCCTTTTCCAAAGGATTCGGCTCGATGTGGAGCAACTTGCTCGATCCGGACATGCTGCACGCCATTTGGCTGACGGTCTTGATCGCGCTGATTACCGTGCCGTTTAACCTGGTGTTCGGCACGTTGCTGGCGTGGCTGGTGACGCGTTTCACCTTCCCCGGCCGCCAGCTGCTGCTGACGCTGATCGATATCCCGTTCGCCGTTTCACCGGTGGTGGCGGGGCTGATTTACCTGCTGTTTTACGGCAGCAACGGCCTGCTGGGCGGCTGGCTGGATGCGCATAACATCCAGATCATGTTCTCCTGGCCGGGCATGGTGTTGGTGACTATTTTCGTCACCTGTCCCTTCGTGGTGCGCGAGCTGGTGCCGATGATGCTCAGCCAGGGCAGCCAGGAAGACGAGGCCGCCATTCTGCTGGGGGCGTCCGGCTGGCAGATGTTCCGCCGCGTGACGCTGCCCAACATTCGCTGGGCGCTGCTGTATGGCGTGGTGCTGACCAACGCACGCGCCATCGGCGAGTTCGGCGCGGTGTCGGTGGTGTCCGGTTCGATTCGCGGAGAAACCTACAGTCTGCCGCTGCAGGTCGAGCTGTTGCAGCAGGATTACAACACCGTCGGTTCCTTTACCGCTGCCGCGCTGTTGACCCTGATGGCGATCGTTACCCTATTTTTGAAGAGTGCGCTGCAGTGGCGTCTGGAACGTCAAAACGCGCGTCTCGAGCGGGAGGAAAATCATGAGCATTGAGATTAACGGCATCAACAAGTACTTCGGTCGCACCAAGGTATTGAACGATATCTCGCTCGATATTGCTTCCGGCGAGATGGTGGCGCTGCTCGGGCCGTCCGGTTCCGGCAAGACCACGCTGCTGCGCATCATCGCCGGGCTGGAAAGCCAGAGCGGCGGCAAGCTGGGCTTCCACGGCACCGACGTCAGCCACATGCATGCACGCGACAGGCGCGTGGGTTTCGTGTTTCAGCACTATGCGCTGTTCCGCCACATGACGGTGTTCGACAACATCGCCTTCGGCCTGACCGTGCTGCCGCGCCGCGAGCGGCCGAACGCCGCGGCGATCAAACAGAAAGTCACTCAGTTGCTGGACATGGTGCAGCTTGGCCATTTGGCCAATCGCTACCCGTCGCAGCTGTCCGGCGGCCAGAAACAGCGCGTGGCGCTGGCGCGCGCACTGGCGGTGGAACCGCAAATTCTGCTGCTGGACGAGCCGTTTGGCGCGCTGGATGCGCAGGTGCGTAAAGAGCTGCGTCGCTGGCTGCGCCAACTGCACGAAGAGCTGAAGTTCACCAGCGTATTCGTCACCCACGATCAGGAAGAGGCGATGGAAGTGGCCGACCGCATCGTGGTGATGAGCCAGGGTAATATCGAACAGGTTGGCTCGCCGGAGGAGATTATGCGCGAGCCGGCCAGCCGCTTCGTGCTGGAATTCATGGGGGAAGTGAACCGCCTGAACGGCGAAATTCGCGGCTCCCAGCTGTTCGTCGGCGCGCACCAGTGGCCGCTGTCGTTCCAGCCGATGCACCAGGGCAGCGTCGATCTGTTCCTGCGCCCGTGGGAAATGGAAGTGGCGACCGAAAGCAGCGAACGTTGCCCGCTGCCGGTTCAGGTGCTGGAAGTCAGCCCGCGCGGCCATTTCTGGCAGCTGACGGTGCAGCCGATCGGCTGGCATCAGGAACCGATAAGCATAGTGCTGCCGGAAGGCAACGCCACGCCGGTGCGCGGCGGCCGTTATTACGTCGGCAGCCTCAATGCGCGGCTGTATGCCGGCGATCAACTGCTGCAACCTGTTGCGTTAGCCAAAAGCGCCTGATAGGTTTTAACAGCCCTTTTTTTCAAGGCAACCCCAGGGTTGCCTTTTTACTTTACGCACACCAACACACAGGCAAAGATCGTGACAACGCTCGAACAATGCATCGGGAATACCCCGCTGGTAAAACTGCAACGGCTGGCCGCCCAGGCGGGCAGCGAAGTATGGGTCAAACTGGAAGGCAATAACCCGGCGGGATCGGTGAAGGATCGCGCCGCGTTGGCGATGATCCAGCAGGCGGAGCTGCGCGGGGAGATCAAGCCCGGCGACGTGCTGATCGAGGCTACCAGCGGCAACACCGGCATTGCACTGGCGATGATCGCTGCATTGAAAGGCTATACGCTGAAGCTGCTGATGCCGGAGAACATGAGCCTGGAACGGCAGGCGGCGATGCGCGCCTACGGTGCGGAACTGATCCTGGTCAGCCGTGAGCAGGGGATGGAAGGGGCGCGCGATCTGGCGTTGGAGATGCAGCGCCAGGGGCAGGGCAAGGTGCTGGATCAGTTTAACAATCTCGACAATCCTTATGCCCACTTCACCACCACTGGCCCGGAGATCTGGCGCCAGACCGAAGGGCGCATCACGCACTTCGTTTCCAGCATGGGCACCACCGGCACCATTACCGGCGTGGGCGGTTACCTGAAGAGCCAGAATCCGCAGGTGCAGATCGTCGGCCTGCAGCCGGCGGAGGGCAGCAGCATCCCCGGCATTCGCCGTTGGTCGCCTGCTTACCTGCCGGGGATTTTCCGCCCGGAGCTGGTGGATCAGGTGTTGGATATCGAACAGAGCGATGCCGAGCAGACCATGCGCCAGTTGGCGCAGCGTGAAGGCATTTTCTGCGGCGTCAGCTCCGGCGGTGCGGTAGCCGGCGCCTTACGCATCGCGGCGGCCCACCCTGGCAGCGTCGTGGTGGCGATCGTTTGCGATCGCGGCGACCGTTACCTCTCTACCGGCGTGTTCGACTGATCGCTCCTACCCGGCGGTGTGTTCCGTCGGGAGAATCTTTCCCCCTTTCCTTTCGACAGACGGCAGCCCCGCTTGCGTGATAGCTGCCGCTTGCTCGTGCGCCAATGCCATGACTGAAGTAGAGAAATTGCGCGGCAGCGGCCACAATAACGGTGGCGAGACGCCAAGAGCGATGTGTAAGGATTGAGTAAAACCGGCTGCGGGCCGGCGGAATTGGCGGGAAAATAACGAAAATCGGTGAAGGAGCAAGGCATGAAAATTTTACTGGTCGACGATGACCTGGAGCTTGGCACCATGCTGAGCGAATACCTGACCGGCGAAGGCTTCGATGCCACGCTAGTGCTGACGGGCAAGGCGGGGATAGAGGGCGCGCTGTCGGGCGACTATACCGCGATGATCCTCGACATCATGCTGCCGGACATGAGCGGCATCGACGTGCTGCGCGATGTGCGTAAAAAGAGCCGGCTGCCGATCATCATGCTGACCGCCAAAGGCGACAACATCGATCGGGTGATTGGCCTGGAGATGGGCGCTGACGATTACATGCCCAAACCGTGCTACCCGCGCGAATTGGTGGCGCGTCTGCGCGCGGTGCTGCGCCGTTTCGAAGAGCGGCCGCAAGAGGCGGACGACGAAGCCGCCATCAGCTTCGTCGAGCTGACGCTGAACCCTTCAACCCGCAGCAGCGAATGGCGCGGTAAGGCGTTTGATCTGACCGCTTCGGAATTCAATCTGTTGGAGCTGTTGCTGCGCGCGCCGGATCGCGTGGTGTCGAAGGACGAGCTGTCCGAGAAGGGGCTGGGGCGCCCGCGTGAGGCCTATGACCGCAGCGTGGACGTGCACATCAGCAATATTCGCCAGAAGCTGAGTGCGTTGGCCGGCAGTAAGCTCAGCATCGAAACGGTGCGCAGCATCGGCTATCGCATCCGGTAACCTGATATGCGCGGAAGACTGTTCTGGAAAATTTTACTCGGCTTTTGGTTGACCTTCCTCATCATGACGCAGGCGCTGTGGGTGGCGTTTTCTCTTTATGGCGATCGTTATGTGCCGCCGGAGAACGCCATGGCGCGGCGGGTCATTGGCCTGCAACTGACCTCCGCCGCCACCCAGTTGCGCAGCGGCGGTATGCCGGCGCTGGAAGCCCTGATGCGCGACTGGCCCGAGGACGACAGGCGTCTGCTGTCGGTTACGCCGATGACCCAACCGCCGCCGCCCGCGCCGGAAGAACCGGTGTTTGAAGGGCGTCGTATGCCGAAAGCGATTTCCGCCTGGGTGCAGACCGGAGAAGGGCAAGGTTACTGGCTGAGCTATGACGTGCGCGGGCTGCGGGAAGAGTATCGGCCGGAGCGGCGTTCCCACTTCTTCAACATTCCTGCGCCGATGCTGTGGGTCGGCGGGCTGGGCGGTTTGCTGTTCAGCGCCGTGCTGGCCTGGAACCTGACCCGGCCGATGCGTCAGCTGCGCGGCGGCCTGGATCGGGTGGCGCAGGGCGATCTGTCGGTGCGGCTGTTCCCGAACATGCGGCGCCGCCATGACGAGCTGTCCGACGTGGCGCGCGATTTCGACACCATGGCCGAGCGGCTGGAACTGCTGGTTAGCGCCCGCGAGCAGTTACTTCATGACGTTTCGCACGAGCTGCGTTCACCGCTGGCGCGCCTGCAGCTGGCGATTGGCCTGGCGCGGCAGAATGCCGGTAACGTCGAAGCCTCGCTCAAACGTATCGAACACGAGTCGGGGCGGCTGGACAAAATGATCGGCGAGCTGCTGGCGTTGTCGCGTACCGAACACAGTAGCCTGCCGGACGAGGAGTACTTCGATCTGTACGGCCTGGTGGATGCGGTGGTGAGCGATGCACGCTACGAGGCGCAGGTGCCCGGCGTGGATATCGTGCTGCAGGCCGAGTCGGACGTGGAGTACACCGTCAAGGGCAATGCGGAACTGATGCGGCGAGCGGTGGACAACATCGTGCGCAATGCGCTGCGCTTTTCCAGCCACGGCCAGCGGGTGACGGTGGCGCTGTCGCGCGTCGATAACCAGTTCCAGATCGCCGTCAGCGATCAGGGGCCGGGGGTCGAAGAGGCGAAGCTGTCGAGCATCTTCGATCCGTTCGTACGCGTGAAGTCGGCGCAGTCGGGCAAGGGCTACGGCCTGGGGCTGGCGATCACCCGCAAGGTGGTATTGGCGCACGGCGGCCAGGTTGAGGCGCGCAACGGCGACAGAGAGGGGCTGGTCATTACCCTGCGTATCCCGCGCTGGTCGTCATAACGTAGCGAGATTGGGATACGACGAAGGGGATAAAAAAACGGCGCCGAGGGCGCCGTTTTTCTTGCTCATCCGCGCTTACTTCTTGATGCGGATGATCGGGGTTTCGCCAACGGTCACGCTGCCGGACAGTTTGATCAGCTCTTTGATCTCGTCCATGTTGGAGATAACGACCGGCGTCAGGGTAGACTTGGCTTTCTCTTCCAGCAGTGGCAGGTTGAACTCGATAACCACGTCACCTTTCTTGACGCGCTGACCTTCTTCGGCGATGCGTTTGAAGCCTTCGCCTTTCAGTTCTACGGTATCGATGCCGAAGTGGACGAACAGCTCAATGCCGCTGTCGGATTCGATAGAGAATGCATGGTTGGTTTCGAAAATCTTACCGATGGTGCCGTCAACCGGAGCAACCATTTTGTTACCGGCCGGTTTGATGGCGATACCGTCGCCAACGATTTTTTCAGCGAACACTACGTCCGGCACATCTTCGATATTGACGATTTCGCCAGAAAGGGGAGCGACGATCTCGATAGTGCCCGTGTCTTTCTTGTCATCAGAAACCAGAGATTTCAGTTTATCGAACAAACCCATGATCTTCTCCTAAGCATTAAATTGGGCGGCGTTCCAGTGTCGTGGAAGTTTAGCAGAGCGTTTTTTCTTCGATGAATTTATTGACGCAATTCATCAGGTCTTGTGCCGTTGGCTGTGCCAAGGCCTGCGCTGCCAACGCCTTCACATCTTCGAAATTCGTGTTACGAATAATTTTCTTGATGCGCGGGATTGAAATCGCACTCATGCTGAACTCATCCAGCCCCATGCCCAATAACAACAGTGTAGCACGCTCATCGCCAGCCAGTTCGCCGCACATGCCGGTCCACTTGCCTTCTGCGTGAGATGCATCAATAACCTGTTTGATCAGGCTAAGTACTGATGGGGACATCGGGTTATAGAGATGAGAAATCAGCTCGTTGCCGCGATCTACCGCCAGAGTATACTGGGTTAGATCGTTTGTCCCAATACTAAAGAAGTCGACTTCTTTCGCCAGGTGGTGAGCGATGACCGCCGCAGCCGGTGTTTCCACCATCACGCCCACCTCGATGCTCTCGTCAAACGCCTTGCCTTCTTCGCGCAGCTGCGCCTTCAGCGTCTCGATTTCGCCTTTCAGATCGCGCACTTCTTCCACGGAGATGATCATCGGGAACATGATGCGCAGTTTGCCGAACGCCGAGGCGCGCAGGATGGCGCGCAGCTGGGCGTGCAGGATTTCACGGCGGTCCATCGCGATGCGGATGGCGCGCCAGCCGAGGAACGGGTTCTCTTCCTTCGGCAGGTTCATGTACGGCAGGTCTTTGTCGCCGCCGATGTCCATGGTGCGGACGATCACGGCCTGCGAGCCCATGGCTTCCGCCACGGCTTTATAAGCCTGGAACTGCTCGTCTTCGGTCGGCAGCGAGTCGCGGTCCATGAACAGGAATTCGGTACGATACAGGCCGACGCCTTCCGCGCCGTTGCGCTCTGCACCCGCGACGTCGCGCACGGTACCGATGTTGGCGCAGACTTCAACCTGATGGCCGTCCAGCGTAATTGCCGGCAGGTCCTTCAGCTTGGCCAGATCGTTTTTCTCGGTGATGTATTGGTTCTGGGCGGCTTTCAGCTGATCGATAACGTCAGCGGTCGGGTTAACGTAAATTTTGTTGTTAACCGCATCCAGAATCAGGTAGTCGTCGTTTTTCACCTGCTTGGTCACGTCGCTGGTGCCGACGATCGCCGGCAGCTCCAGGGAGCGCGCCATGATAGAGGTGTGGGAGGTGCGGCCGCCGAGATCGGTAATGAAGCCCAGCACTTTGTCCAGGTTCAGCTGCGCGGTCTCGGACGGGGTCAGATCGGTGGCCACCAGGATCACTTCGTCCTGAATGGAGCCCAGATCGACGATCGGCATGCCCAGAATGTTTTGCAGCAGGCGTTTGCCGATGTCGCGCACGTCGGCGGCGCGTTCTTTCAGGTATTCGTCGTCCAGCTCTTCCAACGCTTTTGCCTGACCTTCGATCACGGTGTAGGCGGCGGCGTCTGCGGAGGCCAGATCGTCTTTGATTAGGGCTATGATTTCCTGCTCAAGCTCTTCGTCTTCCAGCAACATGATGTGGCCTTCGAAGATAGCTTCCTTCTCTTCGCCGAAGGTTTCGCCAGCTTTGGTCTTGATCGCTTCCAGCTGTTCGGACGCTTTTGCGCGGCCGGCCAGAAAACGCGAGACTTCCTGCTCTACTTGATCAGCAGAGATTTTTTTCCGGTTGATGACGATGTCGTCTTCTTTCAGCAAGAGAGCCTTACCAAAAGCGATGCCCGGTGATACTAAAATGCCTGAAATCATAACCCTACCTTACTCTTGACTGGTGTTAACTAAAAAGACGGGCCGATTACTCAAGCTCTGCCATCAGTTTTACCAAGTGCTCAACGGCTTTCTGCTCGTCTTCACCTTCAGCTGAGATGGTCACTACGGTCCCTTGAGTCAGCCCCAGAGTTTGCAGTTTGAACAGGCTTTTAGCGCTGGCGCTTTTGCCGTTGGAGGTCACGGTGATGTCAGACGTGAAGCCTTTGGCTTCTTTAACGAACTGAGCGGCAGGGCGAGTATGCAGACCATTCGGAGCGGTAATAGTAACTTCTTGCTGGAACATTGATGTTTCCCCAACTTATTGGATTAATGTTGTGGAGTTAAAGTTTAGCCCAGGGGCCTGACTTTAACTTGTCTGGTTATAGCGCCTGACTATGGACAGGGGCGAACGTTGATGCAACAGAAAACGACGCGTTAGGCACTTCAGATCAAAAAACTCGGCTTTAGACGTCGTTCCAATCCGCTCCCCATTATGCCCGATTCGCCGCGTCGGCGACAGATGAGTAAATCGATTCAGCCTTGACCGTGCTCGGAGAGTGATTAATTTTGCGCATCGAAATAATGCAACGTTAAATACTAAAGGCGACGGGCAAAAGCAATCTTGGACTGCTATAAAGTTTGATCCAGTCCACAAAAAAGCACCCCGCAGGGTGCTTTTTTAGCGATTTGTGCAGTTGCGGAATTACTGCTGCAATTCCTGCTCGGTGAACAGATCGGCGAACAGCGCGGTGCTGAGATAACGTTCGCCGGAAGAGGGCAGGATGACCACGATAGTCTTGTCGGCGAACGCCGGTTCTTCGGCCAGTTTCACCGCCGCCGCGACCGCTGCGCCGGAGGAGATGCCCGCCAGGATGCCTTCTTCGTCCATCAGACGACGCGCCATGCTGATGGCTTCGTCGTTGGAGACTTTCTCGACGCGATCCACCAGGTCAAGATCGAGGTTGCCCGGAATGAAGCCGGCGCCGATGCCCTGGATCTTGTGCGGGCCCGGTTTCAGCTCTTCACCGGCCAGCGCCTGGCTGATGACCGGCGAGTCGGTCGGCTCGACCGCCACGGTGGTGATGGCCTTGCCTTTGGTGTTCTTGATGTAGCGGCTGACGCCGGTCAATGTGCCGCCGGTGCCGACGCCGGAGATGAACACGTCGACTTCCCCATCGGTGTCTTCCCAGATTTCTGGGCCGGTGGTTTTTTCATGGATGGCCGGGTTGGCCGGGTTGCTGAACTGCTGCAGGATCAGGTAACGGTTCGGATCGGTGGCGACGATCTCTTCGGCTTTGGCGATGGCGCCTTTCATGCCTTTCGCCCCTTCGGTCAGCACCAGATTGGCGCCCAGCGCCTTGAGCAGCTTGCGGCGCTCGATGCTCATGGTTTCCGGCATGGTCAGCGTCAGCTTGTAACCGCGCGCAGCGGCGACGAAGGCCAGCGCGATGCCGGTGTTGCCGCTGGTCGGCTCCACCAGTTCCTTGCCGGCGGTCAGCACGCCGCGTTGTTCCGCATCCCAAATCATATTGGCACCGATGCGGCATTTGACGCTGAAGCTCGGGTTACGTGATTCAACCTTGGCCAGAATGCGTCCGTTGCCGATACGGTTCAGACGAACCAGCGGCGTATGGCCGATTGTTAATGAGTTGTCTTCATATATCTTGCTCATAGCCCGTCCTTTAACTCTATGAAAATGTGGGGAACATCGAAAGCATACGCTAACAGTACCGGCAGGGAAGTAAAGAATTGGTATATCTATATGTTATTAGGAAA
This sequence comes from Serratia sp. CY43202, assembly GCF_052168755.1. Lineage (NCBI taxonomy): Bacteria > Pseudomonadati > Pseudomonadota > Gammaproteobacteria > Enterobacterales > Yersiniaceae > Serratia > Serratia sp. CY43202. Next base: position 42,451 of record NZ_JBJNMB010000001.1, read on the forward strand.
TAAGTTTTAAGCACAATGATAAGGGCGCGAAATGCGCGCCCTGTCGAAAATTCCCGCGCTATCGGCGGTAAAAAACGGCGGTTATCGGACGAATTGCGAGCGGTAGCGATCGACCCACATCGCGGTGGCGCCGCAGACGGCGACCGGCAGGATCACCAGATTGAGGATCGGGATCATGGTGAACAGGCTGACCAGCGCGCCGAACTGCAGGTTGTCGGTTTTGTGCTGGCGCAAGGCGCGGCGCATGTCGGCAAAGCTCACCTTGTGGTTGTCGAACGGGTAGTCGCAATACTGGATCGCCAGCATCCAGGCGCTGAACAGGAACCACAGCACCGGCGCCACCGTTTGGCCGATGCCGGGCACGAAGTACAGCGCCAGCAGCAGCAGCGCGCGCGGCAGGTAATACATCAGCTTGCGCCATTCGCGCGCCATGATGCGCGGCAGATCTTTGGCGATGCCGAGCAGGCCGGTGTCCGGCAGCGGTTTGCCGGTCAGGCTGCCTTCGAGCTGCTCGGCCAGCAGGCCGCAGAACGGCGCGGCGATCAGATTGGTGATAGTGCTGAATAGATAGCTGAACACCAGCAGCACCGAAATGACCGCCAGCGGCCACAGCAGGTAGCTCAACCATTGCAGCCAGTCGGGAACGTGGCTCATCATCGCCGGGATCCAATCGCCAAGCCGGCTGAACAGCCACCAGAAAGCGGAGCCCATCAGCAGCACGTTGACCAGCAACGGCAGGACCACATAGCGTTTAATCCCCGGGCGCGAAATCAGGCGCCAGCCTTCGGCGAAATAGTGAATGCCGCTGGTCGAGCGGGAAGGGAGCTGCGTATAGGACATATCTTAAGTTATCTCGTTGTCTGAACAGGCATCATTATCATATAGGGATGATTTTCCACTGGCTAGGGTAGGGTTGGCTGAAAAACCAGCAGAAAAAGGCAGTATAATCATCTTTATTGGCATAAAGTTCAGCACGGACTTGCACTTGTGTGCGCGGGCAAATAGAGTTAAAGAGTGAATGTTTGCCGCGGTGGCAATGTATTGGAACAACAGAGATAGCAATGATGCAGGATTTGCGTCTGATATTAATCGTTGTTGGCGCGATCGCCATAATAGCGCTGTTATTGCACGGTCTGTGGACCAGTCGCAAAGAACGGTCAGCGCTCTTCCGCGATCGCCCAGCCAAACGTTCCCAAAAGGAACGTGAACAAACTCCGATCGACGATCTCGAAGAAGGCGTCGGTGAGGTGCGCGTACGCGCCGCTCACCCGCAAGACGAGCCGTCATTCGGCCATTTCGATGCCGCACGCGAAGAACCCGTGGCCGCGCCGAAGCCCGCTCCGGCGGCTGCGCCAGCGCCCCACGCCGTTCAGCCGGCTGCCCATCAGACGCCGCCTCCGCTGTCTCAGCGGCCGGAATATGATGATATCCTGCTGAACAACTACGCGCCGGACGAAGAACAGGCCGAACCGCAGCAACCGCAACCGGCCGTGCGCCGTGAGCCGCGCGTCGACGATCTGCCGCATGAACATGAGGCGCCGCAGGGGGCAGAACCGGCATTCCATGCCGAACCGGCTCCTGTGCAGCAAGCGCCGGAAGTGAAGCCTGCGCCGGAACCTGCACCGCAGCCTGCGGCTGCGCCAATTCAGGCTAAGCTGAAAGAGACCGTGCTGGTGCTGCACGTCGCGGCCCATCAGGGCGGCGTGATCGGCGGCGAAGTGCTGCTGCAGAGCGTGTTGCAGGCGGGCTTCCAGTTTGGCGAGATGGGCATCTTCCACCGCCATATCAGCCCGGCCGGCAGCGGCCCGGTACTGTTCAGCCTGGCGAACATGGTCAAGCCGGGGTCGTTCGATCCTGACATGATGTCCGATTTCTCCACGCCGGGCGTGTCGATGTTCATGATGGTGCCGTCTTACGGCGACGCCAATCAGAACTTCAAGCTGATGCTGCAGTCGGCGCAGCGCATCGCCGACGACGTGGGCGGCGTGGTGCTGGACGACGAGCGCCGCATGATGACGCCGCAGAAGCTGGAAACCTACAAAGCGCGTATCCGTGAAGTGTTGGAAAACAACGCCTGACCGGGTTGCCGCGCGCACTGAACATCCGTAACAACAAAGCCCCCGCTAGCCGGGGGTTTTTTATCTTTGATGGTGAGCCATGGAATCGATAATCCAACAAATCAATCAACTACGAGCCACATTGCGCCATCATGAATACCAGTATCATGTGCTGGATGCGCCCGAAGTGCCGGATGCGGAATATGACCGCCTGATGCGTGAGCTGCGCGAGCTCGAGAGCGCGCATCCGGAGCTGATCACCGCCGATTCGCCGACCCAGCGCGTGGGCGCGGCGCCGCTTGCGGCGTTCGACCAGGTGCGTCACGAAGTGCCGATGCTGTCGCTGGACAACGTGTTCGACGAAGAAAGCTTCCTGGCGTTTTACAAGCGCGTGCAGGACAGGCTCAAAAGCAGCGATCCGCTGACCTTCTGCTGCGAACTGAAGCTGGATGGCCTGGCGGTCAGCCTGCTGTATGAAGACGGCGAACTGGTGCGCGCGGCGACGCGCGGCGATGGCACCACCGGGGAGAACATCACCACCAACGTGCGCACTATTCGCGCCATCCCGCTGCGCCTGACCGGCGACAACATCCCGCGCCGGCTGGAAGTGCGCGGCGAAGTGTTCATGCCGCAGGCCGGTTTTGAACAGATGAACGAAGAGGCGAGGCGCAAAGACGGCAAGGTGTTCGCCAACCCGCGCAACGCCGCCGCCGGTTCGCTGCGCCAGCTCGATCCGCGCATTGCCGCCAAACGCCCGCTGACCTTCTTCTGTTACGGCGTCGGCCTGCTGGAAGGCGGTGAGTTGCCGCACAGCCATTTTGAGCGCCTGATGCAGTTCAAGGCCTGGGGCCTGCCGGTTAGCGATCGCGCCCAGCGCCGCACCGGCAGCGAGGAAGTGCTGGCGTTTTATCGTCAGGTCGAGCAGGACCGCGCACAGCTCGGTTTCGACATCGACGGCGTGGTGATCAAGATTGACGACATCGATCTGCAGGAAACGCTGGGCTTTGTGGCGCGAGCACCGCGTTGGGCGACGGCGTTCAAATTCCCGGCCCAGGAGCAGATCACCGTGGTGCGCGAAGTGGAGTTTCAGGTTGGCCGCACCGGCGCGATTACGCCGGTGGCCCGCCTTGAGCCGGTGTTGGTGGCCGGGGTGACCGTCAGCAATGCCACCTTGCACAATGCCGATGAAATTGAGCGGTTGGGGCTGCGCATCGGCGATACGGTGATCGTGCGCCGCGCCGGCGACGTGATCCCGCAGGTGGTGGGGGTGCTGGAAGACCGCCGGCCGCAGGATGCGCGCGAAGTGGTGTTCCCGCTGCACTGCCCGGTGTGCGGCTCCGACGTTGAGCGCGTGGAAGGCGAAGCCGTGGCGCGCTGCACCGGCGGTCTTATCTGCGGCGCGCAGCGCAAAGAGGCGTTGAAGCATTTCGTTTCCCGCCGCGCGCTGGACGTTGAAGGCATGGGCGACAAGATCATCGAGCAACTGGTGGACAAGGAGTACGTGAAGAACCCGGCCGATCTGTTCCGGCTGTCCGCCGGCATTCTGACCGGTCTGGATCGCATGGGGCCGAAATCGGCGCAGAACCTGGTCAATGCGCTGGAGAAATCCAAACAGACCACCTTCGCCCGCTTCCTGTATGCGCTCGGCATTCGCGAGGTCGGCGAAGCGACCGCCGCCAACCTGGCGGCGCATTTCGGATCGCTCGAGAAGTTGTTCGCCGCTGACATCGAGGCGCTGAAAGAGGTGCCGGACGTCGGCGAAGTGGTGGCCAAACACACCCGCAATTTCCTCGATGAAGCGCTCAATCAGCAGGTGATCAACGAGCTGGTGGGCGCCGAGATCGGCATCCACTGGCCGGCGCCGGTGGTGGTGGCGGCGGAAGAGATAGACAGCCCGTTCGCCGGCAAAACCGTGGTGCTGACCGGCTCGCTGAGCCAGCTGTCGCGCGACGAGGCCAAAGATCGCCTGACGGCGCTGGGCGCCAAGGTCAGCGGCAGCGTGTCGAAGAAAACCGATCTGGTGATCGCCGGTGAGGCGGCCGGTTCCAAGCTGGCGAAGGCGCAGGAGCTGGGTATCGCCGTGATCGACGAAGCGGAGATGATCCGCTTGCTGGGTGAGTGATGGAAAAAGAAAACCTGCTGGAGATCGCCAATACCGTGATGCCGTTCGGCAAGTACCAGGGGCGGGTGCTGATCGATCTGCCCGAAGAGTACCTGCTGTGGTTCGCCCGCAAGGGCGAATTCCCCAAAGGCAAGCTCGGCATGCTGATGGAGATGACGCTGGCGATTAAAATCGAAGGGCTTGACCACCTGGTCAAGCCGCTGAAGAAAAGCTGAACTGACGGGCCTTGGCCCGTCTTTTTTTTACCCGCGCGACGCCTGCGCGTTGGCGTTGGGCACCGCCTGTTGCGCCCGCTGCTTACGCTGATACCTTTTCGCCAGCACCGCACAGGTCATCAGTTGCACCTGATGGAACACCATCAGCGGCAGCACCATGATCCCTACCGTCGCCGCCGGGAACAGGATATTGGCCATCGGAATGCCGTTCGCCAGGCTTTTCTTCGAACCGCAGAACACGATGGTGATCTCGTCCGCCTTGCTGAACCCCAGCCAGCGCGCCATGTAGGTGTTCACCACCAGCACGATCGCCAGCAGCACGATGCTGCCGCCGACGATAAACGCCAGTGAACCGATCCCCACCTGATGCCAGATACCGTGCGTCACCGCCTCGCTGAAGGCGGCGTACACTACCAGCAGAATCGAGGTCTGGTCGGTTTTACCGATAAGCGGCCGATGGCGCTCGATCCAGCCGCCGATCAGCGGTCGCAGCAGGTGGCCGGCGACAAACGGCACCAGCAGCTGCAGCACGATCGAACCGACCTGCCGCAGGCCGCCGGTATCGCCGTGCACGTTCATCAACAGGTCGACCAGCAGCGGCGATACGAAGATCCCGAGCAGGCTGGAGGCGGAAGCGCTGCACACTGCCGCCGCGACGTTGCCGCCCGCCAGCGAGGTGAAGGCGATGGCCGACTGCACGGTGGCGGGCAGAATGCACAGGTAGATGAAACCGGCGTACAGTTCGGGGCTGACGTCGATCGGCGCCCACCAGGCGAACAGCATCCCCAGCGCCGGAAAAATGATGAAGGTGCTGAACATCACCCACAGATGCAGCCGCCAGTTATTGCTGCCGGCCAGGATGGCCTCGCGCGACAGCTTGGCGCCGTGCATGAAAAACAGCAGGGCGATGGCGGCGATGGTCAGGGCGTTGAGCCAGCCGACGAACTCGCCGCGCGCCGGCAGGAACGACGCCAGCAGCACGGTGGCGATCAGCGTCAGGGTAAAACGATCGGGCAGGAATCTCATGGCGATGCGCTCGGGTAGAAAATCGATGGGGCTATTCTCCCGCGCGGGCATATAATAATAAAATTGATTTATTTAATTCATCCATGAATAAAACACATGAATTACTCACTCAAACAGCTGCGGGTGTTCGTCGCCATCGCCCGCCACGGCAGCTTCAGCCGCGCCGGGGAGGCGATCGGCCTGACGCAATCGGCGGTCAGCCACAGCGTGAAAGAGCTGGAGGCGGAGGTCGGCGTGCGCCTGCTGGATCGCACCACGCGTGAGGTGGCGTTGACCGACGCCGGCCTGCGGCTAGCCAACCGGGTCGAACGGCTGCTGGACGAGCTGCAGGCCGCGTTGCTGGATGCGCGCAGCTTTGGCGTACAGCGCAGCGGCACGGTGCGGGTGGCGACGAGCCAGACCATTTCCGCCCATCTGATGCCGCAGTGCATCGCCGCCGGCGAGCGTGAATATCCAGAGATCCGCATCATGCTGCGCGATCAGGCGCAGCAGCAGGTGCTGCACAGCGTGCGTAACGCCGAGGTGGATTTCGGCATCGTGGTCGATCCGGTGCAGGCGGTGGATCTGGAGTGCGAAGCGGTGCTGCATGAGCCTTTCCTGTTGCTGTGCCGCGACGATCACCCGTTTGCTGCGCAGCAAGAGGTGCGTTGGTCGGCGTTAAACGGCTGCCGCCTGGTGTTGCAGGATTACGCGTCGGGCAGCCGGCCGCTGATCGACAGTGCGCTGAGGCAGCAGGGCGTGGAGGCGCAGGTGGTGCAGGAAATCGGCCATCCGGCGACGCTGTTCCCGATGGTGGCGGAGGGGATCGGCATCAGCATTTTCCCGGCGTTGGCGCTGCCGTTGCCGGAAGGGGGGCGGCTCCGGGTGCGGCGGCTGGTGCCGGAGATCAACCGTGCACTGATGCTGGTACGGCGCAAGAACCGTTCGCTGACGCCGGCGGCGGAGGCCATCTGGCAGGTGGCGCGTCAGCAGGCGGCGCTGCTGCAACAGCGCCGGCAGGAAAACGCGGAATATTGAGTCAGATATAGACGTCCACTGCGTTGAGCGGCGTTGGGCGGTTTACGCCGTCGCCGGCTTGCGCTGCGGCTTTTGCCATCTGCTCCTGCTGCTGCTTTTCCATTTCTTCTTTCTGGATGCGCGCGATCTCGGCCTGCAACATCTTGATCTGCGCTTCGATCAGCTGTTTCTGTTTTTCGATCTCTTTGGGGTCGGCGCTGGAGTCCTTCAGCTCCACCAGCTTTTGCTGCAGCGCCTGGATCTGCCGGTTCAGCGCCTTGATGCGCACCGAGGCGCGGCTTTCGTTGAGGTTAGCCGGTTCTTCATTGCCGTTGGCGCGTTCGTTTTTCTCCATCTTGCCGCCTTGCGGCTGGTTGTTGACCGGTTTGGCCATCAGCAATTCGCCCTGATGGCCCGGCGCGCTAAAGACGTTGCTGACGCCGGGAACGGTATTTTTGATCGGTACGATCATGGTGATGGTGGTCGACATGGATGCTCTCCCTGAGTCGGTATATCGCTGATCAGGGTATCGGCAGCGGCGGCTAAATCTTTACCTGCCGCAGACGCGGCCAGTGCAACAGCCAGCCTTTGTCGAGCACGCGCTGGGCATAGGCCGCGCGATCGCCGTTTTTCACGTTGAAGGTAATGGTGTCGTCGAACAGCGCCGCGAGCCCGAAGGGGGCCACCAGGGTGATGCTGTCGTCGGCGTTCAGGCGCGCGCCGATCGCCGTTTCCACTTCGGTCCAGAAGCTGATGGCCTCTTCGCTGTTGCGGTAGGGCGCCCGGCCGCCGCGCAGGTGCATGCGCGCCTGGTTCTTGACCGACCACGGCTGCGGCAGCCACTGTTGCAGCCGCGCCTCCAGCATGCGATCGCGTTCGGCGTCCGCACGCTGCGCATCGAAGTGGATCACGTCGATATCGTTGAGCGGCGTGGGCTCCCTATAGCCGTGGCGCCGATCCCACACCAGGTTGCGCACAAAGCCGGCGCCGAGGCACCAGTCATTCAGGCCGAGCCGGCGCACGGTGCGCAGGGCGGCCATGCGCGCGCTATCTTGTTGCAGCCAGTCGATAATTTGCCGTTGCGGATCCATCACCCCTCCTGTTTTCGCGGCTACTGTAACCTGAAGCGACGGCGGGTGAAATGGGGAGAGGCGTGATGGCGGCGATCGCGTGCAAAATAATTTTCTTTTCCCACTGACTACACTTGGTGCAGGGCTGTTATCTCGTCACTCGGGGCAAGGGAGGGGGCTATGTATCAGGCAACGGTGGGTCAACGCGGCTATCGCTTTGGCGATCTGCGCCAGCTGATGGCGAAGGCTTCGCCTGCACGCTCCGGCGATTATCTGGCGGAGGTGGCGGCGGAAAGCGCCGAAGAGCGCATGGCGGCGCGCATCGCGCTGGCGGATGTGCCGCTCAAGGCATTCCTGCAGCAGACGCTGGTGCCGTACGAGCAGGACGAGGTGACGCGCCTGATTATCGATAGCCACGATGCCGCCGCCTTTGAGCCCATCTCGCACCTCACGGTCGGCGATTTTCGCGACTGGCTGCTGAGCGAGCAGGCCGACAGCGCCATGCTGGCGCAGGTGGCCGCCGGTATCACGCCGGAGATGGCGGCAGCGGTGAGCAAGATCATGCGCAATCAGGATCTGATCCTGGTGGCGAAAAAGTGCCGGGTGGTGACGCGCTTTCGCAATACGATTGGCCTGCCGGGCCACCTTAGCGTGCGGCTGCAGCCCAATCACCCGACCGACAGCCTGCAGGGCATCGCCGCCAGCATGCTGGACGGCCTGCTGTACGGCAGCGGTGATGCGGTGGTTGGCATCAATCCGGCCAGCGACAGCCTGCCGCTGCTGGAAAAGCTCAACTACATGCTGGACGACGTGATCCAGCGCTTCGCCATTCCCACCCAATCCTGCGTGCTGACCCATGTGACCAACACGCTGCGGCTGATGGAGCGCGGCGCGCCGGTGGATCTGGTGTTTCAGTCGATCGCCGGTACCGAAGCGGCCAATCGCGGTTTCGGCATCAGTCTGGCGCTGCTGGCGGAGGCGCAGCAGGCGGCGCTGAGCCTCAAGCGCGGCACGTTGGGCGATAACGTGATGTACTTCGAAACCGGGCAGGGCAGTTGCCTGTCGGCTAACGCGCATCACGGCGTCGATCAGCAGACCTGTGAGGCGCGTGCCTATGCGGTGGCGCGCCATTTCTCACCGCTGCTGATCAACACCGTGGTGGGGTTTATCGGCCCCGAATACCTGTATGACGGCAAACAAATTATCCGCGCCGGGCTGGAGGACCACTTCTGCGGCAAGCTGCTCGGCCTGCCGCTGGGTTGCGACGTCTGCTACACCAACCATGCCGAAGCCGATCAGGACGACATGGACACGCTGCTGACGCTATTGGCCGCCGCCGGGTTGACGTTCCTGATCGGCGTACCGGGCGCGGATGACATCATGCTCAACTACCAAAGCACCTCGTTCCACGACGCGCTCTATATCCGAGAGCTGCTGGGGCTGAAGCACGCGCCGGAGTTCGCCGCCTGGCTGGCGGCGATGAACATCACCGACGAACGCGGGCGGCTGCGCGACGCCGCCGCCAATCACCCGCTGTTGCTGGCGCTGCAGGGAGAACGGACATGAGCAAACCGGTTCACGTCAACAGTTGGGATGCGCTGCGCGCCTTTACCGACGCGCGCATCGCGCTGGGGCGCACCGGCGCCAGTCTGCCGACCGACGAGCTGCTGCGCTTCGGCCTGGCCCATGCCCAGGCGCGCGACGCGGTGCATCAGCCTTTCGACAGCGAGCGGCTGGCGGCGGATCTGCACGATGCCGGTTGGCCCACGCTGGCGGTGCACAGCCAGGCTGGCGACCGCGCCGCCTACCTGCGCCGTCCGGATCTGGGGCGGCGATTGGCGCCGGATAGCCGCAGCCTGCTGCTTGGTTTACCGCCGCGCCGCGTCGATCTGCTGCTGGCGGTGGCGGACGGCCTCTCCTCCAAGGCGGTGCACCGCCAGGCGCTGCCGTTGCTGCAAGCGCTGCGGCCCTATCTCGATACGCTGGGGCTGACCGTGGCACCGGTGGTGCTGGCGCATCAGGCGCGGGTGGCGCTGGGGGATGAGATCGGTGAATGCCTGCAGGCTCGGGCGGTGGCGATGCTGATCGGCGAACGGCCGGGGCTGTCGTCGCCGGACAGTCTGGGCATCTATTTGACCTGGGGACCGAGCGCGCGCAGAACGGACGCCGAGCGCAACTGTATTTCCAACGTACGGCCCGAGGGGCTGGATTACCCGCAGGCGGCGTTCCGCCTGGCCTGGCTGCTGGAGCAGGCGTTCCAGCGGCGGCTGAGCGGCATCGAGCTGAAGGACGAGAGCGACAACCCGGCCCTGCATGGACGAGTGACGCCGCTTTACCCCCAGCTGGGCGGCTGACCGATGGTTTGCTGCAGCAGGGCAGTGAAGGCCGCCAGCCGGGCGGACACCTTCGCCATCGGCCGCAGCAGATAGATGCCTTGCTGCTCATGGCGCGGATCTTCCAGCATCTGCACTAGCTGCCCGTGCTGCACGTCCGGCCCCACCACCCAGTTGGGCAGAAAGGCAATGCCGAGCCCGAGCAGTGCGGCCTGACGCTGCGCGGTGAAGTCGTCGCAGCGCAGCGCCATGGTGCAGCGGCTCATCAGCGCCGCGTCGAGGATCTGCGCCCAGCAGGCCGGCTGTTGTTTGTGGTAGCGGGCGATCAGCCGGTGCTGCGGCAGCGCCTCCAGATCGCTCGGCAGGCCATAGCGGGCGACGTAGCCGGGGCTGGCGCACATGACCCAGCGTTGGGTGGCGATGCGGCTGGCGTACAGCGCGCTGTCCTTCTGCTCGCCGATGCGGATGGCGGCGTCCAGCCGTTCCTGGGTCGGATCGGTCTGGCGTTCGGTCAGATCGAGATCGACCCACAGCTGAGGGTACCGTTCCGCCAGCGTCGGCAGCAGCGGTAGCACATAGGTTTTGCCGAAGGTCGGCAGGCAGCTGATGCGCAGCGTGCCCTGCGGCGTTTCGTTCAGCGCGTTCAGCTCGGCGCGAAGGCCGGTAATGTCCGTCATCAGCGCGGCGGCGCGTGTCAGCAGCAGCTCGCCGGCGTCGGTCAGCAACAGGCCGCGGGTGGAGCGCACGAACAGCGTCGCGCCGAGCGCGCTTTCCAGCGCATCGATATGGCGCACCAGCGAAGAAGGCACCATACCCAGCTGGCGCGCAGCGGCGGAAAAGCTGCCCAGGTGGGCCACGTCGAGAAAAATTGGCAGATGTTCTACATAGCGGGCGTCATTCATTTTTGCATTATATGCAAAAGCGTTTCTTATGAATACCCGCTTCTCTGCCGGCGGCGCGGCGGCTACTCTGGCTGCGGGTTGACGACGGGCTTCAACGCCGCCTTATCCCGGCCGTATAGAGAGAAAACGCATAAACCTCGCGGTGCTTAGCACTAAATAACAGATGTTTTTCCCAGGCTGCGCGAGCCGCCTGCGGAGTTGATAGTCGCTCCAACACCAGATTAACCGTTCAATTTGATATCCGATCCAGCATTAATGATTAGTGAGCCTTTACTTTCACTCATCATGCTGTTGACTCTGGATATCGGCCGGCCAGCCGTGCCGGTTTTTTTGTCGCCTCAGGCTGAATCGTTCCAACTGATGAACGCGCCTGAGGGGCATCTTGGCCCGCCGTCGGCGGGTCTTTTGAACGCGTGGAACCGCAGTTCCGCGCTGGTGGAGGAGTCAGCATGAACGAAAAACACGGGTGTTCCTGTGCGCGCCATTTGGCGCAGGGTTTTGCCAGGCAGTCGATCAACGCCGGGGAGGGCGAAATCTATCAAATCTCGCTGATGAGCGCGCTCATCGACGGGGTCTACGAGGGGGAAACCACCATTGCCGAGTTGCTCAAACACGGCAACTTCGGCCTCGGCACCTTCAATCATCTGGACGGTGAACTGATCGCTTTCGACCAGGAAATACACCAGCTGCGCGCCGACGGCAGCGCCCGGCCGGCCGGCCTGCAACAGAAAACCCCTTTCGCCGTCGTCACCTTTTTCCAGCCCAGCGTCAGCCAGCAATTCGATCGGCCGATCACCAAGGCGCAGCTGCACCAGTGCATCGACGAACAGGTCGCCTCGCCGAACCTGTTTTGTGCGGTGCGGGTCGACGGCGAGTTCAGCCACGTGGAAACCCGCACCGTGCCGCGCCAGGAGCGGCCTTACCGCCCGATGCTGGAAGCGATAGAAGAGCAGCCGACCTTCTCGTTCCATCAGCGGCGCGGCACGCTGGTCGGCTTCCGCTCGCCGGATTACATGCAGGGCATCGGCGTGGCCGGCTATCACGAACACTTCGTTACTGACGATCGCAGCGGCGGCGGCCACGTGCTGGATTACCAGCTCGATCATGGCCGTTTGCAGTTCGGCGTCATCACCCGTCTCAATCTTCAGTTGCCGCATGATGCGGATTTCTTGCGCGCCAACCTCTGCCCAGAGGATTTGGACCGCGCGATTCGTTCCGCCGAGGGTTAACCCCGGCGATCGTTTTCTTAGGAGGTGGAACCATGGCACAGGAAAAAACAGGCAATGACTGGCAATGCGGCGCCGATTTGGTGGTGAAAAACCTGGAAGCGCAGGGCGTCAAACACGTTTTCGGCATTCCGGGCGCCAAGATCGACCGGGTGTTCGACTCGCTGGAGGACGCGCCATCGATCGAAACGGTGGTGGTGCGTCATGAGGCCAACGCGGCCTTTATGGCGGCGGCGGTCGGCCGCCTGACCGGCAAGGCAGGGGTGGCGCTGGTCACCTCCGGGCCGGGCAGCTCCAACCTGATCACCGGGCTGGCGACCGCCACCTCGGAAGGGGACGCGGTAGTGGCCTTCGGCGGGGCGGTGAAGCGCGCCGACAGCCTGAAGCAGACGCACCAGAGCATGGATACCGTCAGCATGTTCCGGCCGGTGACCAAGTATTGCGCCGAAGTGCATGCCGGTTCGGCGATTTCCGAGGTGATCGCCAACGCCTTCCGCCGCGCCGAGTTCGGCCGGCCGGGGGCGTCGTTCGTCAGCCTGCCGATGGATATCGTCAATGAGCCGGTCACGGCGCCGGTGCTGGCGGGCTGCCGCTTGCCGCGCATGGGGGCCGCGGCGGCGGACGACATTCAGGCGGCGGTGAAACTGATCCGCCAGGCCAAATGCCCGGTGCTGCTGCTGGGCTTGCAGGCCAGCCGGCCGGAGAACAGCGAGGCGGTGCGCCATCTGCTGTACCGCACCCATATGCCGGTGGTCGGCACCTATCAGGCGGCGGGGGTGATCGACGTCAACCACTTTGCCCGTTTCGCCGGCCGCGTCGGCCTGTTTAACAACCAGCCGGCCGATCAGCTGCTGCAGAAGGCCGATCTGGTGGTGAGCGTCGGTTATGATCCGATCGAATACGATCCCTGCATGTGGAACAGCCACGGGCGGCTGAAGCTGGTGCATATCGACGTGCTGCCGGCGGATATCGATACCTGCTATCGGCCGGACGTCGAGCTGGTGGGCAACATCAGCGCTACGCTGAACATGATGACCGAAGCGTTCACTGAGGCGGTCTGCGTGCCGCCGGAGGTGGAGCTGATCCTCACCGATCTTGGCCGCCAGCGTACTGAACTGGCGGAGCGCGCCGCGCGCCGCGGCGGCATGCCGATCCACCCGCTGCGCATCGTCAAGGAGCTGCAGGACATCGTCAGCGACGACGTGACGCTGTGCGTGGACATGGGCAGTTTCCACATCTGGATCGCCCGCTATCTTTACAGCTTCCGCGCTCGCCAGCTGTTGATCTCCAACGGCCAGCAAACCATGGGGGTGGCGCTGCCGTGGGCCATCGGCGCGGCGCTGGTGCGCCCCGGCGACAAGGTGGTGTCAATCTCCGGCGACGGTGGCTTCATGCAGTCGAGCATGGAGCTGGAGACCGCGGTGCGGCTGAAAAACAACATCGTGCACGTGATCTGGGTCGATAATGCCTACAACATGGTGGAAATGCAGGAAGTGAACAAATATCAGCGCAAATCCGGCGTGGAGTTCGGGCCGATAGACTTCAAGGCCTACGCGGAATCCTGCGGCGCGGTCGGTTTCGCCGTGCAGTCGGTGGAAGATCTGCGGCCGATGCTGCGCAAGGCGATGGCGATCCAGGGACCGGTGGTGGTGGCCATTCCGGTCGACTACGCCGATAACTATAAGCTGATGGCGCAGATGAACTTTAGCCAGATGATTTAATTTCATCATCCTCGCGCCGTTTCACCGGGGCAGGCCGCTTGCGCGCCTGCCCGTTTTATGCGCGGAATTTGTCCTTTACATCGCTAACTGCATGATTTATTGCTATCCGTTGGGCTGTTTTTTCACCACTGGGGATAGCGCAATGAAAAGAAAAGCAATAACGATCGGGCTGCTGGCGTTGGCGATTGCCGGCGGCGCGCGGGCCAATACGCTGGTCTACTGTTCCGAAGGCTCGCCGGAAGGCTTCAACCCACAGCTGTTCACCTCCGGCACCACGGTAGACGCCAGTTCGGCGGCGATCTACAACCGGCTGGTGGACTTCAAACCCGGCACCGTCGAGCTGCAACCCAGCCTGGCGGAAAGCTGGGAGGTGAGCGAAGACGGCAAGCGCTATACCTTCCACCTGCGCAAGGGCGTGGCATTCCAGAGCAATAAATATTTCACGCCCACCCGCGATTTCAACGCCGATGACGTCATCTTCTCGTTTATGCGCCAGAAGGACGCCGACAACCCGTATCACAAGGTCTCCAACGGCGCCTACACCAACTTCGAGTCGATGGAGTTTGGCACGCTGATCGACCGGATCGTCAAGGTGGACGACCACACCGTGCGCTTTGAGCTCTCCCGCGCCGAGGCGCCGTTCGTCGCCGATCTGGGCATGTATTTCGCCACCATTTTATCGGCGGAATATGCCGACGCGATGCTGAAGGCCGGCACGCCGCAGCGGGTGGACAACGATCCGATCGGCACCGGGCCGTTCCAGCTGGTGCAGTACCAGAAGGACGCGAAAATCCTCTACAAGGCGTTCGATCGTTACTGGGAAGGCAAGCCGAAAATCGATCGGCTGGTGTTTTCGATCACGCCGGATGCGACGGTGCGTTACGCCAAGCTGCAAAAGAACGAGTGCCAGGTGATGCCGTTCCCCAACCCGGCGGATCTGGCGCGCATGCGGCAGGACGGCAACCTTCAGGTAATGGAAAAATCCGGCTTGAATATCGGCTTCCTGGCGTTCAACACCCAGAAGAAACCGTTGGATAACGTTAAGGTGCGCCAGGCGCTGGCGCTGGCGGTCAACAAGCCGGCGATCATCGACGCGGTGTTCCACGGCGCCGGCCAGCCGGCCAAGAACCTGCTGCCGCCGACCCAATGGGGCAGCAACGCGCAGCTTGAAGACTACCCGTATTCGCCGGAGCGGGCGAAGCAGCTGTTGCAGGAGGCCGGGCTGGGGCAGGGGTTTGACATCGATCTGTGGGCGATGCCGGTGCAGCGGCCCTACAATCCCAACGCCAAGCGCATGGCGGAGATGATCCAGGCCGACTGGGCTAAGATCGGCGTGCGCGCTAAAATCGTCACCTTCGAGTGGGGCGAATATTTGCAGCGGATTAAAAACGGCGAGCACCAGACCGCGCTGATGGGCTGGACCACCGCCAATGGCGATCCGGATAACTTCTTCGGCCCGCTGTTCACCTGCGCTTCGCTCGGCGGCTCCAACTCGGCGAAATGGTGCTACAAACCGTTCGACCAGCTGATCCTGCAGGCGCGTGAAGAGAACGATCATGCCAAGCGGGTGGCGATGTACCAGCAGGCGCAGGTGATGATGCACGATCAGATGCCGGCGCTGATGATCGCGCACTCGACCATCTTCGAACCGGTGCGCAAGGAAGTGAAAGGCTACGAATTAGACCCGTTCGGCAAACACATCTTCAAGCAGGTGTCGCTGGAGAAATAAAGCGGGGCGCCGCATTGCCGCGGCGCCCAAAACGTTACCAGCTGTAGCTGACCGTCGCGGTGACGGTACGGCCACTGCCGTAGAAACAAGCGTCCACGCCGCCACAGGACGAAACGTAATGCTTGTCGGTCAGGTTGTTGACGTTAACCTGCAGCGCGGCGCCTGCCAGGCTCGGAGCCACTTCTCCCAATTCGTATCGCGCCATCCAGTCATACAGCGTAAAGGCCGGCACTTTGTAGGTGTTGGTCGCATCGCCTTGGCTGGCGCCGCTGTAGCGTACCCCAGCGCCGGTGGAGAGGCCTTTCAGCGGCCCTTGCAGGAAGCTGTAGGTTCCCCAGGCGGAGGCGGCGTGCGTCGGCACCATCACCAGCGTCTTGCCGCGCTGATCGTCGACATAGGTTTCTTTGGTAACGATGTCGGTATAGGTATAGGCCGCCATGAGCTCAATGGCCGGGGTGAGCTGTGAATGCACTTCGGCTTCCAGTCCTTTGGAGCGCACCTTGCCGATCTGCTCCTTATACTTGGTGACCGGGTTGGTGGAGCTGACGTTTTTCTGCGTCAGATCGAACAGCGCCAGTGTCACCAGCGTGTTGCCGTTTTTCGGCTGGAATTTCACGCCGATTTCGGTTTGTTCACCGGTGGTGGGCTTGAACGGATCGGTGCCCGGCGCGCCGGTATCGAGGTTGGGTTCAAACGATGTGCTGTAGCTGATGTACGGGGCAATGCCGTTGTCAAAGGCGTACAGCAGGCCGCTGCGGCCAGTCAGCTTGGTGTCGTTTTGCTGACTGTCGCTGGATCTCAACATGTCCTGAGTGCGTAGCTCGGTCCAATCATTGCGCAGCGACAACAATAAATTCCAACCGCCGTAGCTCATCTGATCCTGCAGATAAACGCCGAGTTGATCCAGCACCTTGCGGTTATCGGTGACCTTCGGCAATGCGCTTTCGTTGACCGGCATGCCGTAAACCGGCCGAGTCCAGTCGAGGAAATAGCCAGCGCTGTCGCCGCGCCAGTTTTGGGTATTGACCTTGCTCCACTTGTAGTCAAGGCCGGTCAACACGCTGTGCTCGACGTCGCCGGTGCTGAATTGCGCTTTCAGTTGGTTATCCAACCCCAGCTCATGGGATTTGACGATATCTTTTTGCGGACGGCGCTGCAGCAGCGTGCTGTTTTTGGCTTGCGACATGAACACCAGATATTTGTAACGTTCATCCACCGTGGTGTAACGCATGTTCTGCTGGAAAGAGAAAACGTCGTTGATATAGTGCTCGAAGATATAGCCGAACGAGGTTTGTTCGCGGCGAGCCTGATTGAAACCGGGATCGCTGACGTTGAAATCATACGGCAGATAGCCGGCGCTGCTTTTGATCGCCACGCCGGAGGTCGGCAGGAAGTTGCGGTAGCCGTTCTCCGGTTCTTTCTGGTAGCTGGTCAACAGGGTGAACGTCGTATCTTCATTGGCGATATAGGTCAGCGCCGGTGCGATGGCGAAGCGTTTTTCCTTGTGATCTTTGATACCGGTCTCTTTGGTGCCGGCGATGCCGTTAAGGCGGTACAGCAGTTTGGCGTCCTCGTCCAATGCGCCGCCGAAGTCGAAAGCGGCCTCTCCTTGATGCAGATTGCCCGCGCTCAATTGAAGTTTGCGAATAGCCTGGACGACGGGGCGCTTGCTGGTCATCGCCACCAGCCCACCCGGGTTGGCCTGGCCGTACAGCACAGAAGCCGGGCCGCGCACCACCTCAACGCGTTCAAGCAACCAGGGATCGATCTGGCCGCTTTGATAGCTCAGGCCGTCCAGATATTTTGGGGCGTAACGAAAGCCGCGTACGATCACTTCGTCGCTGCGGTTAGAGGTGCCGCGGTATTCCGCCACGACGCCGCTGGAGTATCGCAGCGCCTGAGCAACGGAAGCCGCATCCTGTTGATCCATTTGATCGCGCGTGACGACGGTGATGGCCTGCGGCGTTTTTACCAACGGCGCGGCGCTTTTGGTTCCCGCCGCGCTTTCTTTGGCGACGATGCCCTGCAGCGGCGCGGTGACGCTTTCCTGTACGCCGGCGACGACGGTGATATCACGCTCAACGTTGTCGGTTTCGGCCTGTGCGCCCGGCACCAACAGCATGGCTGAGGTCAGCAAGAGTGTGGATGCATGTGCCTTGGCTGGGTGACGCAGAGGTTGATTAGCGGTATTTTTGGGTTGTTCTGACATTTTTCATCCCTTAAAAAACAATTTTATATCAAGCTATTGCTGTCTTTTTCTCATTTGGCGCCGCCGAGAAGGGCTGCGCAGTTCCTTGCCATAATGAACGGTGGGCGAATGGCTTACCGTTTTGCAGAGCCACGCTTCGAAGTGGCCTTGTTGACCTCAGGCGCGTTGATTTATAATTGGTTACATTTTATTGAAAATACAAATGATTCTCAATGCCATTTGCATTGTCAAGAAAGCAAAAACCGCCGGGTGCGGTAAACAGGGAAAAAGGAAAAATGCATTCGCTTCATGCTGATGGCCTGGTGCTCAACCTGCTGCAAAGGCCCGATCTCGGCGGGGAAGATTGGTGGCGTCAGGTCGCGGAGTTGGGAACACCGCTCGTTGAACCGCTGCCTGCAGCTCAGGTGCGCGTTACCTTTTTCTGGCGCGACCCATGGGGCGATGAACGGCGCTCGCCGATTAAAAAGGTGTATGTCGATATCAACTGCGTGACCGACCATCACAGCCCCTCGCCACAGAGTCTGGAACGCTGGCCGGGTAGCGATATTTGGTGGTGGCAGTTCACTATTCGCGGAGATTGGCGAGGTAGTTACAGTTTTATACCCATTGAGACGGCGCAACTGCCGCCCGCTTTTACCGGCGATGCAGCTCAGCGCCGGCAGCAACAGCGTCAGTGGTGGTGTTCGTTGTTTCCGTTGATGCGCCATGATCCGCTCAATCCAGTGGCGCCGCACTGCAGCAGCCGCGGTTTCCCGTTGTCTGCGATACATTTGCCGGCGGCGCCGGATCAATCAGCGTGGCGGGCGTTGGACGCCGGGCAAGTATTGCCCGCCGCGTCTGAGCGTTTGCAGCACTTCTTTTGGCACAGCGAACGATTGGCTAACCGACGCAACATCTGGCTGTACGCCACCGGCGCAGGGGAAGATCGCCCGTTAGTCGTACTGCTGGACGGGCAATTTTGGCTGCATGGCATACCGATTTTTTCCGCACTGGACGCCGAGACACTCAACGGAAGGCTGCCGCCTGCGCTTTATCTGTTTATCGACGTGATAGACATGGCGCGGCGTGCGGAAGAATTGGCCTGCAATGCGGCTTTTTGGCGGGCGGTGCAAGAGGAGCTGCTGCCGCAGGTGGCGACGCGTGAGTCTTACAGCGACGATCCGCAGCGTACGGTGGTGGTGGGGCAGAGTTACGGCGGGTTGGCGGCATTGTATGCCGGGTTGCATTGGCCGCAGCGTTTCGGCTGCGTATTGACCCAGTCAGGCTCTTTTTGGTGGCCGCATATCGAAGCGATGATGAACCCTGCCGAGGAATATACCGCGGACGTCGGTTGGCTGACTGAGCAGGTGCGTGGGGGCTTGTGCGCCGCAACGCCGCTGCGCGTCTTTCAAGAGGCTGGTGAAGGGGAGAGGGACATCCATCAGGTCAATCGCCAAATGCATCGGGCGCTGGTGGAGGCGGGACATCGGGTCGATTATCGCGTGTTCGCCGGCGGACATGACGCCGTCTGCTGGCGCGGCGGTTTGATCGATGGGCTGCGGGTGCTGTTGGCCCCCTGTCATGGCTAAGCGAAGGCCGGGGTAACCCGGCCTTTTTCATGCCTGCGGCGCGTCGCAGTGGTAGCGGCCGCGCGGGATCACCAGCGGCGTGTGGGACAGCGGATCGTCGATGATCATGCACGGCATGCCGAACACCCGTTCCACCAGCTCGGCGGTAATGATCTCCGACGGTTTCCCCTCAGCCACGATCTTGCCGTCGCGCATGGCGATGATGTGATCGGCATAGCGGCAGGCGTGGTTGAGATCGTGCAGCACCGCGATGAGGGTTTGGCCGCGCTCGCGGTTGAGCTGGCGGAACAGATCCAGCAGCTCTATTTGGTGCGCGATGTCGAGGTAGGTGGTCGGTTCATCCAGCAGCAGCAGCGGCGTTTGCTGCGCCAACGCCATCGCCACCCAGACGCGCTGTCGCTGTCCGCCGGACAGCTCGTCGACGCTGCGATCCGCCAGCTGGCTGACGTTGGTGGCCGCCATGGCGGCTTCCACCGCCTGTTTGTCGGCCTGCGTCCACTGTTTCAGCAGGCTCTGGTGCGGATAGCGGCCGCGCGACACCAGGTCCGCCACGGTAATGCTGTCCGGTGCGATCGAGGTTTGCGGTAGCAGGCCAAGCTCGCGCGCCAGCGCCTTGGTGGCGAAACTGCTGATGTTCTTGC
The DNA here is from genome assembly GCF_052168755.1 of Serratia sp. CY43202. Taxonomy (NCBI): domain Bacteria; kingdom Pseudomonadati; phylum Pseudomonadota; class Gammaproteobacteria; order Enterobacterales; family Yersiniaceae; genus Serratia; species Serratia sp. CY43202. Next base: position 62,266 of record NZ_JBJNMB010000001.1, read on the forward strand.
CGTCCAGCATCACTTCGCCGGCGCTGGGTTTCAGCAGGCGGCACAGGGCGCGCAACAGCGTCGATTTGCCGCAGGCGTTCGGCCCGACGATCACCGTGAAGGCGCCGTCGGGGATCGCCACGCTCAGATCGTTAGCGATGATTTTATTGTCGTAGCCCAGCTTCAGGTGCGAGGCGTGCAGGCGGTGGCTCATGGCATTATCACTCTTCATTATCTGCGGGCCTCACGGATGAGCAGCCAAATCAGGTACAGGCCGCCGATGCAGACGGTCACGACCCCGACCGGCAGTTGGATCGGCGCGAAAAGATGTTGGGACACCACGTCGGCGCTGAGCAGCAGCGCTGCGCCCATCAGCGCCGATGACGTCAGGGTGACCGAGGATTGTCCGGCCAGGCGGCGGGCGATCTGCGGCGCCGCCAGCGCGATAAAGGAAATCGGCCCGGCGGTGGCGGTGACGGCGGCGGTGAGGGTAACGCCGAACAGCATCAGCCACAGCCGGCTGCCTTCGGCGTTCACGCCCAGCGCGCGCGCCGTGTCGTCGCCCATTTCCAATAGCTGCAGCCGTTTGCCCATCAGCAGCGCGGCCGCGGCCGCCAGCAGGATGAACGCCGTGGCGGGCTGGGCTTTCTGCCAGGTCATGCCGTTGAGCGAACCGGCCTGCCACATGGCGGCGTCCATGGCGCGCTCCAGCGAAGCGGTGATGATCAGCCAGGTATTGGTGGAGACCAAGACCGCGCTGATGGCGATGCCGACGATGATCAGCCGGAAGCCGGCGATGCCTTGCCGCCAGGCCAGCAGGTAGATGGCCAGCGCGGCGAGAATGCCGCCGGCCAGCGCGCCGCCGGCGATGTAGTAATAGCCGCCGTTGAACAGGGTGATGGCGATCAGCGCGCCGGTGTAAGCCCCCATGTTAAAGCCAATCACGTCCGGGCTGCCGAGCGGGTTGCGGATAATCGACTGGAAGATGGCGCCGCTCATGCCGAGCGCGCCGCCTAACAACAGCGCCATGGCAATACGCGGCAAACGCCATTGGGTGACCACGGTGACCAGATTTTTCGGCGCCTCGCCGCTGAGCGCGGCAAAGACCTGTTCCAGCGAAAGTTGCAGTGTGCCGTAGCACAGCGCGGCGACGGCCATCGCCAGACACAGTGCCAACAGTGAAAGGTTGACCAGCAGCAGGCGCAGCGCCATGCGCCAGTTGATGACGCCGTCCGGGCGGCCGATATGCAACGTGTGGGGCAGACTCATCACAGACCCCCCAGCGTTTTCTTGCGGCGCACCAGCCAGATCAGCACCGGCGCGCCGATGAAGGCCGCCACGATGGAAACCCGCAGTTCACCGGCCGCCAGCAAGCGGCCGACCACGTCGGCGCACAGCAGTAAAATCGGCGCCAGCAGCATGGAGTAGGGCAGGATCCAGCGCTGGTCGGGGCCGACCCACCAGCGGGCGATATGCGGCACCATCAGGCCGATGAAACTGATTGGGCCGACGGTGGCGGTCGCCGCGCCGCACAGCAGCGTGATGGCGATCACCGCGACAATCTGAGTCAGCACTACGCGCGCGCCGAGCGCGATAGCCAAATCTTCCCCCATACCGATGGTATTCAGCGGCCGGGCGATGAGCAGCGTCAGCAGGCAGCCGAGCAAAATGGCGGGGGCGGTGACCGGCAGCGTGGACAGCGTGCGGATATCCAGCGTGCCGGCCTGCCAGAAGCGCAGTTGGTCGAAGGTTTGCGGATCGATCAGCGACAGCCCGGTGGTGATGCCGATCAAAACCGCGCCGATCGCCACGCCGGCCAGCGTCAGCCGCACCGGGTTGATGCGCCCGCCCGCCAGCGTGCCGATCAGGTAGACCAGCAGGGTGGTGAGGGCAGCGCCGACGAAGGCATAGGCCATATAGCTTTCAGTGGTGGCGGCGCCGAAAAACATGATGCCGATGACCACGGCGAAGCTGGCGCCGGCGTTGATGCCGAGCACGCCAGGATCGGCCAGCGGATTGCGCGTCAACGCCTGAATCAGCGCGCCGGCGGCGCCGAGCGCCATGCCGGCTAAAATGCCCGCCAGCGTACGGGGCACCCGGGCGTTGAGAATGATGGTGCTGTCGGAACCGCTCGCGGCGCCCTGCAGGCTGAGCCAGACGGTATGGAAGGGGATGGCCTTGGAACCCAGCATCAGGCTGGCAATGATGCACAGCAGCAACAGCACCAAACCGATACCGAACCCGGCGAGGCGTTTGAAGCCACTGGCGTAAGCTGCGTGCGGTGCGGACGAAAGCGTCCGCTCAGTCGGAGTGGGTACGTTCACACCGGTAACTCCTGTATGATTTTTATTCTCATTGTTATTTGCGTTCATGCGGGGTGGCAATAGTAGCACGAGTTTACGCCCGCATGCACCCGCCGGTTGGTGGCAAAGGTGCGTTGACGATGTTAATAACTATTGATATTTCAATTGATTGAATGTGAACGATCGCCCCGCTTGCGGAAAGCGTCGGCAGGCGTCTGGCCTGCCGACGATGTGGCTCAGGGTTTTTTGAACAGCCGTTCGATTTGGTTCAGCATGTTGGTGGCGCTGTAATAATCGAGGCGGAAGGTGTCGTTGCCGACGGCATAGACGTGCCGCTGTTCCACCGGCTCCAGATGTTTAAGGAACGGGTTGGTCAGCACCTCTTGCACTTTGCGCTCATTGGTGGCGAACAGGATCAGGGTTTTGCCGTTCAGGCCTTCGGCCATTTTTTCGCCGGAGATCTGGATGATGTCATGGCGTTTACCCATGCTGGCGTTGCCTTTGGCGCTTTCCGGCGGGGTGGCCAATTGGAAGCCAAGCTGGGTCAGCAGCTTGCCCTGGGCGGAGCCCGGTGTCCACAGCATGGCCTCGCGGCCGTTGTCGGCATACACCAGCGGCGTGGTCGGCTGTGGCGGCAGCGCGATCGCCTGCTTCACTTGCTCCACGCGCTGTTCGAAACGATCCTCCGCCTGTTTGGCGCCGGCTTCGTGACCGGTGATCTCACCGAGCTCGCTGGCCAGCTGTTGCCAGCTTTTGTCGCCATAATCGAGTACTAACGTCGGCGCAATGGCGGACAGCTGATCGTACAGCTTCAGCGCTGAATCCCCGCCGGTGGCGGCGACGACGATCAAATCCGGCGCGGCGGCGGCGACGGCTTCGGCATTGGGCTCCACCTGATACAGCCGTTCGACGTGGCGCTGTTTGGCCACTTCGCTCCACTGGGTAAAGAAGCCTTGTTTATCGGCCACCAGGGGATTTGGGCTGGTGGCGGCGCTGGCGACCACCGGGGCGTCGATCGCCAGCAGCGTACCGGTGATGGTGACGCTGGTGGACACGATGCGCAGCGGTGGTTTTTCCAGCGTGAACTTCCCTTTGGCGCTATCGATGGTGCGCGGCCAACTGCTGTCGGCAGCGGGGGCGGACGGTTTCTGCCCGTCGCTCTTGTCGTCCGGGCCACAGCCGCTGAGCAATAGGCTGGAAGTGGCGATGAATGCAATGAACAGCTGGCGTAAGGATAGGGTCATGAGCGGGCTCTTTCTTTCCTTGAACTAAGGCGTATCAATCCGGCGGCGGATTGGCTGCGTGGTGGATGCCCGCTAATTTACCATTCAAGCCGCCAAAATGATAACCATTCGTATCTCAGCGCGTGGTGAATAAAGAAAGAATACGAAGAAAAGGGAAGTGGGTGAGACAGAAACGGAAAAAGCGCCCAAAGGCGCTTTTTTCTGAATGGGTGGGTCGTGCAGGATTGATTCGGCCTGTGGCCTCACCCTACGGGCAACGCTGCGCGTTGTCGTATCGCTGCGCGATGCTCGAACCTGAACGCAGGATCTCACCCGCACGACTCAGTGGGCCATGTCAGTAAGAAGATAAAGGCAGAGTCAGGTGGCGCAGAAACGAAAAAAGCGCCAAAAGGCGCTTTTTTCTGAATGGGTGGGTCGTGCAGGATTGATTCGGCCTGTGGCCTCACCCTACGGGCAACGCTGCGTGTTGTCGTATCGCTGCGCGATGCTCGAACCTGAACGCAGGATCTCACCCGCACGACTCAGTGGGCCATGTCAGTAAGAAGATAAAGGTAGAGTCAGGTGGCGCAGAAACGAAAAAAGCGCCAAAAGGCGCTTTTTTCTGAATTGGTGGGTCGTGCAGGATTCGAACCTGCGACCAATTGATTAAAAGTCAACTGCTCTACCAACTGAGCTAACGACCCGCAGAAGTGGTGGGTGATGACGGGCTCGAACCGCCGACCCCCTCCGTGTAAAGGAGATGCTCTACCAACTGAGCTAATCACCCACTTCAGGACTTCCAGGTACTGCTAAACGAGAGAATGATGGTGGGTGATGACGGGCTCGAACCGCCGACCCCCTCCGTGTAAAGGAGATGCTCTACCAACTGAGCTAATCACCCTCATTCGTTCTCATTTTTCTCAACAAGATGGTGGGCGATGACGGGCTCGAACCGCCGACCCCCTCCGTGTAAAGGAGATGCTCTACCAACTGAGCTAATCGCCCCGTCTTGTTGGAGTCGCATTATAGGGATAGTTCAAAGTGAGTCAACGCTTTTTAAAATGATTTCAATCGTTCGCCGCAAATTTAGGCAGGGCGCGATAATTATCGCCAGCAGCGCCGATTCTTTGCGCGATGCTATGCGAAACTCGCCGCAAAACGCGCGAAATCGACCGGCGCAATATCGTGTCGGCGTTGAGGAATTAGCGCGTGGTGATACAATGTCGTCCACTCTTTTTTCAATTCCGAGCAATCGTCGGCCATCGCCGACACGCGTTGCGTAATAAGGCAGTGAACCCAATGAAAATCAAAACCCGTTTTGCACCGAGCCCGACCGGCTATCTTCACGTCGGCGGCGCGCGTACCGCACTTTACTCCTGGTTGTTCAGCCGCCATGCGGGCGGTGAGTTCGTTCTGCGTATCGAAGATACCGATCTGGAACGTTCGACCCAGGACGCGATCGACGCAATTATGGATGGCATGAACTGGTTGAACCTGGATTGGGATGAAGGTCCGTATTTCCAGACCAAGCGTTTCGATCGCTACAACGCGGTTATCGACGAAATGCTGGAGCAGGGCACGGCCTATAAATGCTATTGCTCCAAGGAACGTCTGGAAGCGTTGCGCGAGAAGCAGATGGAAAACGGCGAGAAGCCGCGTTACGACGGCCACTGCCGCGACAGCCAGTGCAGCCACACCGACGACGAGCCGCACGTGGTGCGTTTCCGCAATCCGCAGGAAGGGTCGGTGATCTTCGACGACAAAATTCGCGGCCCGATCGAATTCAGCAACCAGGAGCTGGACGATCTGATCATCCGCCGCACCGACGGTTCGCCAACCTATAACTTCTGCGTCGTCGTCGATGACTGGGATATGGAAATCACCCATGTGATCCGCGGTGAAGACCACATCAACAACACCCCACGCCAGATCAACATTCTAAAAGCGCTGGGTGCGCCGGTGCCGGAATATGCGCACGTGTCGATGATCCTCGGCGACGACGGTAAAAAATTGTCCAAGCGCCACGGCGCCGTGGGTGTCATGCAGTACCGCGACGACGGCTATCTGCCGCAGGCGCTGCTGAACTACCTGGTGCGCCTGGGTTGGTCCCATGGCGATCAGGAGATCTTCTCCATCGATGAGATGAAAGAGTTCTTCACGCTGGAAGCGATCAACAAATCCGCCAGCGCCTTCAACACCGAGAAGCTGCAGTGGCTGAACCACCACTACATCAACCATATGCCGGCGGAAGAAGTGGCGGTGCATCTGGCATGGCACGTTGAGCAACTGGGCATTGAAACCCGCAACGGTCCGGAACTGAAAGACCTTGTCAAGCTGCTGGGCGAGCGTTGCAAGACGCTGAAAGAGATGGCGGAGTCTTGCCGTTACTTCTACGAAGACTTCAGCGAGTTCGACGCCGACGCCGCCAAGAAGCACCTGCGCCCGGTCGCGCGTCAGCCGCTGGAAGCGGTGCGTGCCAAGCTGGCCGCCATCACCGTCTGGACGCCGGAAAATGTGCACGACGCCATTCAGGGCACGGCGGATGAGCTGGGTGTCGGCATGGGCAAAGTCGGCATGCCGCTGCGCGTCGCGGTGACCGGCGCCGGCCAGTCGCCGGGCATGGACGTGACCGTGCATGCGATCGGCCAGAAGCGCTCGCTGCAGCGTATCGATATGGCGCTGGCTTACATCGCCGAGCGTGAAGCCCAGGCCTGATTAGGCTGATACGCCGTAAATGAAAAAGCCCCGTGGAGCGATCCCGGGGCTTTTTTATTGCTTGCTGTCAGGCTTGTTCGCCGGCCGGCAAACCCGGACGGTAGGCGATGAAATACATCAGCCCGACAAAGCCGGCGCCGCCCAGCGCATTGCCGAGAAATACCGCGACGAAATTAGGCAGATACTGTTCCCAACCCATGCCGCCGGCAAAGATGGCCGCCGGGATGATGAACATATTCGCCACCACGTGCTGGAAGCCGATGGCGACAAAAGCCATGACAGGGAACCACATGCCGATCACTTTGCCCGGCACATCTTTGCTGGCGAAGGCTAACCACACCGCCAGGCACACCAGCCAGTTGCAGCCGACGCCGGAAATGAAGGCGTGCAGGAAGTCCGCATCCACTTTGGCCTGCGCGATCGCCAGCGTCTTATGCAAGAACGCGCCTTCGGTCAGGCCCAGCAAATGGCCGAAGAAGTACGCGACGGCCACGCTGCCGGCCAGGTTGGCCAGAGTGACCCAAAACCAGTTGCGCAGCACGGCGATGGCGGGGATTTCGCGGGCAAACCAGGCCATCGGCAAGGTCATCATGTTGCCGGTCAGCAGTTCGCCGCCGGCCAGAATGGTCAGGATCAAACCGATAGGGAAGACCGCGGCGCCCAACAGGGCGCCGAAAGAGCCCCATTCAGCCGGCAGGGTGCCGATGACATGAATATCCAGCAGGAAGCCGGTGGCGATAAAGGCGCCGGCGAGAAAGCCCAGAATCAACAGATTAGCGAGAGGGGCGCGGCTTTTGTTTACCCCGGCCTGAACGGCGAGGGCGGCGATTTCTTTTGGTGAATGCAAAGACATGACGGACTCGGTTTATAGTAATAAAGTTTATGGCGCGGGCAGTCTATGCCGCTCGGGAGCCCGACTCAAGCGCATTTCGCTAACATTCCGTTAATTAAAAATCAACGTGATATGCAGGGTCTTTTGCTATTTTGAGATGTAGCGCGCAAAATGGATGAACTCTGCACAAACTGATGATTTTTTGGCGCCAAACATGCTGATTTGGCGGCTTTTTCAACGCTTGATTCAGTAATTCAATTTAGCCGTTGACAGCTTTGAATGGGTTTCATATTATGCGCCCCGTTCACAGCACAAAGTGATTGTGGAACGGGGCTATAGCTCAGCTGGGAGAGCGCTTGCATGGCATGCAAGAGGTCGACGGTTCGATCCCGTCTAGCTCCACCAACCTTCTTCTCAGAGAGGTTGGGGAATACCGTAACGCCGGTCAACGCGTACCACTTTTTTGGGGCTATAGCTCAGCTGGGAGAGCGCTTGCATGGCATGCAAGAGGTCGACGGTTCGATCCCGTCTAGCTCCACCACCATTTAAAAAGCCGACCTTAGGGTCGGCTTTTTGCTTTTCGTCATTTATCCTTCGCCGAATGCCAAGCAATAAAAAAGGCGCCCGCAGGCGCCTTGTTATCGTCGTCGGTTCGAGGCTTAGCCCAGCACCAGACCCGCGATGGAAGCGGACAGGATGCTGACCAGCGTAGAGCCGTACACCAGCTTCAGACCAAAGCGCGACACCACGTTGCCCTGGTGTTCATTCAGGCCCTTGATCGCACCGGCCACGATGCCGATGGAAGAGAAGTTGGCGAAGGACACCAGGAACACCGACAGGATCCCCAGGCTGCGCGGCGACAGCTCGGCAGAGACTTTCTGCAGCTCCATCATGGCCACGAATTCGTTGGAAACCAGCTTGGTCGCCATGATGCTGCCGACCTGCAGGGCTTCGTGTTTAGGAATGCCCATGATCCAGGCGAACGGATAGAAGAAGTAACCGAGGATTTCCTGGAAGCTCAGGCCGAAGATAGCGCTGAATACGCCATTGAGCGCGGCGATCAGGGCGATGAAGCCAATCAGCATCGCGGCGACGATAATCGCTACTTTGAAGCCGGCCAGGATGTATTCACCCAGCATTTCGAAGAAGCTCTGGCCTTCGTGCAGATTGCCCAGATGCAGCTCTTCTTCTTTATTGGTGTCGTACGGGTTGACCAGCGACAGCACGATAAAGGTGCTGAACATGTTCAATACCAGCGCCGCCACCACGAACTTGGCGTCCAGCATGGTCATGTAGGCGCCGACGATGGACATGGACACCGTAGACATCGCGGTCGCCGCCATGGTGTACATGCGCTTTTCCGACATCTTGCCCAGGATATCCTTGTAGGCGATGAAGTTTTCGGATTGGCCCAGGATCAGCGAGCTGACGGCGTTGAACGACTCCAGCTTGCCCATGCCGTTCACTTTCGACAGCACGGTACCGATAATACGGATGATGAACGGCAGCACCTTGATGTACTGCAGAATACCGATCAGCGCCGAAATGAAGACGATCGGGCACAGCACCTTCAGGAAGAAGAACGCCAGGCCTTTGTCGCCCATGCCGCCGAATACGAAATCAGTCCCTTGTCCCGCAAACCCGAGCAGTTTGTCAAACAGCGCGGCAAATCCTTTTACGAAGCCCAAACCCGCTTCCGAATGCAGGAAAAAGTAGGCCAGCAGTACTTCGATAACCAGTAGTTGAATAACATAGCGAATGCGGATGCTTTTACGATCGCGGCACACCAACAGGGCCAGGATCGCCACCACCACTATCGCCAACGCAAAGTGCGCAATATGGGACATGTTTGCTCCAAATTTGAGGCAGGCTGAATTTCGGCTGTCATTTTATGTAACGCTACGTTTAAAAACGAGACTTCTATTGCAAATATGGAAAATCATAGCGGGAATTCTCCTAAAGTGTTGCGCAAAAGCATAAAAAATCAAGATGTTAAAGCAGAAATAGGAAATTCGTATTCTTGTGCTAACCTGTCTTTCAGGGGTATTGCAGCCAAAATCCCATCAGAAAAGCATGGAAATCGGCAAGCTCCGCGCTGAACCCTTCGATAAAACCATTAATGTTGGCTATTACAGAGATAAGTTTTACCGCTCTAAATGCGCTTGATAATTATTATCATTTATATAGAGTGGAGATAAACGTAATTTCAGTAAGGGTTCAACATATGCTGAACAGTCGCGTGGTTGAAACCACCTCCGGTCGCTCCGCCAGAAAAATCAAACTCTCGCTGATGGGGCCCGCCTTCATCGCCGCTATCGGCTATATCGACCCCGGCAACTTCGCCACCAACATCCAGGCCGGCGCCTCGTTCGGCTACAGTTTGCTGTGGGTCGTGGTCTGGGCCAACGTGATGGCGATGCTGATCCAACTGCTGTCTGCCAAGCTGGGCATCGCCACCGGGAAAAACCTGGCCGAGCATATTCGCGATCGTTTCCCGCGGCCGGCGGTATGGGCCTATTGGGTGCAGGCGGAGATCATCGCCATGGCGACCGATCTGGCCGAATTTATCGGCGCGGCGATCGGCTTCAAGCTGCTGCTCGGCGTGTCCCTGTTGCAGGGCGCGGTGCTGACCGGCATCGCCACCTTTTTAATTTTGATGCTGCAAAAACGCGGGCAAAAGCCGCTGGAGCTGGTGATTGGTGGCCTGCTGCTGTTCGTCGCCGCCGCTTATATCGTCGAGTTGGCATTCTCCCAGCCGCAGCTCGCGCCGCTGCTGAAGGGCATGGCGCTGCCCGATCTGCCTAACGGCGATGCGGTATTTCTCGCCGCCGGGGTATTGGGCGCCACCATCATGCCGCACGTGATCTACCTGCATTCGTCGCTCACCCAAATCGGCGGCGAGCACGACAAGGCGGAGCGCTATGCCGCCACCAAAGTCGACGTTGCCGTGGCCATGACCATCGCCGGCTTCGTCAACCTGGCGATGATGGCCACCGCCGCTGCCGCGTTTCATTTCAGCGGCCACAGCGGCATCGCCGATCTCGACGTGGCTTACCTGACGCTGCAACCGCTGCTCGGGCAAGCCGCCGCCACCGTGTTTGGTCTGAGCCTGGTGGCCGCCGGCCTCTCTTCTACCGTAGTGGGCACGCTGGCGGGGCAGGTGGTGATGCAGGGGTTCGTGCATTTCCATATTCCGCTGTGGCTGCGGCGCGCGGTGACCATGCTGCCGTCGTTTATCGTCATCATGCTCGGGATGGACGCGACGCGGATTCTGGTGTTGAGCCAGGTGCTGCTCAGCTTCGGCATTGCGTTGGCGCTGGTGCCGCTGCTGGCTTTCACCGGCAATCGGGCGCTGATGGGGGAGATGGTTAACGGTCCTGTGGTGCAAAACCTGGGCAAGCTGATCGTGCTGGTGGTGGTGGGATTGAACGGCTACCTGCTGATCGGCAGCGTGCTGTAGGCAAAAAAAGCGCGGGCCGGCATGGTGCCGGCCCGTCGTCGTTAATCGCGGTCGTCATCGCCGTGGCGGCGCCAGCGATCGCGATCATGATCGTGGTGGTGCTTTTTCTCTCTCTTCCAGTAATGCTTGTCGCAACGGCGGTCGCACTTGTAATAACGGCCATCGCGCGAGTAGTAGTATTTGCGCCAATAGTCGCGGTCGCGCCAGCGATAGCCGTCCCAGTAATAACCACGCGGGCTGCGGTCGCCGAGATAGCGGCCCTGATGGCCTTGCCACCAGTCGCGATCGCGCCAGTCGTAACCGTCCCAGTAGCGGCCGCGATTGTCCTGATCGCCGATGCGTAACGAAACGCCCGGCATCAGATCGATGCTGAGCCCTTCGGCGTGAGCCTGCTGTGCGGCGGGCAGCACCGTCGCCGCCAAGATGGCGGCCAAGAGCAGAGGTTTAAACATGACTTCTCCTTTCCGCTTGCGCGGCCTGGCCGTTAATCACTTTATGAAGCGCGTTCATCAGTTTAAAAAGCGGCCTTATCGTTATTTTTGCTGCAATATCGGCATCATAGCGCCGGCGCATAGGGTTGAATCTGAGAGCCATTCTGAAAACGGTGCGGGAGTTCAAGATTTGAGATTTTTCTGGGGTCTCGCCGCTCGATTGAGCGGCGGAATTTGTAAACGATTACAATAAGATTTTCTCGATCTGCGCGAGCTCTTCTTCACTGAAGTGACGATTGGCCAGCATGCCCACCGCGTCTTCTATCTGCGCATTCTTACTGGCGCCGATCAGCACCGAGGTAACGCGATCGCCGCGCAGCACCCAGGCCAGCGCCATCTGCGACAGCTTCTGCCCGCGTTGCCGCGCCAGCGCATCGAGGCGGCGCACCTTGTCCAGCCGCTCGTCGGTCAACTGCTCCGGCTGCAGGAAGCGGCTGCCGCTGGCGGCGCGGGAATCTTGCGGGACGCCGTGCAGGTAGCGGTCGGTCAGCAGGCCGCCCGCCAGCGGCGAGAAGGCGATCGAGCCGACGCCATGCTCCGCCAGCGTATCCAGCAATTCCGCCTCCGGCGTGCGTTCCAACATCGAATACTTGGGCTGGTGGATCACGCACGGCGTACCGAGCCGCTGCAGAATGTCGAACGCCTGCCGCGCGCGCTCGGCCGGGTAGTTGGACAGGCCGACATACAGCGCTTTGCCCTGGCGCACCAACAAATCCAGCGCCGCCATGGTTTCTTCCAGCGGCGTGTCCGGATCCGGCCGGTGGTGGTAAAAGATATCCACATACTCCAATCCCATGCGCTTCAGGCTCTGATCGAGGCTGGCGACCAGGTACTTTTTCGAGCCCCAATCGCCGTAGGGGCCGGGCCACATGGTGTAACCGGCTTTGGATGAGACGATCAGCTCATCGCGCCAGGCCCGCAGATCGGCGTTGAGAATGCGGCCAAAGTTCTCCTCGGCGGCGCCGGGCGGCGGGCCGTAGTTATTGGCCAGATCGAAATGGGTAATGCCGCGATCGAAGGCGCAGCGGATCAGGCCGCGGGCGTTGTCATACAGCGTGGCGTCGCCGAAGTTGTGCCACAGCCCGAGCGAGACGGCGGGCAGCTTCAGCCCGCTGCGGCCACAGCGCCGGTATTCCATATCTTGATAACGCGAGGGGGAGGCTTGGTAGGACATAGTTATCCTTGTCGGCGAGAGATAAAGTGCTTTGAGTGTATACGTTTCCACGCTGCACTGCCGCGGGAGCGATCACAGCGCCGGCATGTAACGTCAGGTTGCCGATCGATGTCGGTGCGTTTGTTCGAAATTTGAGCGGCATCTTCGATAATTAAGATAATCGCTCCAGCTGCAGACAGGTGATGATCATGACTCAGTCCTATACGGTGGCCGATTATCTGCTCGATCGTCTGGCCCAAATCGGCATCCGTCATTTCTTCGGCGTGCCGGGGGATTACAACCTGCAATTTCTCGATCATGTCCTCGATCATCCGCAAATTACCTGGGTGGGCTGCGCCAATGAATTGAACGCCGCCTACGCCGCCGATGGCTACGCGCGCTGCAAACCGGCGGCTGCGCTGCTCACCACCTTTGGCGTGGGGGAACTGAGCGCGTTGAATGGGGTGGCCGGCAGCTACGCTGAATACCTGCCGGTGATCCACGTGGTCGGCACGCCGGCGCAGCGCGCCCAGCGCGCCGGTGATTTGCTGCACCATTCATTGGGGGATGGCGACTTTACCCACTTCGCCCGGATAGCCAAAGAGGTGACCGTTGCGCAGGCTAACCTGACCGCCGATAACGCCGCCGTGGAGATAGACCGCCTGATCGGCGTCGCCTTGCTGGAACATCGCCCGGTTTACCTGATGTTGCCCAGCGACGTCGCGCAGGCGCCGCTGTCGGCCAAACCGGCGCCTTTGATGTTGCATCAGGCCAAACTGTCGCGCAGCGCATTGCAGGCATTTATCGCCGCCGCGCGCGAAAAGCTGCTGTCGGCGCGGCGGGTATCGTTGCTGGCGGACTTCCTGGCCGATCGCTTCGGCGCCGAAGCGGTACTGGACGAGTGGATGCAGGAGGTCGACATTCCGCACGCTACGCTGCTGCTCGGCAAAGGCGTGCTGGATGAGAACCGCGCCGGTTTTGTGGGTACCTACTGCGGCGGCGCCAGCGATCCGGCGGTGAAACAGCTTATCGAAAACGCCGATGTGGTGATCAGCGTCGGGGTGCGTTTGACCGACACCATTACCGCCGGTTTCACGCATCATTTGCCGGTGGAAAAATGCATCGATATTCAGCCGTTCGAAGCCTGGGTCGGGCGGCGGCGCTTTAGCCGCATTCCGATGCGCGAGGCGGTGCAGGCGCTGCATCGTCTGAGTCTGTCGCTGGCGTCGCGTTGGCCGTTGCCGCCGATCGTCCGCCCGGCCCTGCCGGAAGGCAATGGGGAAGGGTTGGATCAGCACGCCTTCTGGCGGCAGATACAGGATTTCCTGCGGCCGGGGGATATCGTGCTGGCCGATCAGGGCACCGCCTGTTTCGGCGCGGCGGCGCTGACGTTGCCGCGCGGCTGCCGGCTGATCGTGCAGTCGCTCTGGGGATCGATCGGCTATACCCTGCCGGCGACGTTCGGCGTGCAGACTGCCGAACCGCAGCGCCGGGCAGCATTGCTGATCGGCGACGGCGCCGCGCAGCTGACCGTGCAGGAACTGGGATCGATGCTGCGCGACGGGCTTAAGCCGGTGATCTTCGTGCTGAACAATCAGGGGTATACCGTTGAACGCGCGATCCACGGGCCGGAGCAACGTTATAACGACATCGCGCGCTGGAACTGGACGCAGCTGCCGTCGGCGTTGGCCGGCGAGCGGCCGGTGAAGGCGTTGCGGGTCAGCGATCCGGACGGATTGCGTCAGGCGCTGCGCGAGGTAGCGGACGACGAACGGCTGGCCTTCATCGAAGTGATGCTGCCGAAGATGGACATTCCGGAACTTCTCGATACCGTCTCCCGCGCCATTCAGGCGCGCAACGCCGCCGCTTAGGGCAGGGTATCGCCCAGCAGGCGCTCCAGCATCCAGAACCCCGCCGGGCCCGGCGGGGTCAGTTTGGACCATACCGCATCCACCGAAATCAGTTTTGGCCAGCCGCGCGGCCGCAGCTGGGTGAGCCTGCCGTGGCCGTATTGCTGCACCAGCCAGTGCGGCAACACCGCCCAACCGAATCCTTGTTCCGCCATCTCCAGCAACAGCAGATAGCTGGGCGCCGACCAAACCAGGCCACCCTGTCTGGCCGCCTCGGCGCCGGTGTAGGTATTGAGGATCAGTTGGCGGGTGCTGGACAATTGCTCTGGCGTCGGCGCGGCGACCTGCGCCAGCGGATGCTGATGGGCGACGAACAGCCCCATTTCGGTCTGCTCAGGCAGCCGGGAGAAGGCGATATCCGGCGGATAACGTTTTTGCACTTCTACCATGCCCAAATGCGCGCGGCCGCTTTGCAGCAGATCGATAACGTCGCCTTCCTCGGCGATCATCCATTCCAGCTCAATTTCCGGGTAGCGCTGTTCGAACAGCTGCATTAACCGATCGTGATGCTTGGGCTGGTAGGTATCGGAAAACACCATGCTCAGGCGCGGTTCAACCTCGCCCGCCAGCTGAATGCTCAGGGCGTTGAGCCGTTCGCTGGCCGCGAGGATCGCCTGTACGTGCCCCAGCACTTTGCGGCCGGCGGCGGTGAGCACCGGCTGGCGCGCGCTGCGATCGAACAGCGTCAATGCCAGGTCGGCCTCCAGATTGGCGATGGCGGTGCTGACGGTGGATTGGCTTTTACGCAGCTTGCGCGCGGCGGCGGAAAATGAGCCGAGGGCGGCGGCTTCCACGAACGCCTGTAACGCTTCCGGTGAATAGTGCATATGTATCTACTTTATCGATGGAACCTATTTTTAATCTACCCAAAAAAACGATGATAATCACCTGGCTTTCGCAACAACTGTTGAAAAAAGGTGATGTATGCAACTGCAAAACAAGTCTCTCATTGAACGTATCGTCCACGCCGTCGGTTTCGAGGCCATCGCCGTGATGGTTTGCGCCCCGCTGGGCGCGTGGTTGTTGAACCGCTCAATGGTGCAGGTCGGTGCGTTGGCGGTGATGCTCTCCACCGTCGCGATGCTGTGGAACATGGTTTACAACACGGTGTTCGACCGCCTGTGGCCGGCCAGCCGGGTGGTGCGTAACCTGAAGGTGCGTGCGCTGCACGCCGTCGGCTTTGAAGCCGGTTTTATCCTGATCGGCGTGCCGATCGCCGCCTGGATGCTGAGTATCTCCTGGGCGCAGGCGTTTATGCTGGAAATCGGTTTCTTCCTGTTCTTCCTGCCGTACACCATGGCCTATAACTGGCTGTACGACACGCTGCGCCAGCGCTGGTTCGAAGCGCGCCAGCCGATCAATTCCGGCGCCAAATAAGGCGTCGTCAGCCCGGCGATTCTCAGGTAAGGTCAGAGGATCGTCGGAAATGCTGAGGAACGAAGGATGAAAGTGTTGGGTCTGCTGGGCGGCATGAGTTGGGAATCCACCATTCCGTATTACCGCACCATCAACGAGCAGGTAAAGGCGCGCCTCGGCGGGCTGCATTCGGCCAAAATCGTGCTCTACAGCGTCGATTTTCAGGAAATTGAACGCTTGCAGCATCAGGGCGATTGGGATGGTGCCGGCCGGCTGCTGGCCGAGTCCGCCGTGGCTTTGCGCGCCGCCGGCGCCGAAGCCATCGTGATCTGCACCAACACCATGCACAAGGTGGCGGAGGCGGTCGAGCAGGCCAGCGGCCTGCCGCTGATTCACATCGCCGACGCCACGGCGCTGCAGGTGCGGGAAAAAAACATTCGCCGCGTCGGGCTGCTGGGTACGCGTTTTACCATGGAGCAGACCTTCTACCGCGGCCGCCTGCAGGAATTGCACGGCATTGATGTGGTGACGCCGCTCAGCGCCGATCGTGACATCGTGCACCGCATCATCTATGACGAGCTGTGCCTCGGTAACATTCGCGACGCCTCGCGCGATGAGTATCGCCGGATCATCAGCGACCTGGAGCAACAGGGCGCGCAGGGGATTATTTTCGGCTGCACCGAGATAGGGTTGCTGGTGAGCGAGCGGGATGCGTCGGTGCCGGTGTTCGACACCACCGCGATCCACGCCCGCGCCGCCGCGGCGTTCGCGCTGGACTAATCGTCGTGCGGCGGTTGCCGGCGGTTCACCAGCATCAGCGGTTTGCCTGCCAGCGTCAGCCAGGCGGGCAGCATCACGATGCATAAGACGGGCAGCAGGTGCAGATCCGGCACCACCGCCACTGCCATGAACAGGCTGAGCCAGCCGTCGCGCGTGACCACCAGCACCAGCCCCATAATGGCGCAGGAGACGGTGATCGCCGCCGGCACCGCCGGAACGTGCTGGTGCAGCATCAGCCCCAGCGCCACCCCGACGAACACCGCTGGGAAGATGCGCCCGCCGCGAAAGCCGCTGGCGGCGGCGATCACCAGCGCCGCCAGCTTGGTCAGGGTAACGGTCAACAGCGCCGGCACCGAATAGTTGCCGTCTGCCGCGAGGCGCTTCATTTCATCCAGCCCTTTGAACAGGGTAATCTCTCCGCCCACCAGCGCCAGCAGGCCCAGCACAAAGCCACCCAGTCCTAACATCAACACCGGATTCTTCATCGAATGGAACAGGCGGTGAACGTGTGGGAAGCACCACAGCGCCACCATGCCTAGCGCGATGGCGATCAGCGCCACGATGGCGCCGCTGAAGATGTCCGGCAGTCGCGTTACGTCGTAGGCGTCGAGCTGCAGGGCGAAATTGGGTACGAAGAACAGCTGGGTGGTGACCGCGCCGGCGGCGGCGGCCACCAGCGGGGCGAACAGCCGATCCCACAGCGGCGTTTCGTTATTGCCCGCCAGGGTTTGCGAGAAGATCAGTGCGGCGGCGACCGGCGTGCCGAACATCGCGCCGATGGTGCCCGCGGCCGCCAGGATGATCCAGTCCATGCGCGGCACCTTCGGCAGCAGGCGCGCCCCCGCCGTCGCCACCAGCGCGATATTGATGGCGGTGATCGGGTTTTCCGGCCCCAGGCTGACGCCGCCGGCCAGGCCGACGATCAGCGCCAATCCCAGCCCCGGCAGGGCGGAGAGCGGCAGCGGCATGCCGATCAGCGATTCCGTCGCCGGATCCGGCCCGGCGTGGCCCGGCATGTAGCGCACGATCAGGCCGACCGCCACACCGGTCAGCGTCAGCATGCCGAGCGGCCACCAGGGTGCCTGGGCGTCCAGGCTCAGCGCGTCGGGCAGCGTCACCCACAGCCATTGCTGCAGCGTAGCGGCGACTTTCATCATCAATAGCAGCACCAGACTGGAGGCGGAACCGATAATCAGCGCAGGCAAAGCAAAGGCCAACATGGCATTGGCGCGCGGATGCAGCATGGATAATCCCTTGTCGATGCCTCCATGCAGGGCAGGGAGAGCGGGTGGTTGGGCAGTGGCCACAGCTTGCCAGACTATCGGCGAGCAGGCACGCATTGATATTGCCCGGCGTCGATGACGGTTAACAGTCGCGGCGGCGCGTTTTTTGCCGCAATTTGTTTCAAATCGCGGCATCACGGGCAAGCTGAAACGTTTTTTGTGATCCGGATCGCTATTGGGGCGCAGATCCGAGGCGGGTGATTGTTGTTTTCGCAGCAGGATTTTACAGTGTGGGCAGCTTTTTATTTTTCATTTTGCGGAGACGAAATCAATGACCTATGCCCTCGTGGGTGATGTTGGCGGCACCAATGCCCGCCTGGCGTTGTGCACTGTTGCGACGGGTGAGATTACCCAGGCGAAAACCTATTCCGGCCTGGAGTTCGACAGCCTGGAGGCGGTGATCCGCCACTACCTGAAAGCGTGCGATATCGAGGTGCAGGATGCCTGTATCGCGATCGCCTGCCCGGTGACGGAAGACTGGGTCGCGATGACCAACCACAGCTGGGCGTTCTCTATCAAAGAAATGAAGGCCAACCTGGGGTTGAGTCATCTGGAAGTGATCAACGATTTCACCGCCGTCTCGATGGCGATCCCGATGCTCTCGCCGGACGACGTGCTGCAGTTTGGCGGCGGCGATGCGCAGCCGGGCAAACCGATCGCGGTGTACGGCGCCGGCACCGGGTTGGGCGTCGCCCACCTGGTGCACGTCGATCGCCGCTGGGTCAGCCTGCCGGGCGAGGGCGGCCATGTCGATTTCGCGCCGAACAGCGAAGAAGAGGACATTATTCTGGAGGTGCTGCGCGGTGAAGTGGGGCACGTTTCCGCCGAGCGCGTGCTGTCCGGGCCGGGCCTGGTCAACCTGTATCGCGCTATCGTCAAGGCGGACAATCGCCTGCCGGAGAAATGGGAGCCGAAGGACATCACCGAGCGGGCGCTGGCCGACAGCTGCATCGACTGCCGCCGTGCGCTGTCGCTGTTTTGCGTGATCATGGGGCGCTTCGGCGGCAACCTGGCGCTGAATCTGGGCACCTTTGGCGGCGTGTACATCGCCGGCGGCATCGTGCCGCGCTTTATGGAATTCTTCAAGGCCTCGGGCTTCCGCGCCGCTTTCGAAGACAAGGGGCGCTTCCGCGACTATGTGCGAGACATTCCGGTGTTCATGATAACCCATGGCCAACCGGGCCTGCTGGGGGCCGGCGCGCATCTGCGCCAGACGCTGGGCATGCAGCTGTAAGCAACGCGGCGGCACGATAAAAAAAGGGGCGCAACCCACAGGTTGCGCCCCTTGTCGTTTTCGTGGGGTATCAGGCTTTGGCCAGCTCCGCCGTTTGGGCGGTTTCTGCCGTTTCCGCTGCCACCGCCTTCGGCGCTTTGATGAACAGCGTAATCAGCAGAGAAGCGGCGGACAGGACGCCAATCACCATAAAGGTGGCGTGGAAGCCGCCGAAGTATTTGGCGACGAACGAACCGGCCAGCGCGCCCAGGCCGAAGCCCTGGTAGATGATGCCGTAGTTCTTGCTGTGGTTTTTCAGGCCGAAGAAGTCGCCGACAATCGCCGGGAACACGGTGATGTTGCCGCCGAAGCAGAAGGCCACCGCGCCGACGCAGATGAAGAACAGCGTGTGGTTCAGAGTCATGAAGCTCAGGGCGACAATCGCCAGCACGGTAACCAGCATGGTGAAGCTGATGACGCGCATGCGGCCCACTTTATCGGACAGCGTACCCAGGATGATGCGGCCGGCGGTGTTGAAGATGGCGACGGCGGACACGGTGTTGGCGGCGGTGGCCAAGTCCATCCCGGCCAGTTGAACGCCCATGTCTTTCACGATGCCAATCAGATACAGACCGCTCATGCAGGCAGCGAAGAAGATGGTGAACAGCAGGTAGGCTTCTTTGGTGGCCAGCATCTGACGCACGCTGTAGTCGTTACCCAGACCGTTGGCGCCTGGTTGTGCGGCGTTGGTCGCCAGCACCGGCTCTTTCAGCAGCAGGGAGCCGACGACGATCAGGCCCATCACGATGGCACCCCAGTAGAAGAAGGCACCGGAAACGCCGACGTCGGCGATCAGGGCGGCGTTGACGTATTTGAACAGCAGGCTACCGCTGCCGAAGGCGCCGACGGAGATGCCGGAAATCAGGCCTTTGTTGGCGGGGAACCACTTAATCAGGTTGGACAGGGTGGAGATGTAGGCGATACCGACCGCAAAGCCCACCACCACGCCGGCCAGCAGGTAAATCATGTCAAGCGAGCTGACGTGGGCGCTGGCGATGAGACCCAGGCCGACCAGGATGCCGGAACACAGCGTCAGATTGCGGATGCCGAAGCGTTCTTGCAGCTTGCCGGCGAACAGCGTGGCGAAGGCCAGGAAGAAGCTGGTGATGGAGAAGGTGGTGGCGACGTCTGCCAGCCCCCAGTGGAACTTGTCGACCAGCGGCTGGTTGAACAGGCTCCAGGTGTAGATGGTGCCCAGACCCATCTGACAGATGATGGTGCCGAGAACGATTAAGCTGCGATTTGCCGGTTTGGTGTTCATGGCCGGTCTCCTTCCTGTGTGTGCGTTGCCGGGCGTGAGCCGTTGGCTGAAATTTGCGGGGTGAATCTGTGTTCCCGCGGTATGGGCTTATTATATGGCCGGCACCCCCGGCGGGCGGCGGATCGGGAATGAGTTGCACGACGGAAGGAATGAAATGCATGTTATGCGGCGTGAGTTGCCGTTTTTGCGCCGAAAAGCGCGTGAAATGCCGGGGGTGACACGTGATCTACATCAAAGATATCAACGATTTATTGTTAATCGCCGGTGAACGATTGTGGTGAAATTGTGAAGGATGCGTCTGAAAGGCGTAAATCGGCATTGCGCCTATAGAGCGGCGATGAGCGCGGGACTATGTTATCTGCGATCGGACGAGGTCCGCTCTGCAGGAGTCCATGAAATGAAAAAAACGCTGTTGTTACTGGCCGCGCTGCTGGCGCTGCCGCTGGCGAGCCAGGCCGACGTGTCCATCGGCGTGAACGTGCCGGGCCTGTCGTTGCATATCGGCGATCGCGATAATCGCGGCCACTACTGGGACGGCTATCGCTGGCGCGATCCGCGTTGGTGGGCCGATCATCACCGGTATGAACGCCCGCGCGGGTACTATTACGGCCCGCCGCCACGGGTGATTTACTACGGGCCACCGCGGCGCGACTGGCGAGATCGGCCGCATTACCGCATGCCGCCACCGCCGCCGCCCGGCTATTACTACCGTCCGGGCCCGCGCTGGTAAGCGCTTACAGGCGCATCAGCTTGCGGAACTCTTTCACCTTGCTGCGGCTGACCGGCACTTCAAACTCGAGATCGCTCAGCCGCAGAATGTAGGTATTGTTGAACCAGGGGACGATCTCGCGGATCTTCGCCAGGTTAACGCAGTAAGAGCGATGGCAGCGGAAGAAATGTTCTTCCGGGAGCCGGCCGTAAAACTCGGTGATGTTCATCGGCATCACGAACTCTTCCCGGCGGGTATAGACCCGCGTCACCTTTTCATCGGCGGCGGCGTAATAGATGTCGTTGATGTCGGTAACGATGATCCGCTCGTCTTTGATCAGGTTGATGCTATGGCTGCCGCGGCTCGGCGCGCTGGCCGGCTCCGTCGCGCCGGCGGGGCGATGATGCAGCGCCTCCAGCTTTTGCAGCATGGTGACGATGCGCGCCTCGTGATAGGGCTTGAGGATATAGTCGAACGCTTCGATCTCGAACGCTTCCACCGCGTGCTCTTTATAGGCGGTGATGAACACGATCGACGGGCGATGCGTGAACTTGCTGATGTTTTGCGCCAGCAGCACGCCGTCCAGCGACGGGATGTTGATGTCGAGGAAAATGGCGTCGACCTGGTGGGTTTGCAGGTATTTCAGGACATCGAGGCCGTCCTCGAAGGTGGCGACGATATCGATATTGCTGTGTTTCTTGATCAGGTAGCTGAGTTCTTCCTGCGCGAGGAATTCGTCTTCCACGATGATGGCTTTCATGAGGCCTCCCCGACCGGCGGCGCGCTCGGCTCCTGATGCAGCTTGCCGCCGTTTTTGCTGATGTAGAACGCGATTTCGGTGCCCGGCTCCAGGCGGCGGATATGCAATCCCTCGCCGTACAGCAGCGACACGCGGTGATGCACGTTAAGCAGGCCGATATTGTGGCCCGGCATCTCGTTGCGCGCCACCCGATCGATGGTTTCCTGATTGATGCCGTGGCCGGTATCCTTCACCGAAATCTTCACCCGGTCGCCCTGATCTTTCACCGCGATCACCACCACCCCTTTCCCCTTGCAGGGTTGGATGCCGTGCACGATGGCGTTCTCCACCAGCGGTTGGATCAGCAGGCTCGGAATACGCACCGAGACGTCGTCGTCGATGTCGTAAATTACCGTCAGCTTGGCGCCGAAACGCGCCTGTTCGATGGCGATGTAATCCTGGATCTGATGCAGCTCCTTGCGGATATCGATCAGTTCATCGTTCAGCTCCAGGTTGTAGCGCAGGTAGCGCGACAGGTTGATGATCAGCTGGCGCGCGGTGTCCGGATTCAGGCGAATGGAGGAAGAGATGGCGTTCAGCGCGTTGAACAGGAAGTGCGGGTTAATCTTGCTCTGCAGCGCGCGCATTTCGGCTTTATCCGCCATCTGGCGCAGGTGTTCGATGCGCGAAACCTCCATCTGCGTGGAGATGATCTGCGACAGCCCGACCGCCATCACCTTCAGCGTGTTGGTGATCTGGTGGGCGTGGCAGTAGTAGATTTTCAGCGCGCCGGTCACTTCGCCTTTTTCCCACAGCGGTACCACCAGCTGCGAATGGATCTGCGGCGCGGCCGGGTTTTCCAGGTTGTTCTTGATGATGATTTTGCCGTGGCGAATGCTTTCGCGGGTGACGCGGCTCAGCCCTTCGCGGCCGATCGGGTAGGCTTCACGCCCTACGCCGACGTAGGCCAGCACCTGGTGGGTATCGGTGATCGCCACCGCGTCGGCGCGGATGTCCTGGCGAATGATATCGCAGATGGTGGCCAGCGATTCGCTGTTGATGTTGCGGAAATAGGGCAGCGTCTTGTGGGCGATATCCAGCGCCAGTTTGGCCTGGCGCGCGGCGATCACTTCTTTCTCATCCTCGACGCTCTGTACCAGCAGCACGATCAGGCCGATGCACACCGTACCGAGGATCATCGGCAGGGCGATCTGCGACACGATGTCCAGCCCAAGCTCGGTCGGCTTGGCCCATAGCACGATCAGCAGCATGGTGAGGGATTCGCACAGCATGCCGCCGACGATGCCGGCACGCCAGCGCTGCTCTTTTTTCACCTTGAGGTTGATGTAACCGGCGCTGATGCCGGCGATGATGCTGGTGATAAGACAAGGCACCGAGGTGATGCCGCCGATGTCGATCAGATAACGGTGCACGCCGGCGATGATGCCGGTGACGATCCCCACCCAGGGGCCGAACAGGATGCCGCCGGCCATGATGGCGATGACGCGCACGTTAACCAGCGATCCTTCGACGTTGATGCCGGAGTAGGTGCTGAACAGCGCGAACAGCGAGAAGATCGCCGTGACGATGCCGAGCTCGAGCGGCGTATGGTCTTCTTTTTGCAGCAGTTGGCGGAACAGCCGGGTGCGGGTCAGGAAAAACAGACAGATCAACATCAGCGCGGCGCGATCAAACACCGCCAACAGCATTTCAAAAAAAGGGTGCACGACGGGTTCTCGCTGCGGCTTACGGATGGCGGCAGTATACCACAGCGAAAGGGGCCCGTGGCGTGCGCCACGGGCGGGGGATCAGCCCATGCCGAGCTGCGCTTTGCCCAGTGGCGTCAGCAGGTCGACGGTGGCGCGGCCGTCGAAATCCACCTCGAAGTCGTCAGGGGCGAAGTCTGGCGGCGTTCTGCCGTCGATAAAGCTCGGCAGCTGGCGCTGCAGATAGGCGTCGTTTTTCTCGCAGCCCGGCGCGGCAGCGATGTACATCACGTTGCTGTCGAACTCGCCGTTATGCTCGTTCTCCACCGCGTGGATCACATCGCAGTGCCAAAAGACCGTGTCGCCCGGCTCCAGATCGGGAATGGGGGAAATCCCACTTAATAAAAGGGGATGCCACTTTTCCGAGATCGACAGCGCGCGGCCCGGTGCCGCATCGCACAGATCGTCGTCGGCGACGTCGTCCTGCAGCGCGCGCAGCAACACATAGGCCATGGCGTTGGCGATCGGCACCAGGTTCAGCGTGCCGGCGTTGGTGCGTTGCGGCGTCAGCGCCGTCCAACCCTGGAAGGTGCGGAACATCGAGCAGACCGCCGGGGAGGCTATTTCGCGCACCTCGGTGCGGCCGTCGGCGGCGAAGGGATCGTACTGCTGCCAGTCGCCGGAGAAAACGTGGCGATATACATAGCGGAAGTTTTCGTCCAGCCAGCGCTCAATGGTGCCGCTGTCGACGTGCGGTGACAGGCCCAGCGACGAGGAGTTCGGCGGGCGGCGGCGGGTGCGATCGGCGTAGGTGGCGACGCGGGTCGGTTCGAAATGCTGTTTGCCGTTGCTCTCGGTGGCCCACAGGCTGTTGAGGAACACCTGCACCGCATGCATGCGCGCATCCTGCCGCGCTTCAACCTGCGGTTTTGACCAATAGATGCCGTAAATCTGCGGCTTGCTGGCGGCCAACTTGCCGAAATAGTTGTCTTCGGCGGCGTTTTTCAACCGTTCGACGAAGTTGTTGCGCTCAAGGTAGTCGCCGATTTCCCGGTTCCAGCCTTCGGCCTTGGCGCGGGGGAACACGTCGCGAATGGCGCAGGCGCCGCGCTGTTTGATCAGCGCTATTTGTTGCTCGCTGACGCGCTGCTGCAGGATATCTTCTGCGTCGATCTGCGGCACCGGATTATGGCCGGCGGCCAGCTCGCGGCGGATCTGTTCGACCTGGCCGCGGATGTTCTCTTCCAGCGCTAGAAAGACGTCGCGGTAGTTCGGCAATGCCTGGCGCAGCTGGCGCTTGACGTTAACGATCGTCTGCGGAATATCGTCGATGACTAAAGAGGCCATGGTGTTCTCCTGGTGCCGCGTGGATAACGGCGGCGGGCAGTTGTAGGGAATCGGGCAAGACGTTAAGGTTTTGTGGTTTTAACGTGAATGATTATCGGCAACCAATCGGGGAAAATAAAGAGATATCTTTCATTCGTAAGTTCCTCTTTTTCGTTTTTCGGAGATTTTATGAAGCTGGTCACTGAACGTCTGCACTTACAGTCGATAACCGTCGAGGATTGGCCGCTGTTTCTGCGCCTGTACCAAGATCCCGAGGTGATCCGTTACATCTCCGATCCGCGCAGCGAAGCGGAGATCCGCGCTCGGTTCGAAGAGCGGCTGCCGGCCTGGGACAAACACGGCGAGCAGTGGTTGTGTCTGGTGATGCGTGAGAAGCACAGCGGAGAGGCGGTGGGCATTACCGGCTTTCGTCCGCACTGGGCGCCGTATCGGCAGGCGGAAGTGGGATACGGGAGTTTGCCTTCCGGGCAGGGCAAGGGCTATGGCAAGGAGTCGCTGCGGGCGGTGCTGGATTTTGCGGTGAACGCCTGCGGTTTTCACAAGCTGACCGCCACCGTGACCGCCGGTAACGTCGCCTCGCGCGGCCTGCTGGAGTCGTGTGGTTTCCAGCTGGAAGGCACGCTGCGCGACAACTACCGTCTGGCGGATCAGTGGTGCGATGACTGGCTGTTCGGGCTGTTGGCGGCGGAGTTTCAGGGCGGCAAATAAAAATATCGCGCCAGGTATCGACAAGCTCGTCGGCGCTGCGCTATGTTCGATATTCGGTCAGTTCGCTGGCCAGCGTCGCTCGGACGGTCCGGGCGCTAACGTCTATCGAGGAATCCCCTATGGCTGATAACAGTCCACAGCGCCGTTTTACGCGCATTGAACGCCTTCCCCCTTACGTATTCAACATCACCGCCGAACTGAAGATGGCCGCACGCCGTCGCGGTGAGGATATTATCGACTTCAGCATGGGGAACCCCGACGGCCCGACGCCGCCGCACATCGTGGAAAAACTGTGCGCCGTCGCCCAGCGCGACGATACCCACGGTTACTCTACTTCGCGCGGCATTCCACGCCTGCGCCGTGCCATTTCGCGCTGGTATGCCGATCGTTATCAGGTGGATATCGATCCGGAAACCGAAGCCATCGTCACTATCGGTTCGAAAGAGGGGCTGGCGCACCTGATGCTGGCGACCCTTGATCACGGCGATACGGTACTGGTGCCGAACCCCAGCTACCCGATCCACATTTACGGCGCGGTGATCGCCGGCGCCCAGGTGCGCTCGGTGCCGCTGGTGGACGGTGTGGATTTCTTCGGTGAGCTGGAGCGCGCCATTCGGGAAACCATTCCGCGCCCGAAAATGATGATCCTCGGCTTCCCGTCCAACCCGACCGCGCAGTGCGTAGAGCTGGATTTCTTCGAGCGGGTAGTGGCACTGGCCAAGCAGTACAACGTGCTGGTGATCCACGATCTGGCCTATGCCGATATCGTCTATGACGGCTGGAAAGCGCCGTCGATCATGCAGGTGCCGGGGGCGAAAGACATTGCAGTGGAGTTCTTCACCCTGTCGAAAAGCTACAACATGGCCGGCTGGCGCATCGGTTTCATGGTCGGTAACCCTGAACTGGTCAGCGCGCTGGCGCGCATCAAGAGTTATCACGACTACGGCACCTTTACGCCGCTGCAGGTGGCGGCCATCGCCGCGCTGGAAGGCGATCAGCAGTGCGTGCGCGATATCGCCGAGCAGTATCGGCAGCGCCGCAACGTGTTGGTGAAGGGGCTGCACGAGGCCGGCTGGATGGTGGAAAACCCGAAGGCGTCGATGTACGTATGGGCGAAAATTCCCGAGCCTTATGCCCACCTCGGTTCGCTGGAATTTGCCAAACGCCTGCTGGCGGAAGCCAAGGTCTGCGTCTCGCCGGGCATCGGCTTCGGCGACTACGGCGATACCCACGTGCGTTTCGCGCTGATCGAGAACCAGGATCGCATCCGCCAGGCGGTGCGCGGCATCAAGGCGATGTTCCGCGCGGACGGGCTGCTGAAACCGGGCAAGGCCGGCAGCGCCAAATAATCCTGTCAGGCCGGGCGTTCGCCCGGCCTTATTTTTTCCGTCCCAAGGTTTTCTTCATCATTTCCCCATTATGCTCAATTACGCTGAATTTTATTTTTTGGATAGAGTGTATGAGCAACCGCTACGCGCGATCGCAAATCGTTTTACATTGGCTGACTTTGCTGATGGTGATCCTCACCTATGCGGCGATGTTGCTGAAAGACTCGGTGCCGGAAGCGTGGGCGCCGATGGTCAAAAATCTGCACTTTAATTTTGGGGCTTCGGTTTTTGCCCTGATGCTGATTCGGTTGGCGGTGCGCGCTTTCCACGCGACGCCGCCGACCACGCCGCCGCTGGAGGAGTGGCAGGAAGTGGGCGCCAAGATCTTCCATTGGCTGCTGTACGTGGTCTTCCTGATGTTGCCGTTGCTGGGCATGTTAACCCTGGCCTACGGCGGGAAATCGTGGTCTTTGCTGGGCTGGCCGATGCCGCAGTGGGTGACGCCGGATCCGGTGATGCGCAGGCTGGTCAAAACGGTTCATGAGACGCTGGCGAATATCGGCTACTTTATCATTGGCGCACATGCGTTGGCGGCGCTGTTTCATCACTACCTGCGTAAGGACGACACCTTGCGCCGCATGATGCCGGGCAAATGATCGTTAACAGAAACGACAAAGGGACGCTTGCGCGTCCCTTTGGCTGTGTTCCTGGTCTGGCTACCGTCAGGCAACCATCAACATGAAGGTGCCAACCCAGGCAACCAGCATGAATGACACGCCCATCAAAAAATATTTCACTGAACAACTCCTGTCTGGAGTCCTCGCCAGCAATGATCCCGATTGTTGTGCTGAGTATTTTATGGGCAGCCTGCTTGTCGGGCGGATTCTTCCAAGCGAAAGAACAACGTCCTCGAGCGCGGGCTGTCCGGTTGTCGCGCCTCATGCTCCGTGAGGTAAAATCCGAACCGCGACAGGATCGGCGCTAATGTACTCTCAATACTGGTCTGATTTCAATACTGTGTTTTTGATCACAATTTTCGGCTATTTTTTGAACAGGGTGCGCTGTTTTATAACGCTTTTTATGGGCGGGCGACAGGAACTAGCCCGCCGTGGCGGGCTGTTAAATAGGGGATGAAGCAATGCAGCGGCGGGCGCTCAGGCGACGGCGTTGATGCCGGTCGCCAAAATGACCCAAAAAACGAGACAAGACAGCAGAATAACGGCCCAAATATGACGGCGACTCCACTCCATTTTTAGCCTTCGTTGTTGCGACAAGTGATTAGGTAGCCATCATATCGGCGCAAAACGGGGAAAATTTAGTCCTGCTGGCGAATATTTCGCTAACTTAGCGCTAACTCATTGGCAAACTTCGCTTATCGTCACGCGCACTTCGTAGCCCAGCAGATACAACGCCTGCTCCAGCGCTTCAACCTTCGAGGCGTAGCCGATATCCAGCAACCGCTCCATTTGCCCGCCGTTGAATCCCAGCTTGCGCGCCAGCGCCGCTTTGCCGGTGTTTTTGCGTAGCATGGCATTGTGCAGTTCGATCTTCAGCGCCACCAGCGCCGGCAGGTGTACTTTCAAGTCATCGGTTTGCGCAGGAGAAGGGGCGGGCAGAGGCAGACCTTCATCCATCGCGGCGGCGATGGCGGCCAGCAGGCTTTCCTGCGCTTCCAGCTCGATGTCTTCGCGTTTATAGCAGGCAGATTGCCACTCGGGGAAGTCGTGGAAACCGATCTGCCAGGCGTCGCTGTCGCTATCGAAGGTGTAATGGGCGGGGTAGTGGCTGTACATGGCAATCCCTGATTGAAACCTGAATGAGGCGCTATTGTGACGGCGCGGCCGGCGGATAGCCATAGCCTTGAGCGGAATGGCGCTCAATCGGCATGTTCACGCGGCTTGCGACGCAGCCCGTCGGGCGGCAACAGTAGGGCGCAGATCATGACGGCCAGACTGAACAGCGGCAGCCAGCGCGCCACCGGGCCGGGGGAGTAGTTGTTGAGCACCGAGCAAACGTAGCATGTGACGGCCAGCACCCAACCGGGCAGGCCGATATCATTAAGGCGAAACGCGGTTTTGGCCATAAACCACGCCACCAGGCCAAAACAGAACAGCGCCCACACCATGATGCACAACAGATACAGCAGCACCGAGACGAATTCCTCGGTGTCGCCGTGCGCATGGGCGCGAAAATGGTTTTTATCCAGATAGGTCGACAGAAACGACAGCAGCACGATGCCAACGGCGAAGATCGCCAGCGAGAAAACAAAGGGTTTGCGCGAGATGCGCCCGCGGTAAAGGTCTTTGGTGAGTTGTCCGAGAGATTCCATCACAGTCCGTTGTCGTCATCATTGGCCGCCCGGCGGAGGCCGGATGGCAAGCAGCCGGGCATTCTAGCGGGGTAAACGGGGGCGTCAAGGTGATAATTTTTCTCATTTAGTCGCGGTTGAGATTCCACGCGGCCGCACAGGGCGTCCTTTCACCGAGCAAAACGTCACAATTTGGCACGTTTGGCCACCTGACGCGGTCATTGGCGGCATAATCCTGTTTGTTCGCGTTGAACAATGCATTAACATAACTCCCACTTATCTCTTGCATGGCTATGGATATCCGATGCGTCACCTGGTTGCGCTTTTACCGCTGATTACCTTGCTTGCTGCCTGTAGCAGCACGCCGAAACCCAGTACCACCGCTACGCCGCAGAGCACCCCGGTAAAGGGCGGCTTTTTGCTGAGCCCGGCGCACAGCGGCGCGCCGCTGGGAGGGGATTTCGCCAATAACCCGAATACCGCGCGCTTTATCGATAAGATGGTGCAGGAACACGGGTTTGACCGGCAGCAGCTGCACGACGTGCTGGCGCAGGCTCGGCGATTGGACTCGGTGCTGCGGCTGATGGACAGACAGGCGCCGACGCCGTCTACTCAGGGGCCAACCGGGCCGAACGGTTCCTGGCTGCGCTACCGCAACAAGTTCATCACCCCGGATAACGTGCAAAACGGCGTGGTGTTCTGGAATCAATATCAGGATGCGCTGCAGCGCGCCTGGCAGGTGTACGGCGTGCCGCCGGAGATCATCGTGGGGATTATTGGCGTGGAGACCCGCTGGGGCCGCGTAATGGGTAAAACCCGCATTATCGACGCGCTGGCGACGCTGGCCTTCAACTACCCGCGCCGCGCCGATTACTTCGCCGGTGAGTTGGAAACCTTCCTGCTGATGTCGCGCACCGAAGGTGACGATCCGCTCGAGCTGCGCGGCTCCTTCGCCGGCGCGATGGGCTATGGGCAGTTCATGCCTTCTTCCTTCAAAAGCTACGCGGTCGACTTCAACGGCGATGGGCATATCAACCTGTGGGATCCGGTCGATGCCATCGGCAGCGTGGCCAATTACTTCAAGGCGCACGGCTGGTCCAAGGGCGAGCCGGTCGCCATTCAGGCCAACGGCCAGGCGCCGGGGTTGGAAAACGGCTTCAAGACCCGCTACTCGGTCGCCGCACTGGCTGAAGCCGGCCTGAGCCCGCAGGGTTCGCTCGGGGATAACCAAGAGGCCAGCCTGCTGCGGCTGGACGTCGGCACCGGCTACCAGTATTGGTACGGTCTGCCGAACTTCTACACTATCACCCGCTATAACCACAGCACCCATTACGCCATGGCGGTATGGCAACTGGGCGAAGCGGTAGGGCGCTCGGCGCGCGGCGGCTTCTGACCGCTGCTTCAAACAACGAAAAAGGCCGCTTGCGCGGCCTTTTTTACGTTCTGAGCAATCAGAAATCGTAGCGCAGACGGACCACGGTCATATCGCCGAGGTTGTCGGTGCTCGATGTCAGCACGTGCTCTACGTCAACGCGGAAACCGTAGTCAAACTGTACGGTAACCCCGAGGCCGTTGTCGATGCGCTGGTAGTTGCGGCCGCTGATGTATTCCAGGCGGTCGCCCATGAAGTACGGCATCACCGATTTCACCGCGTACTGGCCCACCGGCACGGTATAACCGGCCAGGTATTCGATACCCCACGCATCGCCGGCGAAGTAATTGTTGACGTCGGCTTTCTTGGTGGTCAGGAAGTCGTTGTAGTAACCGCCGCCGAAGGTGAGCGTCCAGTTGTCCGGTTTCCAGCTGATGGCGGTACCGAAAATGTTTTGGTCATAACTCTTGCTGCCGCTGGTGGACGGGTTGCGCATTTCGGCGCGGGTGTAGTTCCAGGCGGTACCCCAGGTCAGATCCTGTGTAATGTGGTAATCCACACCCAGTGAGCCGCCGCCTTTGCGCTTATAACGCAGGCCGTTGCCCGGCAGGTAGTCGCTGTCGCTGAACAGGTACGAGGCGTAAACGTCCGCATCGCCGAAGCGGTTCTTGTACTTCAGCATTTTGCGTGAACGGTAAGAGCCGTCGTAGTCGCCGTTGATGCCGTTGCCCGGTGCCTGGGCCAGCATGTCGTAGTCCCAGATATCGGTCTTGGCGCCAACCACGTCATAGTAAACGCTGTTTTGCTGACCGAAGGTCATCTGGCCCCAGGTGTTGCTTTTCAGGCCGGTATACAGCATACGGCGGCTGGTGTTTCTCGCGCCGTCGGCATAGTGGTGATCCCAGTCAAACAGCGCCGGAATGTTCACACCCAGCTCGTAGTAGCTGATCCAGCTGATATCGTCGAACAGGTAGTAGTCCGCTGCGAAACGGAAACGGGTGCCGCCATCGAAGCCGTTACGCTTATACGAGCCCTTGTCACCGTCGCCCGTCATGTTGTTGAACTGCGGACGGATGCTGCCGCCAACGGTGAAGTTCAGGCGGCTGAGCGGATCGCCGGCCTGTGGATCTTGCTTCAGCAGAGTGATTTCTGCCTGAGCGGCGAACGACGCGCTGCCGATCGCCAGACCCAGCGCCACCGCTTGAGTCACTACGCGCAATTTCATTGCCATGTGTTATCCCTGTTTTATGTATGACCGCCCCATCAGCGCCGCCATGCCGATGTTTTGCGCAGAACGCTGCGTTTTCACGCATTTTGACGGTTTTTTTGGTGTTTTAGCGGCGGGCGGCATTTGTAACATAAACGGTGAGATAAATAATTACTTTTCTTGCTAATTATTGGCCGGTTTTTGACCATTTCGTGCGGTGAAAAGCGCCATTATTTATGTCTCTCGATTCGGATGAATTCATCTAACGCCAAGGTTTATATTTTTCATTTGTCAGTCATCGGCGTCAGCCTGTAATTTTAGTCGTGCAAGAGATAATTAATTTCAGCCTGTCACCGCCGTATTAACGTTTGCCTTCTTCTGCGTAAACGGTCGGCAGGAATAAGCGATTGGGAGGTCGCCATGAGAAATCTGTTAATGTTGTTGGTGGGGCTGTTTTCATTACCGGCGATGGCGGCGGAGTCGCACGTTTGCCATTCTCAAGCTTATGATTATGCAGAGGTTAGCAAACTCAGGTTATCTGACGATACCCTGTTTACCTGCCGCGGCGTGGGGCGCCTGACGATCCCGGAATTGGCGCGTAAAGGATGGCGGGTGATTCATTTAGCGCAGCAAACTGAATATACCGACTCCGTCGACAGCGATGGTGAGGTTATTAAACTTTATCAGGAAATCGTGGTGTATAAAGAATAATTCTACGGTGGCCTGTGATTATTTCAACGGTGGCGAGAATTCTATTATGAATGCAAGAGTCGGTATTGACGGCAGGGCCGCCGCCGCCATGGTGCTGCTTTGCGCCATCTGGGGGATGCAGCAGGTGGCGATCAAGGCCGCCGAGCAGGATGTGTCGGCGGTGCTGCAAATTGCCATTCGCTCGGGCCTCGCCGCGCTGGGGGTATACCTGTTGGCTCGTTGCCGCGGCGAGTGTTTCACCTGGGATCGCGCCACGCTGAGCGCCGGTTTGAGCGTAGGGGCATTGTTCGCGCTGGAGTTCTTTTTTGTCTCCGAAGGGCTGCGCTACACCAGCGCCTCGCATATGGCGGTGTTTTTGTACACCGCGCCGCTATTTTCCGCCCTCGGTCTGCATTTTCTCCTTCCTCAGGAGCGTCTGTCGCCGGTGCAGTGGCTGGGCATGCTCATCGCCTTTGGCGGCGTGGTGCTGGCCATATCGGGCATGGCTGACGGAAGTGGCGGAGCCGATCGGCTGAAAGGCG
Organism: Serratia sp. CY43202; assembly: GCF_052168755.1. Classification (NCBI taxonomy): domain Bacteria; kingdom Pseudomonadati; phylum Pseudomonadota; class Gammaproteobacteria; order Enterobacterales; family Yersiniaceae; genus Serratia; species Serratia sp. CY43202. Next base: position 94,941 of record NZ_JBJNMB010000001.1, read on the forward strand.
ATTTCTATGGCCTGCTGGCGGGGATCGCCTGGGGCGGTTCTACCCTGGTGATCCGTACCACGCGTCTGGCGGAGTGCCCGGCCAAACAGACGTTGTTATTCCAGTTGACGGGCGCCTGCGTGCTGCTGTCGCTGCTGGCGATAGCGACGGGCAATTTGCACGTCGTCCTGAGCCCGGTGGCCTGGTGCAGCCTGCTGTTCCAAACGCTGATCGTGTCGTTTTTCAGCTACCTGATCTGGTTTTCACTGCTGCGCCGTTATCAGGCTTCCTCGCTGGGCATTCTCACCTTTATGACGCCGATATTCGGCATCCTGGCGGGGGTCGCCATTCTCGGCGAACCACTGCAAATTGAGTTTGTATTGGGTGCCGTGCTGATCGTGCTGGGGTTAATCGTGGTGAGTTGTTCATATCTTCTTTATTTTGACCGAAGGGTGGCACCAAAAATATAAATTATGGATGTTGATGTACAGAACTACCAAATAAGCTGCGAAAGCCAATTCATTATTCAGTTGCAAATATCCCGCTATGCTTGGGGCGTGCCGCTGATTACGCTCAGCGATAACGGTGATTTTACCGTGATAAGAAGCCGAGGCTGGTCGAGGTTGGCGAATGGGATGCGATTGGAGGTTTATTATTTTGCCAATAATTCCCTGCTGACCTGGGATAAAAGTCGCAAATATATTTCTTATTCAAAGGCCGGCCGGCTCTACGCCTGCGCGCTGCATTTTTCTTATTCCCCCAAAGTAGAGCGCTAACCCTCTGGCCATCAGACCAGAGGGGAGATTTTCATGATCCACTGCTTAAACGCGAGGATCTTGGGCCACTGCCGTTCGGAAATGGTCGAGGTAAAATAGCAGTGCTCACAGGGCACGGTCATGTTGGTGAACGGAATGATCAGTTCGCCGCTTTTTATCCAGTCCTGCACCAGATTAAGCCGCCCCATGGCGACGCCAAGGTGCCGTGTGGCGGCCAGTACCGCGAGATCGGAACGGTCGAACTCCATGCTTTTACTGTCGGTATCCAGCCCCAACGCAAAGTGTTGTGACCAGGTTTGCCACTCATCTTCGCCGGAGTTGTAGCGATCGTGCAGCAGCGTACAGTGAGCCAGGTTTTCCGGCGCATCGTACAGGTTATGTGCAGCGGCGTACTGCGGCGTGCAAATCGGCACCATCGATTCCTGCATAAAGGCCTCGTCCAGATGCCGCCCCGAGGGCAGTTTGCCGAAGTACATCGCCAGGTCCACGCCGCGGTTGGCCAGGTTGATGATTTCCTGCCCGGTCAAAATGTTGAGGTGAATGGTGGGGTGCTGGGCGATAAAGTCGCCGATGCGCGGCAGCAGCAGACATTGCACCAGAGACGGGTGCGAGTAGAGGGTCAAGGTCCCCGTCAACTCGCGATTTTTGATGTCCAGGATTTCCTGATTCAAGGTGTTGAAGGAGCTGTCCAGCGCCCATTGCATGCGCTCGCCCTCCGGTGTCAGCGTAATTCTGCGATGAAAGCGTTGGAATAGCAGAAAGCCCAATTCCTTTTCGAGCAAATTAATGCGGTGGCTCACGGCGCTGGGGGTGATCGACAATTCTTGTGCCGCCAGCGCAAAAGATAAATGACGGGCGACGCATTCGAAAGTATGCAGCCTGGAAAATTGATAGCTGGTCAGCGGGGTCGCCCGCTGTGAATGTTTTTTACTGGGGAACATGCTATTTCTCCGTGCGCACAATCTGGCAATATTAACATTTAATGGCGCGGAGGATAAACCCAGCCTGATTGATCTATTCGGTTTTTATACCGAGGGATTTCGATATGTTGAAGAGAATTGCATAACAACCGGAAATAACAGACGGTGGGGGCGATGATAATCAGCAATAGGACGAATATAATAAAAAGAGGTGCCGTTAAGCAGCGAGTAAAGGCGGTGTACCGCAGCCTGAACGATAAAAGCTCATATTCCCTGCGGGATATAACGGTTTCGCCATAATCATCCGTCGCATGGCGACGTTGAGTACGCGTTAAGCCCGGATGCCAACGAGATGGAGGTAGCAATCGATAACGCTGAGCCCCGCCTGGCCAGAGAACCGTGCCCAGTGGTTACCCACCGGGCACAACATTCAGGGAAAAGCAGGTTGATCGTCGGCGCTAATCAACGGCGACGCAGCAGCAGGCCGGCCAACAAACCTGCGCCGGCAACGAGTGCCAACGCGGCGAGGGGGTTTTTCTTCATCATACTGCCGGCGCAGCTCAGGGCGTCGCCGTATTTTTCTTGCAGCGCGCCCACTGCCTGGCGCGTGACGCCTTCGGCCTGCCAACGTTCGTTACCGCTGACGTCGCCTGCGATTTCCTGCGCTTTGCCCGCCACTTTGTCCATCATGCCATTGGCTTTTTCGCTGTTCATTATGATGTGCTCCTAAGGTTCGATCCGTTTGGCGTTCGCACAGAGCGAAAGCCTGCATTTGCACCGCCATGTTATGCACTTCACTCTGCGCTCATAAGGGGCGTTTGCATCGGTGCGGGTAGTGCATTTGCAGGCTACTTGCCGTTCCTGGAGGCCGCTCCGCCGGTAAACAGCCCGCGCTCTCTGGCCCAGACGATGGCTTCGCTGCGGCTGTGCACGCCGAGTTTGGAATAGACCGTCGCGACATGATTGCGGATGGTGTTGAGCGCCAGATTGAGACGCGCCGCGATTTTCTTGTCCGGCAGCCCCTCGCAAATCAATTCCAGCACATCGCGCTCGCGCGGCGTGAGGTCGCTGCCGGTGAATCCAGCCTGGTCGGGCCGGTTGATGCTTTTTACGTTGGCCAGTTTTTCGATCAAAGTTTGGCTGAACCACGAGGCATCCTGCATCACTTCTTCGATGGCATTCACCAGCTCCAGCTCCGATCGTTTACGCTCAGTAATGTCCATGAGCACCAACAGGTAGCAGGGCGCATTATGGATACTGACGGCATCCGCCGAGGCCACGCAGTCGATTAGCTCGCTCCCTTTCTTTCGCACCTGGATATCCAACCCTTCGACGTTGCCGCTTTTTTCCAGTGCGGCAAACAAACGGCGGTTCGCCTCGGGATCGTCAATAAACTGGATCTCATCGACCGTTTTGCCGATCAACGCTTCGGCGTCGTACTCGGTGGTGCGGGTGAACGCTTCGTTGACGTCCAGCACGCGCCGCTCGTCTGCGGTACACACCAACGTCGGCACCGGGCTCAGGCGAAATGCCTTGGCGAACCGCTCTTCACTTTCTCGCAGCGCCGATTCCGCCAGGCGCCGGGGTTCGAGATCGGTAAACGTGAACAGCATGCAGTCGTCTTCATTGATATCCAGCGGTTGACCGGCAACCACCACCAACTTGCTTCCTCCGCCGGGCAGTTTCAGCTCGGCCTCCATCTGCGGAATGGTGGCGCCTTCCCCCAGGCGCTGAACCGCCAGCTCTTTGTGCTCTGCCTGTTCCAAGACGTCGAGTTCATAAACCGAACGCCCCATGACCTGTTCACGCTGGTAACCGGTCATATCGAGGAACCCCTGGTTGACCTTGACGTAACGCAGGTCGCTTAGCCGACAAATGACCGCCGGCGCCGGATTGGCGTTGAAGGTTTTTTCAAAGCGCTGTTCGGCGCTGGCCCACTCCGTTGCGTCGCTCAGGATCAGCGCCAGCAGCTCCGGCTGCCCCTGCGCATCGGTGATGATCAGGCTCCGCAGGCGGTGCACCCAGAAGCTCTCCGGATCGTCGACCTGCCGAACCTCCACCACCACATCGGTGAAGGTTTCGCCATCGGCAACCCGGCTCAGCGGGTACTGTTCCAGCGCCAGCGGGTGGTTGTTGCGATAACGCAGTGCAAAACGCGCCGCGTACTCGCCGGCATCAGCCCCCAGGGCTTTCTGGTGGCTCACGCCGTGCATGGCCAACGCGGCTTCGTTAGCCCAGAGAAGCGTTTGATCGGTATCCGTCAGGATCACGCCGTCGGACAAGCCGGAGATGATTTGCTGCAGGTGGCCGCGGTGGGTTTCGCTGGCCAGGACGGATGGGTTCATGTGCTCTCCGCTAGACAGAAGGGGAGCGGCCTCTGATCGGGGCCGCGGGTTACGCTACTCGCTGAGCAGCTTAGTGCATAACGTGCGTATTCGCAGGGTGTGAATGCACTAGGCATTATGGCGCAAATGAACTGGGACGGCCGACGCCGCCGCGCGGCAGACTGAATTTGTCTGCGCGGTTATCCACCGTGCGTGCAATCACTTGTCCAGAAAATATAAGGAACAACGATGACCACTGTCTATGAATCAAATCGCTTTGCGTTTCAGGTGTCATGGGGCTCGATATTGGCCGGGAGTGCCGTGGCGCTGGTGACTTATCTTATCTTCAGCGTGCTGGGTACGGCTATCGGTGCCCAGGCCGTGGATATGATGCAAAAGGGCAATCCGCTGAGCGGTTTTGGCACCGGCACCGGGATCTGGCTGCTGGTTTCCACGCTGGCATCGCTGGCCGCCGGTGCGTTCGTCGCCGGACGCACTGCGCCGAACCGCGGCGGTTTGCATGGCCTGCTGAGCTGGGCGATCACCACCTTGCTGACCACCTGGCTGATGGTTTCATTAGCAAGCGGCGTGGTGGGGCTGGCGGGCAGCGCGGTGGGTAAAGGGCTCTCGCTGGCGGGCAGCGGCCTGGCGGCGGCAGCGCCAAACGTGGGTGAAGGCCTCAAGCAACAGCTGGATAAAAAGGGTATCAGCCTGGACTGGGGAAGCCTGGAGAATCAGTTGAACGCCACGCTCAAGCAGACCGGCAAGCCGGAATTGGATCCGGCTCGGTTGGAACAGAAGGCCGATAGGGCGACCGCCGACGGCAAGCAATCAGCCATGGACGCGGCTGCCGATCCGGCGCAGGCCGCTACCGAGCTTAAGCAGTGGTTCGAACGCGTCAAGCAGTCCGGTGAGCCGACGTTGAGTGCGGCCGACAAGGATGCGTTGGTGAATATCGTTGCGGCACGCACCGGCAAGAGCCGTGATGAAGCGAGCCAAATCGTCGATAACTACGCCCAGGCTTATCAGCAGGCGGTGCAGAAGGTGGAAAAACTCAAGGCCGAGGCCGAGCAGAAAGCGCGCGAAGCGGCTGATGAAGCGGCCAAACAACTGTCTCGCGCCGCATGGGGCTCACTGCTGATACTGCTGTTGGGTGCTGCGCTGAGCGCCGGCGTGGGGCGGATTGCCGAATCAACCCGCCGTACCGTCGCGGTAAGTTGAGATGAGGAAAAACCTGTCTTGCATCTCGCTGAACTATCGAAAAGTGGCGGGAGCGTCTGCTCCCGTGCTCGTCATCGATTTTTGCAACGAGAACAACGAGCGCTACACCTTGCGCTACAACCTGCCGCCGGATACCCCGGAACGCACCGAGCGGCGGGTATCTTTGCTGCTGTATCTGTTGCGCAAGCACCGATCGGCAGAGATCGACAACCTGGCTGATTAATCAGTCCGTTAATGAAAAGCCCGGCCTGGCGAGCCGGGCTTTTTGCCGTGCTGTGGCAACAAAGCACGGGTATGCAGACACGGCACTGTTACGAGGGAAGAGCGAGGCATAAATGGTGCCCCAATTGGCGTGGAGGGTAACGTAGGGCATCGAACAAGGTTTGTTGAAACATCGATTCTGCTTTGTATGGGAAAAGATAAAAAAGAAACGCGCTATGAAGCTCTGCGATTATCTGGCCCGAGGTTAAGGCCTTGCGTTTATCCACCGCATCCTCCCTCGACATTGTTCCTACTTCTTCGCATTAGGTTCAATAATTTTATCAGCCGACCAAACAATAAATTCACGATTTAATTTGTGATGATGAAATTCCTATTCGGCCATGCCAGTGGAGTATAAAAAAACACGTTAAGATAAAACAATTGGCAAAAAGTGTGATTCTCCCTAGAGATGTAAATGCATCTTTGACGGGAGCATTTTATGTGGGTTGTTTTTGTTTTGCCGTTTTTTTGCGGGTGGATTTATATAACATGATCATTTTCAGTTATTTAAGTAATGGCTTTTCCTATGCCGCAAAAATGGCGCTGCCAAGGTGATTTTTTTTAGGATTAATCTTAATGACTTGGTTTGGTTGGTTAACGATTTTAATGAAAAGGACACAATTTTTATAAAGGCAGGGAGCGCACATGGACTATCGGAAAGATATTCTTTTACAGGTATTAGAGTATATGGAGAAGAATATTATAGAGGGGCTTTCCGTCGAGAAAGTGTCTATTATCTCAGGGTATTCTAAATGGCATTTGCAACGGCTGTTTAAACATTATTTTGGTATGACGCTCGGAACTTATATCAGGCACAGAAAGCTGAGCCGATCCGCAATTTTGCTTAAACAACATCAAGGGAACATACTGGATGTCGCCTTGGCATCGGGCTTTGCCTCTCAGCAATGTTACACGCGGGCATTCAAACGTTTCTTTGGCGAAACGCCCAACAGCTTTAGAAACAGCCGGGGATGGGATTTCTCCATCCAGATCCCACCGTATGGCAATGACAATAAGCCCTATTTTTATCACACGGTCATGCCGGATGATATTGAGTTGTTAAAGCAGTACAAAGCATTGATTTTCCATTCCATAAGGAAATACAGAGATGCCAGTGACATTACGCAGACTAATGAAAAATGGTTAAGCAAGAATGGAAAAGCTTATGGTGTGGAAAAAACCAGAGCGGGTAAATGGCATTCAAATGGTAAGGAACAAGAGGTTTTCCACTCTATTTTTAACTTCTACATACCCAGAGGGAAATATATTGTTATTCCCTTTATGGGAGCGTTGCCTGAGTACATTGATTTTTTTGAAAACATCTATGACGCTTACCTGCCGGCCATTAATGTCAAGATGAGGGAAAGCTTTTTTATTGAGCTATATAGAAACGAGCATTTAAACAGCGAAGTTGTTAATGTCGATATACTGATTCCTGTGGTGTAGCGTTGAGAAAAGGAGACATCATGAGTGTAGAGAAATCCCCCGGTTCAATGAATAAACACCATTACGCTTTCGGTATGCTACCTTTAACGTTGTCTGTGTCTGGCAGGGTGAACGTTGCCGGTTTAGGCTGGCAGGTCATTCAATTAATGCTGGCATTAACTCTCTTCATGTTTTCAGGAAATGCGATGGCCAATAATCGGGAGCATCAACAAATAGCGTTAGTCGGTACCTGGACCCATATTCCGGATGCGCCCGCGGTGCAGAAACCGGCGTTCCCCAGTGAAGGGCTCTATCGTCTGAGGGTAAATGTCGACGGCACGTTAACGCTGCTCAATGTTATCAAGATGAAAAGCCCGTCATGGATCGCAAAATCTCGCGATGGTCGTTTCGCCTATGTCACCAATGAAGAGGATGCGGGAACGGTGACCGCCTTGGCAATAGACGACGCAGGCAGCGTGCGGGTGCTGAATACGGTGAGCAGTGCGGGCCAGCAGCCGACGCATGCCACACTCAGCCCGGACGGTAAGTTTCTGTTTGTCGCCAACTACTCCGTCGCCAAAGGAGGCGCGGGGGTGACGGTATTGCCGATTCGCAGCGACGGCACACTGGGTGAACGCGTGCAGCATTACCCGTTTATACCCGGCTCCGGCATCGTGCAGGGGCGCCAGGAAGGCGGGCATGCGCACTCCACCACCTTCAGCCGCGATGGCCAATACCTGTACGCGGCGGATCTCGGCGGCGATAAGTTGCACGCCTACCGCTATCGCCCGGATAACGCGCAGCCGCTGCAGGCGGATGCTTCGCGCGATGTCGGCTTTGCGCCCGGCGCCGGTCCACGGCACATGGTGTTCTCGCCAGAAGGCGAATATGCGTATGTCATCACTGAAATGGCGGGCGAGATCGAGGCGTTTGCCGTCAGCGATCATCGATTGACGCGGCAAGGGAAAGTGAAACTGAACGGCGGCCTCGATTCGGCGGAGGAGAGAAGCGGCGGGGCTATTATCCTGAGCCCGAGCGGCAGATATCTTATTGCCACCCATCGCGGTACCGATAACCACCTGCTGGTATTTAAAATAGGCAGGGACGGTCTGCCAGGCGTGCCGACGCGCTATGAGGCCGGCGGCATTGAACCGCGGGCGCTCGCTTTTGATGCCGGGGGCCGCTACCTCTATGTCACGAATGTGTTCACCAATAGCGTTACGCTGTTCGATTTCGATGATGAGAAGGGTGAGTTGCAGGCCAGAGGTGAAGCGGCGGCGATTTCAACGCCGACGGATATCAAGTTTTTCAATTAATGCCCATCATAAGGCGCGGGAGAAACCGGGTCTGAACAGGGGAAAAGGGGAATTGCGGGTGCAGATGATGGGGAATGGCTTGATGAGAAAGAATGGTGTCCCCGACTGGAATCGAACCAGTAACTAGCCCTTAGGAGGGGCTTGTTATATCCGTTTAACTACGGGGACGCTGCGGACCGGCAACCGAAGCTGCCGGGGCATTATACCTTTTTTTACCCGCAGAATAAGCGCTTAGCGGCGCGTTTGCTCAATACCTCGCCAGTTCGCGCCGAAATTTCCTCGGCTAACCGACGGCGATCACGGTTTTTCCCCGCCGTGGCGCCGTTTTTCCTCTTGCAGCCGCGCCGCCTTATTTTTGGCGCTCAAATCGTTGCGGATTTGCGCGTGGCTGATCAGCGCAAAGATAAAGGTGCCGCCGATGATGTTGCCCGCCAGCGTCGGCAGGGCGAACGGATAAACGAATGCTTGCCAGCCAATCGCGCCGTTGAACACCAGATACAGGATCTCTACCGAGCCGACCACGATATGCGTCAAATCGCAAATCGCCACCAGGTAGGTCATCAACACGATCACCCAAATTTTCGCCGCGCCGGCGGCCGGGAACATCCATACCATGGTGGCGATGATCCAGCCGGCCAGGATGCCGTTGGCGAACATTTCTCCCGGCGTATGGCGCATCACCTCTTCGCCCAGGCTGATGAAGGCGCGGCGCGTTTCGGCGTCGAACAGCGGCATATGGGTAAACGCCAGCGCCGCCAGCGCGGTGCCGATCAGATTGCCGAGCAGCACCACGCCCCACAGGCGCAGCAGGATAAGCAGGTTGCGCGGCGTGGGTTTATGCATAATGGGCAGCACCGCCGTGACGGTGTTTTCGGTAAACAGCTGCTGGCGCGCCATGATGACAATGATAAAACCGAAGGTGTAGCCGAGGTTCTCAATGAAAAAGCGGCTGGGATCGTCCGGCAAGCGGGCGTGGAAAATGCCTTTCGCCGCCAGCGAGGCGCCCATCGACAGCCCGGCGGCAATCGCCGACCACAGCAGCGCCAGCCCGTCGCGCTCCAGCTCTTTTTCGCCTTCCATTCGGATCTGTTCATGCACCGCCGCCGCGCGTGACGGCAGATTCTCTTCCCTGACTTCGATTTCGCGTTTGCCCTGTTCCTGCTCTTCGCTCTCTACCTGCATTGTCTCATCCGGCTCGTGCTGCTGGCGTTGCTGGTCGTTCATGCTGTCGCTCCTGCTCAATAAGGGTGAGGTCACGTCATTAAGCGTAGTTGCCCGGCCAAAATGCGGCGAAATACAGAAAAAGGTAACAAGAGTTAAAATCCGCCGATTTTTTCCACGCATTCTTGATCCTGCTCGCCATATTGGCCCCTCGGCGCGCCCGCCGCAGGCTGCGTGTGGGGAAAGGCTTATGCTATGATTCGCTATCCCAAAGAAAAATATGAGTTCCCTGATGCTGGAAGCCAAAAGTCTGAGTTGCGTGCGCGATGAGCGCATCCTGTTTAGCGAGCTAAGCTTTTCAGTTCAGCCGGGCGATATCATTCAGGTAGAAGGGCCGAACGGCGCGGGCAAGACCAGTTTGCTGCGCATCCTCGCCGGTCTGGCGCGGCCGGACGGCGGTGAGGTGTGCTGGCGCGGGCGCAACACGCTGCGCGATCGCGCGGCGTATCAGCAAGATTTGCTGTTTATCGGCCATCAACCGGGCATCAAAGCCGTATTGACACCCTTCGAAAATCTGCAGTTTTATCAGGCGGTGCGCGGCGCGGCCGAGCATCAGGCCATCTGGCGCGCGCTGGAGCAGGTCGGGTTGGTGGGGTACGAGGATCTGCCGGTGGCGCAGCTTTCGGCCGGGCAGCAGCGGCGGGTGGCGCTGGCGCGATTGTGGCTCAGCGCGGCGCCGCTGTGGATCCTCGATGAACCCTTGACGGCGATCGATAAACAGGGCGTAGCCGAGTTGATTAGCCTTTTTGAACAACATGCGCAGCGTGGCGGCATGGTATTGTTGACCACGCATCAGGATTTGGCCGGCGTCAGCCAAACGGTGGGCAAAATTCGTTTGGCGGAACACGACGCGGGGAGTTTGTGATGTTTTTGACTCTGGTGCGTCGCGAATTGAAGATCGCCTGCCGTAAAGGGTCGGAGATCGTCAACCCGCTGTGGTTTTTCCTGATTGTGATCACGCTGTTCCCGCTGGGGATTGGCCCTGAACCGCAGCTGCTGGCGCGGATTGCGCCGGGCATCGTGTGGGTGGCGGCGCTGCTGGCCTCGCTGCTGTCGCTGGAGCGGCTGTTTCGCGACGACTTTCTCGACGGTTCGCTGGAGCAGCTGTTGCTGCTGCCGACGCCGCTGCCGATGACGGTGCTGGGCAAAGTGTGTGCTCACTGGGTCGTGACGGGATTGCCGCTGCTGATCCTGTCGCCGCTGGTGGCGCTGCTGTTGTCGCTCGATATGCAAACCTGGCTGGCGGTGGCGGGTACGCTGCTGCTCGGCACGCCGACGCTGAGCCTGATCGGCGCTATCGGCGTGGGGTTGACCGTCGGCTTGCGCAAAGGGGGCGTGCTGCTCAGCCTGCTGGTGCTGCCGCTGTATATCCCGGTGCTGATCTTCGCCACCGGCGCGATCGACGCCGCCTCGATGGGCATGCCGATTGACGGTTACCTGGCGATACTCGGTGCGATGCTGGCGGGCAGCGTGACATTGGCACCGTTTGCCACCGCAGCGGCGCTGCGAGTGAGCGTGCACTAGCTAACGTATTGAATGAACAGACGGGGCAAGGCCGACAAGAGCGTACCCTGCAGAAGATTTTCGCCGTTTCGATCGCTCGGGGCGGCCGACGCATAAAAATTACCGTGAGCACTGACGACAATGTGGAAATGGTTACATCAACTGGCGCGGCCTGAACGGCTGTATCACGTCTGCGGCCGCTTTATCCCCTGGCTGGGGCTGGCGGCGGCGGCCTGCCTGCTGCTTGGCTGGGCATGGGGCTTTGGTTTCGCGCCGAAGGATTATCAGCAGGGCGACAGCTTCCGCATCATTTATATTCACGTGCCGGCGGCCATGTGGTCGATGGGCATCTATGCCTCGATGGCGGTGGCGGCGTTTATCGGCCTGGTGTGGCAGATGAAAATGTCCGATACCGTGGTGGCGGCGATGGCGCCGATCGGCGCGGTGTTCACCTTTATCGCGCTGGTGACCGGCTCCGCCTGGGGCAAGCCGATGTGGGGCACCTGGTGGGTGTGGGACGCGCGGCTGACCTCCGAGCTGGTGCTGCTGTTCCTTTATATGGGCGTCATCGCGCTGTATAACGCTTTCGAAGACCGCCGCCTGGCGGGCCGGGCCGCCGGCATTCTGGTGCTGGTGGGCGTGGTGAACATTCCGATCATCCATTTCTCCGTCGAATGGTGGAATACGCTGCATCAGGGCTCGACCAACATGCAGCAATCCATCGCGCCCAGCATGCGCACCCCGCTGCGCTGGGCGATCCTCGGCTACCTGCTGTTGTTCGTTACGTTGACGCTGATGCGTCTGCGCAATTTGATTCTGTTCCAGGAGCGCCAGCGCCCGTGGGTTGCCGGGCTGGTGAATAAGGAGCGTCAGTCATGAATGCCGCATTCGATTCCTGGCCGGCGTTTTTCGCCATGGGCGGTTATGCCTTCTATGTCTGGCTGGCGGTCGCCGTCACGCTGATTTCGCTGTTGGGGCTGGTGGCACACACCGTCTGGCAGCGGCGGCAGTTGCTCGCCGAGATCGGCCGCCGTCAGGCGCGCGAGCGGCGCATTCGCCATGCGCAACAATCAAAACAAAAATCCGCCGCACCGCGGGAGAAATCATTGTGAATCCACGTCGTAAAAGCCGCCTTTATCTGGCGATCGTTGTGCTGATCGGCATTGCGCTGACCGCAACCCTGATGCTGTACGCGCTGCGCTCCAACATCGATCTGTTCTATACCCCGGGTGAAATCCTGCAGGGCAAGGGCGAAAATCATGAGAAGCCCGAGGTCGGCCAGCGGCTGCGTATCGGCGGCATGGTGATGCCCGGCTCGGTGAAACGCGATCCCAATACGCTGCAGGTCAGCTTCAAGATTTACGACGCGCGCGGCGCGATCGGCGTGACCTACACCGGCATTCTGCCGGACCTGTTCCGCGAAGGGCAGGGCGTGGTGGCGCAGGGCGTGCTGGGCGAGGGAAACGTGGTCAATGCGCGCGAAGTGCTGGCCAAGCACGACGAGAAATACACGCCGCCAGAAGTGGCCGACGCGATGAAAGAGAATCACAAAGGGCCGGCGGAAGCGTATAACGCGCCGCAGGCGGAGGGTGCCAAGTCATGATGCCGGAACTGGGCAGTTTTCTGCTGTGCCTGGCGCTGGCGATCGCGCTGTTGCTGAGCATCTACCCGCAGTGGGGCGCGGCGCGGCAGGACAGCCGCATGATGGCGGTGGCCCGGCCGCTGACCTATGGCATGTTCGCGGCGATTGCGCTGGCGTTCCTGTGCCTGGTGCATGCCTTCGTGGTCAACGACTTTACCGTCGCCTACGTGGCCACCAACTCCAATACCCAACTGCCGGTGTATTACCGCATCGCCGCCACCTGGGGGGCGCACGAAGGTTCGCTGCTGCTGTGGGTGCTGCTGCTGAGTTGCTGGTCGCTGGCGGTGGCGTTGTGCAGCCGGGCGATGCCGCAGGACGCGGTGGCGCGGGTGCTGTCGGTGATGGGCATGATCACCGCCGGTTTCCTGCTGTTCATCATCATGACCTCCAACCCGTTCACCCGCACGCTGCCGAACTTCCCGATCGACGGCAGCGATCTCAACCCGCTGCTGCAGGATATCGGCCTGATTTTCCACCCGCCGCTGCTGTACATGGGCTATGTCGGCTTCTCGGTCGCCTTCGCGTTCGCCATCGCCTCGTTGATGGCCGGCCGGCTCGACACCGCCTGGGCGCGCTGGTCACGCCCGTGGACTACAGCCGCCTGGGTGTTCCTCACGCTGGGCATCGTGCTCGGATCGGCCTGGGCCTACTATGAGTTGGGCTGGGGCGGTTGGTGGTTCTGGGATCCGGTGGAGAACGCCTCCTTTATGCCGTGGCTGGCCGGCACCGCGCTGATGCATTCGCTGGCGGTGACCGAGAAACGCGGCACGTTCAAAGCCTGGACGGTGCTGCTGGCGATCACCGCCTTCTCGCTGTGCCTGCTGGGCACCTTCCTGGTGCGCTCCGGCGTGCTGGTCTCGGTGCACTCCTTCGCCTCCGACCCGGCGCGCGGCATGTTTATTCTCGCCTATCTGGTGATCGTCATCGGCGGTTCGCTGCTGCTGTACGCGGTCAAGGGCGGCCAGGTGCGTAGCCGTGTACAGCACGAGACCTTCTCGCGCGAGACCTTCCTGCTGGGCAACAACGTGCTGCTGATCGCCGCCATGCTGGTGGTGCTGTTGGGCACGCTGCTGCCGCTGGTGCACAAACAGCTGGGGCTGGGCAGCATTTCGATCGGCGAGCCGTTCTTCAATACCATGTTCACCTGGCTGATGGCGCCGCTGGCGCTGCTGTTGGGCATTGGGCCGCTGGTGCGCTGGCGCCGCGATGAGCCGCGCAAGCTGTGGCGGCGCCTCGGCGTAGCGCTGCTGGCGACGCTGGTGCTGTCGATTCTGCTGCCGTGGCTGCTGCAGGACAGCATCGCCGGCATGACGGTGGTGGGCCTGATCATGGCACTGTGGGTGATCATCCTGACGCTGATGGAGCTGCATGAGCGCGCCACCCATCGTCACGGTTTCTGGCGCGGCCTGCGACAGCTGTCCCGCAGCCACTGGGGCATGGTGCTCGGCCACCTCGGCGTGGCGGTGACGGTGATCGGCATCGCCTTCAGCCAGAACTACAGCGTGGAGCGTGACGTGCGGATGAAGGCCGGCGACAGCGTGGATATCCACAATTATCATTTCGTGTTCCGCGACGTGCACGACATCCGCGGCCCGAACTACAGCGGCGGCGTCGGTATCATCGACGTGACGCGCAACGGCAAGCCGGAGGCGACGCTGCATGCGGAGAAACGCTACTACAGCGTGGCGCGCAGCATGATGACCGAGGCGGCGATCGACGGCGGGTTCAGCCGCGATCTGTACGCGGCGCTGGGCGAGGAGCTGGAAGACGGCTCCTGGGCGGTGCGCCTGTATTACAAACCCTTCGTGCGCTGGATCTGGTTCGGCGGCGTCTTTATGGCGATCGGCGGCCTGCTGTGCATTCTCGACCCGCGTTATCGCATGAGCAAAAAGCTCAAGCGCGAAGGCAAGCTGGAGGCGCAATCATGAAGCGTAAGCTGCTGTTTATCCCGTTGGTGCTCTTCCTGCTGCTGGTGGCGGCCCTGATGGTGCAACTGACGCGCAACGCCGGCGGCGAAGATCCGACCATGCTGGAGTCGGCGCTGATCGGCAAACCGGTGCCGACCTTCAGGCTGGAATCGCTGGATCAGCCCGGCAAAACCTACGATCAGGCGGTGCTGCGCGACGGCAAGCCGATATTGCTCAACGTCTGGGCCACCTGGTGCCCGACCTGCCGCGCGGAGCACCAGTATCTCAATACGCTGGCGGCGCGCGGCGTGCGGGTGGTCGGCCTGAACTATAAAGACGATCGTGCCAAGGCGGTGACCTGGCTGAATTCCCTCGGCAATCCCTATGCGCTCAGCCTGTACGACGGCGACGGCATGCTGGGGTTGGATCTCGGGGTGTACGGCGCGCCTGAGACCTTCCTTATCGACGGCCAGGGGATCATTCGCTATCGCCACGCCGGCGACATGAACGAGCGCGTCTGGCAGCAGGAAGTGCTGCCGCTGTATAAAAAGTACGGGGGTGAGGCATGAGGCCGATTGTTCTGCTGTGTGCCGCACTGCTGAGCTGGAGCGCCGCCGCGGCGATCGATACCTATCGCTTCAACTCCGTCGAGCAAGAGCAGCAGTATCGCGAGTTGACCGAACAGCTGCGCTGCCCGAAATGTCAAAACAACAGCATTGCCGATTCCAACGCCATCATCGCCGCCGACATGCGCACCAAGGTGTACGAACTGATGATGCAGGGGCAAAACAAGCAGCAGATTATCGATTACATGGTGGCGCGTTATGGCAACTTCGTCACCTACGAGCCGCCGGTAACGCCGGCGACGCTGATCTTGTGGATCGGCCCGCTGCTGTTCGTATTGATCGGCGGGGCGGTGGTGATCCTGCGCACCTGTCGGCGGCCCGATGCAGCGGCGGATGATGCATTCTCCGAACGGGAACGGCAGCGCCTGGCGGCGCTGTTGCAAGAGACTGACAGGAAGAAACCCTAATGGCTTTTTGGCTGATTATTTGTGTGTTGTTGGCCGGCGCCGCCGCGTTGCTGGTGGTGCCGGCGATGCGCCACGGCAAGCAGAGCGCCGCCACGCGCGATGCGTTGAACAAGGCGTTTTATCAGGATCGCCTCAGCGAGCTGGAGCAGGATGAGCAGCAGGGCGTGGTGGCCGAGCGCCCGGAGCTGGTCAAAGAGCTGCAACAGAACCTGTTGAACGACATCCCGGCCGAGCAGATGGTGCAGGCGAAGCCGATCAACCGCTGGGCGCTGGTGCCGGGCGTGGTGTTACTGCTGGCGGTGACCGTTGGCTTTTATCTGAAAACCGGCGGGTTGGCGCAGGTGCTGGACTGGCGCCTGGTGCAGGCGCAAATGCCGGAATTGCGCGAGCGCGTCGCCAATGAGCGCGCCAAACCGCTGAGCATGGAAGAGATCGCCCGCCTCGGGCTGGGGCTGCGCACCGCGCTGCAGCAGGACGATCGCAACATCAACGACTGGATGATGCTGGGGCGGGTCGGCATGGCGCTGAACAACGCCACCACCGCCACGCAGGCGTTTGCCCATGCTTATCAATTGGATCCGAATAGTCTGGAAGTGCGGCTCGGCTATGCCGAGGTCTTGACGCGATCCAACGATCCGGAGGATAACAAGCAGGCGACGCAGCTGTTGCGGCGCATGATCGCGGAAAATCACGGCGATCCGCGGGTGCTGAGCCTGCTGGCGTTCAATGCCTTCGAACAGGGCGACTTCAAGCAGGCGATAGGCGCCTGGCAGGTGATGCTGCAGCTGCTGCCGGCCAACGATCCGCGCGCGGAAGTGATAAAGCGCAGCATTGCACAAGCAAAAGCCCAGGCCGGCGGAGAAACTGTTAAACTGAATGTGACCGTTTCGCTGTCACCGCAGGCGGCGAAAGCCCTGCCGACGCAGGGGACGCTGGTCATCTCGGTGACCGACGGCGTCAGCCCGGTGCCGGTGGCGGTAAAACAATTGCCGCTGAGCCGTTTTCCGCTGTCTTTCTCTCTGGATGACAGCAACGCCATGATGCCCGAGCGTCTACTCTCGGCACAGCATCAGGTGCAGGTGCGTGTGCGCCTCTCACAGGACGGATTGGCCACGCCGCAGCCGGGAGACTGGTTCGGCGAAAGCTCGCTGCAGACATTCAGCGGTAAAGAGCAGGTTAGCGTTCAGATAAACAAGCAGGTCAATGAAAAATAAGACCGAACGTGTTTTTATGGAGAAAAATATGAACTTTCGCCTGACTGGGGTGGCATTCGCAACGGTATTATTGGTGGGCTGTGCCAGCGCGCCAGACAAAGATCCGCAAGGGCGTTCCGATCCTTTGGAAGGATTTAACCGGACGATGTTCGACTTCAACTACAACGTCCTGGATCCTTATATCCTGCGCCCGGTCGCGGTGGCCTGGCGCGACTACGTGCCGATGCCGGCGCGTAACGGCATCAGCAACTTCACCTCTAACCTGGAAGAGCCGGCCAGCATGGTCAACGCCTTCCTGAAGGGCGATCCTTACCGCGGGATGATCCACTTCAACCGTTTCTTCCTGAATACCCTGCTCGGGATGGGCGGCCTGATCGACGTGGCCGGCATGGCCAACCCGAAACTGGCGCGCGAAGAACCCAACCGCTTCGGCAGCACGCTGGGCCATTACGATGTGGGTTACGGCCCGTACGTGATGTTGCCGGGCTACGGCAGCTTCACGCTGCGTGACGAAGGCGGCGACTTTGCGGATACGCTGTATCCGATGCTGAGCTACCTGACCTTCTGGATGTCGGCGGGCAAGTGGGTGGTCGAGGGGATCGAAACCCGCGCCCAGCTGCTGGATTCCGATGGTCTGCTGCGCAACTCTTCCGATCCTTACATCATGGTGCGCGAAGCTTACTTCCAGCGCCACGATTTCATCGCCAACGGCGGTTCGCTCAAGCCGGAAGAGAACCCGAACGCCAAGGCGATTCAGGGCGAACTGGACGAGATCGACTCGCAGTAATCACGGGCGTTACGCCAATGAAAACCCGCCGTCAGGCGGGTTTTTTTATGCCGGCGGCAAGCGGCGGGCAAAAAAAAGCGCCCCGAGGGGCGCTTTGGCTTCTTTCTCAAGCGAGATTAGAAGCGGTAGTTGAAGTTGGCGCCGTACAGCCAGGCCTTGCCTTCGGAAGTGAAGGTGTAAGGGCCTTCGTTGATGGTGACTTTTTGGCCGTGCATGTAGGACACGCCGACGTCGACCGACGCATCTTTGTTGAACGCATAGGTGGTACCGGCACTCAGCCAGAAACGGTCCTGATCCGGAATGGAGATCGAACGGTTTTGGGCGGGCACCGGGCTGTCATCGAAAGCGATACCGGTACGGAAGGTCCAGTTGTCGTCGTAGAAGTAGGTGGTGCCCAGCGCGATGCGGTAAGCGTCTTTGAAGCCTTCATGCTTCTGGAACAGGGTCTGGCCGTTGTTGCCGGTGGCTTTCAGCTCCTGGAACTGGCTCCAGCTGGTGTAGGCCAGGCTATAGTGGATAGCCCACTGCGGCGCTACTTTGTTGTAACCGGACAGCTCCCACATTTCCGGCAGATGCAGGCTCAGAGAACCCGGAATGGTGGTGCCGTTGGTACCCCACGGAAGACCTTGAGAGGCCAGCAGCGGGTTGAAGGCTGAAGGCAGACTGCTTTTGTAATCGCCGTCGAAGTCGATTTTCACTTCTGAGCGATAGGTGAAGCCGTAACGGTTGTTTTCATCCACTTCGTACAGAATACCGGCGTTCCAGCCGAAGCCCCATTCGTCGCCTTTCAGGTGAGAAATTTGAGTATCTGCCGGGATCTGCGAAACCGGGCCGGCCAACTGTGGCGGCAATTTGCCTGAACCGGCGATCAATTTTGGCAGGTCGCCGGCATAACGTTCGAGTTTAGCCTTGGCGTAGACGGCGTCAAAACCCAGACCGAAGCTGAAGTTTTTGTTCAGGCGATAAGCGCCGCTCAGATTCAGGTTCAGGGTTTCCAGATCGGTTTTGCCGCCCATGGAACCCGCCGCATAACCGTTGTTGTATTCGGTCGCCAAACCAAAGTTGCTGGTGACCGAGCCGCCTACGGCGAATTGATCGTTAATCGGGTGAACATAATGCAGGTTCGGCACCCAGGCGGTCGGCGCGATGTTTTTCGCATCCAGGCTGGCGCCGGAAGGGGATTGGCCACTGATATCGACGTCCGGATCGATGAAGACTGCGCCGAAAGAGAGTTCCGGACGGGTATACATCATCAGCAACGCCGGGTTGCGGCTCGCGGAGGCCGCCGTATCCGCCATGGCGCCTTCGCCAGAATACGAACGTCCTAAACCAGCTGATGAGAACTCATTCAGCTGGAATCCTGCGGCAGACACGTTTGAAGAAATAATTGCCACTGCAGCTGCGAGAGCTGATTTAGTCAATAGGTTTTTCTGGCTCATGACCAAAACCTCATTATGTGTTTATTATTTAAACTATGTTACGCAAGGTAACAAGGAGCGCGGGATTGTAGGGTCCGTTATCATTCAGACAAATCAGACCAGTGGCTGAAGTATAGGTCTGACCTGTGAAAATGTTGCAAGTTTGTTTTTGAAATATTTCCAACCTGATATCAAAAAAGAGATCTGCTTAACAAAAAGCCAGCGGTAAATAACAAAATTCTTACCATTCCTTAGCAGGCGCTCATTTTTATTTGTGATTTCCATCACTTAAAACACCCAGTAAAAGTAAGTGCTAGTGATTGCCGGCGCGGAAGCGTAAAATACCTGCAGAATTTTGTGGCTTTGTGCCGGTGAGTAAAACGGCAATTTGGGCTGATAACCGAGGCCCTTGAGGAGAACCAATCATGTCAGATGCAATTAATAAATGCAGCGCCCAGGAAACCGCCGCGTGTTGCTGCGTGGATGTCGGCACCGTGATGGATAACACCGATTGCACCGCGTCCTACAGCCAGGTGTTCAGTAATCAACAAGATGCGGAAGCGATGCTGGCCGCCCTGAGCGAAAAGGCGCGCGCGGTCGAATCCGATCCTTGTGACATCAGCAGTAGCATTAAACCGGTTGACGGTGGCGTGCAGTTGGAGGCCGATTTCACCTTCGCCTGCCAGGCGGAAACCCTGATCTTCCAGCTCGGCCTGCGTTAATCCCCGCTTTACCCCCGGCGCCGCCTGCTGCGCGCCGGGGATTTCCTTCCCCGTGCCGCCCCGATAGAAAGTGCGCCTGCTCGCAGTTTTGATCTCTGCCGGTTTGCCAAATGTAACCGTTTGGTTAACAATGACCTCATCAGGTCAGACCTCTTTCTGCCCATTGCGCTGACGTTATTTTCTTCAGGAGCATTTATGAGTAAGGCACTGCCGTTGGTGACCCGTCATGGTGACCGCATTGCGATTGTGAATGGACTGCGTACCCCCTTTGCCAAACAGGCAACTGCCTATCACGGCATTCCGGCGGTGGATTTAGGGAAAACGGCGGTGAGCGAGCTGTTGGCGCGTAGCGGCATCGATCCGCAGCTGATCGAACAGCTGGTGTTCGGCCAGGTGGTGCAAATGCCCGAGGCGCCGAACATCGCGCGTGAAATCGTGCTCGGTACCGGTATGAGCGTTCATACCGACGCTTACAGCGTGTCGCGTGCCTGCGCCACCAGCTTCCAGGCGATCGCCAACGTGGCGGAGAGCATCATGGCCGGCAGCATCAGCGTCGGTATCGCCGGCGGGGCGGACTCTTCTTCCGTCTTGCCGATCGGCGTCAGCAAGGCGTTGGCGCGCACGCTGGTGGACGTCAACAAGGCGCGCACGCTGTCGCAGCGTCTCAAACTGTTCAGCCGGCTGAAATTCCGCGATCTGATGCCGGTGCCGCCGGCGGTGGCGGAGTATTCCACCGGTCTGCGCATGGGCGATACCGCTGAGCAAATGGCGAAAAGCCACGGCATCACCCGCGAAGCGCAGGATGCGCTGGCGCACCGTTCCCATGAACTGGCGGCCAGGGCCTGGCGTGAGGGGTGGCTGCGCGATGAGGTGATGACGGCCTACGTGCCGCCTTACCGCGCGCAGCTTTCTGAAGACAACAATATCCGCAAAGACTCCAGCCTGGCTTCCTACGCCAAGCTGAAACCGGCGTTCGATCGCAAACACGGCAGCGTCACTGCGGCCAACAGCACGCCGTTGACCGACGGCGCGGCGGCGGTACTGATGATGAGCGAATCGCGCGCCAAAGAGCTGGGGCTGCAGCCGCTCGGCTATCTACGCAGTTTCGCCTTCGCCGCCATCGACGTGTGGGAAGACATGCTGCTGGGGCCTTCCTACGCTACGCCGCTGGCGCTGGATCGCGCCGGCATCGGTCTGGCCGATCTGACGCTCATCGACATGCATGAAGCCTTCGCTGCGCAAACGCTGGCCAACCTGAAGATGTTTGCCAGCGAAGCGTTCGCCCGCGAGAAGCTTGGCCGCAGCCAGGCGATCGGTGAGGTGGACATGGACAAATTCAACGTTTTGGGCGGTTCCATCGCCTATGGCCACCCATTCGCCGCCACCGGCGCGCGCATGATCACCCAGACGTTGCGCGAGTTGAAACGCCGCGGCGGCGGGCTGGGCCTGACCACCGCCTGCGCCGCCGGCGGGTTAGGGGCCGCGATGATCGTGGAGGTGGAATGATGAGTGCCGAAAACGCATTGCACGAACAGCGGGCCAAACCGTCGGCCTTTCAGCTGACGATTCGTCCCGACAACATCGGCGTGATCACCATCGACGTGCCGGGCGATAAGGTCAATACGCTCAAGGCCGAGTTCGTCGAACAGGTGAACGACGTGCTGATCCGGGCGCAGCAGCATACCGCGCTGGAAGGATTGGTGATCGTTTCCGGCAAGCCGGACTCGTTTATCGCCGGCGCCGACATCACCATGATTGCCGCCTGCACCAGCGCCAAAGAGGCGGAAACGCTGGCCAAGAAAGGGCAGAGCACGCTAGCGCAGATCGCCGCCTTCCCGGTGCCGGTGGTGGCCGCCATTCATGGCGCCTGCCTGGGCGGCGGCCTGGAATTGGCGCTGGCCTGCCACGGCCGCGTCTGTTCGTTGGATGACAAAACCGCGCTCGGTCTGCCGGAAGTGCAGCTGGGCCTGCTGCCGGGCTCCGGCGGCACTCAGCGCCTGCCGCGCTTGGTTGGCGCCGCCAAGGCGCTGGACATGATCCTGACCGGCAAGCACATTCGCGCCCGCCAGGCGCTGCGCATGGGGCTGGTGGACGACGCCGTGCCGCAGTCGATCCTGTTGCAGACCGCCATCGAGCGGGTGAAACAGGGCTGGAAGCATCAGCGCGAGCTGCCGTGGCAGGATCGCCTGCTCAATGGCCCGCTGGGCAGAAATCTGCTGTTCAGCATTGTGCGCAAAAAAACGTTGGCGAAAACCCACGGCAACTACCCGGCGGCGGAACGCATCATTCAGGTAGTGCGCACCGGGCTGGATCACGGCAGCGCCAGCGGCTATGAAGCCGAAGCGCGCGCCTTTGGCGAACTGGCGATGACGCCGCAGTCGGCGGCGCTGCGCAGCCTGTTCTTCGCCTCCACTGCGCTGAAAAAAGAGCGGGGCGGCAATGCCAAGCCGCATGCCCTGCATCGCGTCGGCATTCTCGGCGGCGGCCTGATGGGCGGCGGCATCGCCTGCGTCACCGCCACGCGCGGCGGTTTGCCGGTTCGTATCAAAGACATTAATGAAACCGGCATCAATCACGCGCTGAAATACAGCTGGGACGTGCTTGGCAAACGGGTACGCAGCAAGCGCATGCGCCCGGCGGAACGGCAAAAACAGATGATGCTGATCTCCGGCTCTACCGATTACACCGGCTTTGAGCAGGTGGATATCGTGGTCGAGGCGGTGTTTGAGGATCTGGCGCTGAAGCAGAAGATGGTGGCCGAGGTCGAAGCGAACTGTGCGCCGCATACCGTGTTTGCCTCCAATACTTCCTCGTTGCCTATCGGCCACATCGCCGAAAAAGCCCAGCGGCCGCAGCAGGTGATCGGTCTGCACTACTTTAGCCCGGTGGACAAAATGCCGCTGGTGGAAGTGATCCCGCACGCCGGCACCAGCGAAGAGACTATCGCGACCACCGTGGCGCTGGCGCACAAGCAGGGCAAGACCGCTATCGTGGTGGGCGACAGCGCGGGTTTTTATGTCAACCGCATCCTGGCGCCGTACATCAACGAAGCGGCCCGTTGCCTGCTGGAAGGCGAGCCGATGGAGTCGCTGGACAAGGCGCTGGTGGACTTCGGTTTCCCGGTCGGCCCGATCACCCTGTTGGACGAAGTGGGCATCGACGTCGGCACCAAGATCATTCCGGTGCTGGTCGAGGCGCTGGGGCCGCGCTTCGCCGCGCCGGCTGCGTTCGATGCGGTGCTGAAGGACGGGCGTAAAGGGCGCAAGAACGGCCGCGGCTTCTATCTTTACCCGAGCGAAGGGCAGCAGCGGCAGCGGCGTAAACGTGCGGATACCTCATTGTATACGTTGCTCGGCGTCACGCCGAAGGCGCACATGCTGCCGGCGACCGTCGCCCAGCGCTGCGTGATGATGATGCTGAACGAAGCGGCGCGCTGCCTGGATGAAGGCGTGATCCGCAGCGCGCGCGACGGCGACATCGGCGCGGTGTTCGGCATCGGCTTCCCGCCGTTCCTCGGCGGCCCGTTCCGCTATATGGACGAGCTCGGCGCCGAAAAAGTGGTGAAAACGTTGGAATACCTGCGCCAGCAGCACGGCGAGCACTTCGCGCCGTGCGAACGCTTGCAGCGCATGGCGCAGCAGGGCGAGCGTTTTTACCCGCTGGGGAGCTGAACGCAGGGCGGCCCGATTTGCACTATAGTTGCAACAGGGCCGCGTTGTGATCGCCATCACTCCTTGTAACAGCGTCAGCCGGTGAGGCTGTACAGCAAGGCGTAGGCAGCGGTAAGTTAGCTTGACCGTCATCAATAAATTTCATGGCGGTAAGGTTAAAATTTAACCCGTTGAATTGATTGTTCTGTGAGCAATCGAGGTTTGCCAGGGGAGGGTTGCTGTAAAAAACAGCATTTTCTTTAGGCAAACTTTCAGGCAAAATGCCCGGCCGCCATAAAGAGACGGCGCGTTATCGTTTTAAAGCTTTGGCTTTGGGTTGTAAAACTCGGCGGTACAGCACGCACGGCGTTTCTGTATAGCGTTACTTTGTCAACAACAGCGGTGCAATATGCAAGTTTTGATTATGCGTCACGGAGAGGCGGCGCTCGAGGCAGCCAGCGATGCGGTAAGGCCCCTTACCCTGTGCGGCCGCGACGAGTCCCGTCAGATGGCGGCCTGGTTGAACACCAAGTCTGTGGATATTGAACGCGTGCTGGTCAGCCCCTATCTGCGGGCCGAACAGACGCTGGCGACGGTGCGTGAAGCCTTGACGCTGCCGGAGGGCGAAGAAGTGCTGCCCGAGCTGACGCCGGGCGGCAACGCCGAACAGGTCGGCAGCTATCTGCAGGCGCTGGCGATGCAAGGGGTGAGCTCGGTGCTGATCGTGTCGCACCTGCCGCTGGTGGGCTACCTGGTGGCTGAACTGTGCCCGGGCGAGTGCCCGCCGATGTTCGCGACCTCGGCGATCGCTAACGTCGATCTGCCGGCGGACGGCAGCTACGGCAAATTTGAATGGCAGGTCAGCCCGTCGCAGGTGATGGCCAAAGTGTGAGCCGCGGATGCGGTGCGGAATAAACTCAGGGCGATGTCTGACATCGCCCTGAGTCGTTTCTGCGGGGGGGCTATTCTGCCAGCTCCACCAACAGCAGGACGGCGGCGTTGCCGCCCCATTCCTTCGGCGCCTGATGGAACGCCAGCACGTCGGGATGCTGCGCCAGCCACAGCGGCGTTTGCTGTTTGAGAATGTGTTTGCCGTGCCCGTGCATCACGCAGGCGCAGTGCACGTGCTCGCGTTTGCAGGCGGCGATCAACGCCCCCAGCTCCTGCTTGGCCTGCAGCTGGGTCAGGCCGTGCAAATCGAGAAACAGCTCCGGCGAATAATCGCCGCGTCGCAGCTTCTTCAGCTCATACGGGCTGCTGCCGGGGCGCACGTAGCGCGTCGGGCCTTCCTCTTCCAACTGAGGCTGATATTCATCTGAAAAATAATAGCTGGCATCGACCTGCTCCTGCAGCAGCCGCTGCGGCGCAACCTGTTTGACCTTGAGCTTCGGCGGGCGGTGGACGATAGTGTCCTGGCGCAGCTTTTTTGCGCCCGCCACCGACTCTCTGAAGAGCTGTTGTTCGTCTTTGCTCAGAGGGGGCTTGTTCTTCATGCTTCATTCACCGGAAATCGTTTATTTCGCTAGTTTACCTTGTGAATGAGCGCTGTCGACGCAAAACTCGGGCCAGAGTGAAAAGCGCGAGGGGCGCGCGTGATTTGTCGCGGGCTTCATGGCAAACTATGCGGCTAAATCATGAAACACAGCGCCTGCCGGAGGGCAAATTGGACAAAATTTTCGTCGACGAAGCAGTGAACGAACTGCACACCATTCAAGATATGCTGCGCTGGACGGTAAGCCGCTTCAACGCCGCCAATATCTATTATGGTCACGGAACCGACAATCCGTGGGACGAAGCGGTGCAATTGGTGCTGCCAAGCCTGTTCCTGCCGTTGGACATTCCGGAGGACATGCACACCGCCCGTCTGACCTCCAGCGAGCGCCATCGCATCGTTGAGCGCGTGATCCGCCGCGTCAACGAACGCATCCCGGTCGCTTACCTGACCAACAAGGCCTGGTTCTGCGGCATGGAATTCTACGTCGACGAACGCGTGTTGGTGCCGCGCTCGCCGATCGGTGAGCTGATCAACGATCGTTTCAGCGCGCTGATCCCGCACCCGCCACGCCATATTCTCGACATGTGCACCGGCAGCGGCTGCATCGCCATCGCCTGTGGCTACGCTTTCCCGGAAGCGGAAGTGGACGCGGTGGACATCTCCAGCGAAGTGCTGGCGGTGACCGAGCGCAATATTCAGGCGCACGGCGTCGAACATCAGGTGATCCCGATCCGTTCCGATCTGTTCCGCGACGTTCCCGCGATCCAGTACGATCTGATCGTCACCAACCCGCCGTACGTCGATGCGGAAGACATGTCCGATCTGCCGCAGGAGTTCCGCTTTGAGCCGGAACTGGGCCTGGCGGCGGGCAGCGACGGCCTGAAGCTGGTGCGCCGCATCCTGGCCTGCGCGCCGGACTACCTGACCGACGACGGCGTGCTGATTTGTGAAGTGGGCAACAGCATGGTACATCTGATGGAACAATATCCGGACATCCCGTTCACCTGGCTGGAATTCGAAAACGGCGGCGACGGCGTGTTCATGCTGACCAAACAGCAGCTGGTGGATTGCAAGGATCACTTCAGCCTCTATCGCAGCTAAACCGCATTTCCAGGGCCCGCATGGCGGGCCTCATAACGATAAAAGACTAACGGTAAGGAGCCGTGATGGCAGGAAACAGTATTGGGCAGATTTTCCGCGTCACCACCTTCGGTGAATCTCACGGGGTGGCGCTGGGTTGTATCGTCGATGGCGTACCGCCCGGCATTCCGCTCACCGAAGCCGATTTGCAACACGATCTGGATCGTCGTCGTCCGGGTACCTCGCGTTACACCACCCAGCGTCGCGAACCGGATCAGGTGCGCATTCTCTCCGGCGTATTCGAAGGCGTGACCACCGGTACCAGCATCGGTCTGATCATTGAAAACACCGATCAGCGCTCGCAAGACTACAGCGCCATCAAAGACGTGTTCCGTCCGGGGCATGCCGACTACACCTACGAACAGAAATACGGTCTGCGCGACTATCGCGGCGGTGGCCGCTCTTCGGCGCGCGAAACCGCCATGCGCGTTGCGGCGGGCGCCATCGCCAAGAAATACCTGCAGCAGAAGTTCGGTGTGCAGGTGCGCGGCTATCTGGCGCAGATCGGCGACGTGACCTGCGAGCTGAAAGACTGGGATCAGGTCGAACAGAACCCGTTCTTCTGCCCGGATCCGGACAAGCTGGAAGCGCTGGACGAACTGATGCGCGCGCTGAAAAAAGAGGGCGACTCCATTGGCGCCAAGGTCAGCGTGATTGCGGAGAACGTGCCGGTTGGCCTGGGCGAGCCGGTGTTTGATCGCCTCGACGCCGATCTGGCGCACGCGCTGATGAGCATCAACGCGGTGAAAGGCGTGGAGATCGGTGACGGATTTGCTGTCGTGACCAAACGCGGCAGCGAAAACCGCGATGAAATCACCCCGGAAGGCTTCCAGAGCAACCATGCCGGCGGCATTCTCGGCGGCATCAGCAGCGGCCAACCGGTGATCGCGCATCTGGCGCTGAAGCCGACCTCCAGCATCATGGTACCGGGCCGCACCATCAATCGCCAGGGCGAAGCGGTGGAAATGGTGACCCGCGGTCGCCACGATCCGTGCGTGGGCATCCGCGCCGTGCCGATCGCCGAAGCGATGATGGCAATCGTGTTGATGGATCACCTGCTGCGCCAGCGTGCGCAAAACGGTGATGTGGTTTCCGACGTACCTCGCTGGTAATCGCCATGAAAAACTGGATGTTGGGCCTGGTGGCCTTGACGGCCTCCGCTTCCGCCATGGCGCTGACGCCGTGGCAGAAAATCGACCATCCGGTGGCCGGCGCGCCGCAGGCGGTGGGCGGTTTCGCCAACGGCTGCGT
This sequence comes from Serratia sp. CY43202, assembly GCF_052168755.1. NCBI lineage: Bacteria > Pseudomonadati > Pseudomonadota > Gammaproteobacteria > Enterobacterales > Yersiniaceae > Serratia > Serratia sp. CY43202. The sequence goes on from NZ_JBJNMB010000001.1 coordinate 122,146, forward strand.
CATCGGCGCGCAGCCGTTGCCGCTGAATTCACCGGACTACCAGGTGATGCGTACCGACCAGCGCCGCTATTTCGGCCATCCGGATCTGCTGGCGTTCATACAGCGCCTCAGCAGCCAAGCGAACCAGAAAGCGCTGGGCACGGTGCTGATCGGCGACATGGCGATGCCGGCCGGTGGGCGCTTCAGCAGCGGCCACGCCAGCCACCAGTCGGGGCTCGACGTTGACATCTGGCTGCAGTTGCCGCGCCAACGCTGGAGCGCGCAGCAATTGCTCAAACCGCAGCCGATCGACCTGGTGTCAGGGGATGGCAAGCAGGTGGTGGCGAGCCAATGGCAGCCGCAAATTGAGTCGCTGATCAAACTGGCGGCGCAGGACGCGGACGTGACGCGCATCTTCGTCAACCCGGCGATCAAGCAGCGTCTGTGCCTGGACGCCGGCGCCGATCGCGCCTGGCTGCACAAGGTGCGGCCGTGGTTCGGCCACCGTGCGCACATGCACGTGCGTCTGCGTTGTCCGGCCGGCAGCCTGGAGTGCCAGGAGCAGGATACGCCGCCGCCGGGCGACGGCTGCGGCGCCGAACTGGCGAGCTGGTTCGTGCCGCATCAGCCGAACGCGAAGCCGGGCAAACCCGTGCCGCCGCCGTTACCGCCGACCTGTCAGGCATTGCTGGATCACCATTTCTCAGCGGAATAACACATGGACTGGTTCGTCATTGGCCCCGAGATGCTCGGGGTGTTGTTTGCGGTAGCGCTGCTGGCGGGGTTTATCGACTCCATCGCCGGCGGCGGCGGGTTGCTGACGGTGCCGGCCCTGCTGGCGGTGGGGGTTCCTCCGGCGCAGGCGCTGGCGACCAATAAGTTGCAGTCGGTCGGCGGCTCCTTCTCCGCCAGTCTGTACTTCATTCGTCGGCGAGCGGTGAATCTCAACGACCAGAAGCTGACGATTTTTCTGACGCTGATCGGCTCGATCGCCGGCGCCATTTTGGTGCAGCATATGCGCGCCGATTTGCTGCGGCAGATGTTGCCGCTGCTGGTGATCGGCATCGGTCTCTATTTCTTGTTGATGCCGCGACTGGGTGAGGAAGATCGTCAACGCCGTCTCGGGGCCTTGCCGTTCGGGCTGGTGGCCGGCGGTTGCGTCGGGTTTTACGACGGTTTCTTCGGCCCCGGCGCCGGGTCATTCTACGCGCTGGCCTACGTGACGCTGTGCGGTTTCAACCTCGCCAAGTCCACGGCGCACGCCAAGGTGCTGAACTTTACCTCCAACGTCGGCGGGCTGGCGCTGTTCATCATCGGCGGCAAGGTGGTGTGGAGCATTGGTCTGGTGATGTTGGTGGGGCAGGTGTTGGGGGCGCGTTTGGGCGCGCACATGGTGCTGACCCGCGGCCAGAAATTGATTCGGCCGATGATCGTGATCGTCTCGCTGGTGATGAGCCTCAAGCTGCTGTACGACAATCACGGCGCGGAAATTCAGCAGTGGTTGACCGCCTTGGTGCACGGTTAAAGATGAAGAGGGGGCGTTGCTTACGCGCCCTGTCTTATCGGGTATAATGGCCTCTTTATTTTTGTGGTTATAGAGTTTTTATGTCAGACATGCAGACCCGCCATCACTATGAGCAGTTGATCGAGATCTTCAATCGGTGCTTCAGCGATGACTACAACACCCGCCTGGTGAAGGGCGACGACGAACCTATCTACCTGCCGGCCGACGACGAATTGCCGTATCACCGCATCGTGTTCGCCCACGGCTTCTACGCCAGCGGCCTGCATGAAATCTCGCACTGGTGCATCGCCGGTGAAGCGCGCCGCCAACTGGTGGACTTCGGTTACTGGTATTGCCCGGACGGGCGCGACGCGCAAACCCAGAGTGAATTCGAAGCGGTGGAGATCAAACCGCAGGCGCTGGAATGGATGTTCTGCGTGGCGGCCGGTTTCCCGTTCAACGTCAGCTGCGACAACCTGAACGGCGACTGCGAGCCGGATCGCATCGCGTTCCAGCGCAAGGTGCGCGCCCGGGTATTGATGCTACTGGAACAGGGAATACCCACACGGCCTGCGCGCTTTATTCAGGCGTTGCAATCGTTCTACAATACGCCACCGCTGGCGGCCGAGCATTTTCCGTATCCGGAAGATCTCAACTGACGCCACAGCCCGTTATTTAATGAGGAAATTTGATGATCGCAGAATTTGAAGCGCGCATTTTGGCGCTGATTGATGACATGGTAGAGCACGCCAGCGATGATGAACTGTTTGCCGGTGGCTACCTGCGCGGTCATCTGACGCTGGCGGTGGCCGAAGCGGAAGAACAGGGTGAGCATACTGCCGAAGCGCTGAAAGCGCGGGTGGAAGAGAGCCTGCACAAGGCGATCGCCGCTGGGGAACTCTCGCCGCCGGATCAGATTTTGGTGCGCGGCATGTGGGAAAACCTCTATCAGGCTGCCACCCCTGCCGCCTGACCGCCATGCCGGGGCGCGTCGCCGCGCCCCTCATCCATGAATTAAACCGCACGTCCTTTCAGTAACTTTCGCACCCACATTCGATTCGGATTCAACGCCGCCAGCAGGCGCGCGTCGCCCGGTAACGGTTCGCCGAACAGCTGCGCCGCCAGAATTTCCGCCGCCAGCGGCGCCGAACACAGCCCGCGCGATCCCAACCCACCGATAGCGAACAGGCCGGGATAGACCGGCGCATCGGCGACGGTTTCGCCGCGCTGGTTCTGCCGCTGCAAATCCTGATACTGCGTCAACGTGGCCTGATAGTCCGGCAGCGCGCCGACCATCGGTAAATGATCGCGGGTGGCGCTGCGCACGCCGCAGCGCGCCTGATGAGCGCTGACGTCCACCTGCTGCGGCCAGGCCTGCTCCGGCAGGCAGCGCAGCAGGCGTTCACGGTTTTCCTGTTGCTCCTGCTCGCGGTAGTCGGTGGTGATGTCGCCGCGCTGGTAGCTGGCGCCAATGCAGTGGTGGCCGTTGTTGGCATTAACCGGCGTCAGGTAGCCGTCGTAACACAAGACCTGTTTCAATTGACCGAGGGCCGGCGAGCTTGGGATATGCGACACCTGTCCGCGTACCGAATACAGCGGCAGGGCTTCCGTCGGCGCCAGTTCGGCCAGCCGATGGCCATTGGCCAGGATCACCGTCGCATGGCTGCGGCTTTCGCCGTGGGCGAAGTCGATACGCCAGCCGTTTTCTTCCTGCGTCAGCCTCTGTGCATCGTGCCGGTAGTGGCAGACCAAGCCCTGGCGCTGCGCCAGCGCGAGAGCGCCGCGCGTCAGCTCGGCCGGACAGAGCCAACCGCCTTGGGGGTAGGTGATGCCGCCGAAGCCGGTATCGACGCCGCACAGTCCGCTGAGCGTCTCGCGGTCGGCCGCCATCGCCAAGGCCTGCGGCCAGTCGGTTTTCAGCATATTGGCGATCTTAGCGCCGCTCTTGTCGTCATAGGCCAACTGGCTGACGCCGCACCACTGATGATCAAAGGCGACGCCTTGTTGCAACAGCGCGTCGTACTGGCGGCGGGCGAAGGGAAACGCGGCGCTGAAGAAGCTCTCCAGCGCGTCGCCGCTGCCGTTCAGCAACGGATAAATCGCCCCCTGGCGATTGCCGGATGCCCCCTCCGCCGCCTGCTCATCGGCGCAGTACAGCGTGACGGTGGCACCGCGCCGCAGCAAGGCCAGCGCGGTGAGCGCGCTGGCGACGCCGCCGCCGATCAGGGCGATGTCGGCGGTGTTGTCCGCCGCCGGGCGCCGATACCAGGGCGCCGGATGTGCGGCGGGCTGCGCATCGGCCGGGAGCTCGCCGGCGAGCATCTCACGCTTTTGGCCGAAGCCTTTGCAGCGGTTGACCTGAAAACCGGCCTGTTGCAAGCCGCGGCGCACAAAACCGGCGGCGGTAAAGGTGGCGAAGCTGCCTCCCGGCCGGGCGAAACGCGCCATGGCGGCGAACAGTTGATCGGTCCACATGTCGGGATTTTTTGCCGGCGCGAAACCGTCGAGGAACCAGGCATCCACCTGGTTATTCATGCTGGCGTCAAACTGCGGCAGCAGGTCGTTGACGTCGCCGAACCACAGATCGAGCGTAATGCGGCCTTCGGCCAGCAGCAGACGATGGCAGCCCGGTAGCGGCAGCGGCCATTGGGCGCGCAGCTCGTCGGCATAAGGCGCCAGCTCCGGCCAGCGCGCATGCGCCGCCGCCAGGTCAGCCTGCTGCAGGGGGAATTTTTCGAAGCTGATAAAGTGCAGGCGTTGCAGCGCGGCGTCCGGCTCGGCCTGGCGGAAGCCGGCGAAGGCCTGCCACAGCGTGAGGAAATTGAGCCCGGTGCCGAACCCGGTTTCCGCCACCACCAACAACGGACGCGGGTGGGTGGCGAAACGTTGCGGCAGCCGATTGCCGTGCAGGAAGACGTAGCGGGTTTCTTCCAGCCCATCCTGATTGGAAAAATAGACGTCATCAAACTGTTTCGAAACAGGTGTACCCTGTTCGTTCCAGGTTAGCGTTGCGGTTTGGATGGGGGCGTGATTCACGGTCAATGGCTCGAAATTCAAGGGATGCCGCGAATTCTAACGGCGCTGGCGCCCCGGCGCAAACTGGACAACAATAAAGCTGAAAAACGCTGATCGGACTTGTTCGGCTTACATCTGTACGCTAAAGTGCGATGCAAAATCCCGTAGGTAAATAGTGGAAGAGGTATTGAATGAAACGTGCAGTGATTACTGGCCTGGGAGTTGTCTCCAGCATTGGTAATAACCAGCAGGAGGTCCTGGCAAGCCTGCAGGAAGGACGTTCTGGGATCACTTTCTCCCAGGAGCTGAAAGATTCCGGCATGCGTAGTCACGTATGGGGGCAAGTTAAGCTCGACACGACCGGCCTGATCGACCGCAAGGCAGTGCGTTTCATGAGCGATGCTTCCATTTATGCCTTCCTGGCGATGCAAGAAGCGATCGCGTCTTCCGGCCTGAAGGAAGAAGAGTATCAAAACAACCCGCGTGTAGGCCTGATTGCCGGTTCCGGCGGCGGTTCTCCGCGCTTCCAGGTGTTCGGCGCCGATGCGATGCGCAGCCCGCGCGGCCTGAAAGCGGTTGGCCCGTACGTGGTGACCAAAGCCATGGCTTCCGGCGTTTCCGCCTGCCTGGCAACGCCGTTCAAAATCCATGGCGTAAACTATTCCATCAGCTCCGCTTGCGCGACCTCCGCGCACTGCATCGGCAACGCGGTTGAGCAAATTCAGTTGGGCAAACAGGACATCGTGTTCGCCGGCGGCGGTGAAGAGCTGTGCTGGGAAATGGCCTGCGAGTTCGACGCGATGGGCGCGCTGTCCACCAAGTACAACGACACGCCGGAAAAAGCCTCCCGCACCTACGACGCCGATCGTGACGGTTTCGTCATCGCCGGCGGCGGCGGCATGGTGGTGGTTGAAGAACTGGAGCACGCGCTGGCGCGCGGTGCGCACATCTATGCAGAAATCGTTGGCTACGGCGCGACTTCCGACGGTGCCGACATGGTTGCCCCTTCGGGCGAAGGCGCAGTGCGCTGCATGAAGATGGCGATGCAGGATCTGGATGCGCCGATCGACTACATCAACGTGCACGGCACCTCTACGCCGGTAGGCGACGTGAAAGAGCTGGGCGCTATTCGTGAAGTGTTCGGTGACAATACCCCGGCCATCTCCTCCACCAAGGCGATGACCGGTCACTCGCTGGGCGCCGCGGGCGTGCAGGAAGCGATTTACAGCCTGCTGATGCTGGAGCACGGCTTTATCGCGCCGAGCATTAACATCGAAACGCTGGATGAGCAGGCGGCCGGCATGAACATCGTGACCCAGCCGACTCAGCGCGAGCTGACCACCGTGATGTCCAACAGCTTCGGTTTCGGCGGCACCAACGCCACCCTGGTGATGCGCAAACTGGCGAAATAATTCCGCCGGCGCGTCACTTCGCTATCAAGCCCGCGTTTTCGCGGGCTTTTTACTGCCCAAAGCCCGCCGGGCGAGCGCTCGGAGTTTTCCCAAATCACATCCCCTGACACATCATTACCTCGCCATTACACGCGTTGGGCATACAATAGCCAGGTAGCGTGATTATCGCTCGGCGTAGCTTTCTAAAGTGATCGAACATTGAGGCAAGAAGTATGAAAAAGTTAATTGCGGTTGGGTTACTGTCGGCCGTGTTGGCCGGATGCGCCACCGATTCTCCCTGCGTGCCGGTCTACGATGACCAGGGGCGTCTGGTGCACACCAACACCTGTATGAAGGGCACCACTCAGGATAACTGGGAAACCGCAGGCGCGATCGCCGGCGGCGCGGCAGCGGTTGCCGGTCTGACCCTCGGTATCATCGCGCTGACCAAGTGATCGGCGCGGAACAGGAATAAGCCCGGCCATTGCGCGCCGGGCTTTTTTATCTCACTGCACCAAAAACGCTTTGAATTGCGGCGTCATCACGGCGCTGAAACCGTCGTCGGTTTTGCTGATCAGGTAGACCGCCAGCCCTTTCTCTTCTGCGAGCTGCAACGCTTTCTCCGGGCCCAGCACCATCAAGCCGGTATCCCAGCCGTCGGCCTCGAGCGCAGTGGGGGCGATCACCGTGGCGGAAACCAGCCGGTGGTTGATCGGCCTGCCGGTGGTCGGATCGATGACATGGGAGTAGCGCTGGCCGTTTTGTTCAAAGTAGTTGCGGTAGCTGCCGGCGGTGCTGATGCCGTAACCGTGCAGATCCACCAGCGCCTGCACCGCATTTTCACGATCGGTCGGCTTTTGGATCGCTACCCGCCAGGGTTTGCCCTGGCCGTTGACGCCGCGTGAAGAGACCGCGCCACCGACCGATACCAGGTAGTTGGTAATGCCGTGACGGTTCATCAGGCGCACCAACTCATCCGCGCCATAGCCTTCGCCCAGCGTCGAGAGATCGACATACATGCCCGGCAGATCTTTTTGCAGCCACTCCCCGCGACTGTCGCTGATCAGCTTCAGGTGCTGCAGGCCGGTGCGCTGCTTCTCCGCGTCGATCTGCGCCTGTTCCGGCACCTTGACCGGATGCTTGTCTGGGCCGAATCCCCACAGGTTCACCAGCGGGCCGACGGTGATGTCCATGGCGCCGCCGGTATCACGGCCGATGCGCTGGGCCATCAACACGATGTCCGCCATGCCGCGCGGGATAGGCTGCGGTTCGAGGCTGGCGCTGTGGTTAAACCGCGACAGTACCGAATCGGCGCGGTAGGTGGAGATATCGTCGTTGGCCCGTTCGAGCACCGCGTCGATCTGCCGCTGCAGTTCTTGCTTGCCGATCGCGACGTTACCGCTGACTTTAACGCTGTAGAAGGTGCCCATGGTCTTGCCGTCGATATCGATTTGCGGGCGGGAGGACGCATCGTCGCAGGCGGCGAGCAGGGCGCATAAGGCGCTGAGCAACGCCCCTTTGGCGAACAGGGAAGCCATAACATGTCCTTTGAAAACGAGAAAGCCGCTACAAATAAAGTAAAGCGCGGCAAATGGAAAGCGGATAAAGGTAAAATAGCATTTTGCTGGCGTTGCGGCTGTGCCTGAGCTAACGTCTCGCTCATGCTTTTCGCTGAGGTTTCAAGCTGCCACCATGAGTGCAACCGCCATTTCCCGGCTTATCCATCCCTTTGTCAAAGACCGTTTCCTGCATGTATTGCTGCTGGCCGGCGTGGCGATGTTCGTCTTTCATCCGCAGCCATTGGCGATGTTGGGCGGCTTTATCGACGGCCGCACTCTCATTACCTTGCTGGGGCTGATGCTGCTGACCAAAGGCGTTGAGGTCAGCGGCTACTTCGACTTCGTTGGCCGCAAGATTATCAACCGGTTGCACAGCGAACGACGGCTGGCGCTGTTTCTGGTGTTTTCCGCCGCGCTGCTGTCGTCGTTTCTGACCAACGACGTGGCGCTGTTTATCGTCATTCCGCTCACCATCACGCTGAAAAAGCTGTCGGCGCTGCCGGTTGGCCGCTTGATCATCTTCCAGGCGCTGGCGGTGAACGCCGGTTCGTTGCTGACGCCGATCGGCAACCCGCAAAATATCCTGCTGTGGAGCCGCTCCGGCCTCTCTTTCCTCGGTTTCATCGGCCAGATGGCGCCGTTTGGCGCCGCAATGATGTTGAGCCTGCTGGCGCTGACCTGGTTCAGCTTCCCGGCGCGCGACATCGTGAAAACGCCGAATACCGAGGGGTATCCGTACCAGCGGCCGCTGTTGCTGAGCTGCGTAGGGCTGTATGCAGTTTTCCTGCTGTGTCTTGATTTCGATCTGCCGTTGTACGGGCTGCTGGCGGTGTTCGCCGGTTTCTTGCTGCTGGCGCGCCGGGTACTGTTGCAGATCGACTGGAGTCTGATTTTCGTGTTCGCCGCCATGTTCATCGATGTCGGCCTGTTTACCCGCTTGCCGCCGCTTCAGCCGGCATTTGCCGCCATCGCCGGGCTGAGCGAGGGGAGCGTGTATGCGTTGGGGGTTGGGCTGTCGCAGATCGTCAGCAACGTGCCGGCCACCATTTTGTTGCTCAACTATGTGCCTTCCAGCCCGCAGCTGGCCTATGCGGTCAACGCCGGGGGCTTCGGGTTGGCGGTCGGGTCGCTCGCCAACCTGATTGCGCTGCGTATGGCAGGGGAGCGCAAGATCTGGTTGCGCTTCCACTATTACTCGCTGCCGCTGTTGGTGTGGGCCGCGCTGCTCGGTTGGGTGATGAGCTAGCCCGGATTGCCACTCTGCCGCGCGGCCAGCAGGCAAATGCTGCGGGTCACCTGATAAGATTTCACGAAGGCGTTGACGGGCAAAAACTCGAAGCGCGAGTGGAAGTTATGCGCGCCGGTGAAGTAATTGGGCGTCAGGATACCGCGGCTGGAGAGCGCTGCGCCGTCGGTGCCGCCGCGCATCGGGATCACCTTCGGCGGGATGCCGTGGGCGGCAAGGGCGCCGAAGATCAGATCGATAGCGCGCCGATCTTCGCCGATGGCATTGCTGATGTTGCTGTAGATGTCGCTGACGTTGCAGCTGACGTTGGCGCGCGGATAGTTGGCCGCCACCTGGCGCACCGTCTCCTCAAGGCGGGCTTTGCGCGCCTCGAAGGTTGCGCGATCGAAGTCGCGAATCGAGACCTTCAGCGTCGCCTGATTGGCGTTGGCGGCCAGATCGGTGAACCAGAAATACCCCTCGCGCCCTTCGGTGTGTTCCGGGGTATCCTGCACGTCGAATCGGTTAATGATGTCGTTGGCGATGCGTATCGGGTTGATTAACACGTTTTTCGCCGACATCGGGTGGGCGGTCACCCCCTCGATGCGGATCTCCGCCGCTGCCGCGTTGAAATTCTCGTACACCACTTCACCCAGTTCGCAGCAGTCGATGGTGTAGGCGAAATCGACGGGGAAACGCTGCAGATCCAGCGCCTTGGCGCCGCGCAGGCCGATTTCTTCGTCCGGTACGAACGCCACCACGATATCGCCGTGGCGATCGGCCGCGGTCAGGTTGGCCAGCAGCGTCATCACCACGGTGACCGCCGCCTTATTGTCGGCGCCCAGCACGCTGGTGCCGTCGCTGAACAGGATCTCTTCGTTGCGGTAGGGCAGGATCTCCGGATGCTCGGCGGTACGCAGCCAGATGTCCTGCTCGGCGTTCAGGCATAAATCCTCGCCGGTGAAGCGCAGGCGCTGCGGATGAATCTCGGGCGACAGGCCGACGTCCACGGTGTCGATATGCGTGATGAAGCCGATGCGCGGCGCGCCGGGTTGGGTGCCGGGCTTGCGGGCGGTCACGGTGGCGTGCTCGTCGATTTGCACGTCGGCCAGGCCGAGCCGGCGCAGCTCGTCCGCCAACAGTTGCGCCATCTCATGCTGCCCCGGCGTGCTGGGCAGGGCGGTTGCGGCGGCGTCGCTCTGGCTGGTCACCGCCAGATAGCGGAAGAAACGTTCGGTAAGCTGTTCGGCAATCGGGCTGGTCATCGGAACTCCTCGCGGTTGGCAATCTACCGGTTTTAAAACGAAATCAGTCGATTGTCCAACGGCGCAATGCGTAAACCGCCAGAATGCGAAGCATCGCGCAGAAACGAAAAATAGCGGTGCAACTAGGAAATAGTCGCAGGTTTCTGCGGCAAAATCGGTGTTAGCTGTGGGCCGGGAAGCGCCTACATAACACTTATCTGTCCCTCAAGGAGAATTCATGCACACCGGTCACGCTCTGCTTATCACTTTACTGTCCCTGGGCATCTCTCACAGCGCCTGGGCGTCTGCCGATACCGGGCATGCCAACAGCAACGCCAACAGCCGCGAAGTGGCCAGCGCGTTGGGCGGCCTGAAGAACAAAACCTACGAGCTGGAGCAGGCGCCGAAGATCCGCGTCGCCAGCTTCAATATCGCCGCCGGCAAGGTCAGCGACATGACCGCCATCGCCAAGGCGATTCGCGCGATGAACGTCGACGTGGTGGCGCTGCAGGAGGTGGATAAACTCACCGCCCGCAGCGGGCGCGTCGATCAGGCGGCGGAACTGGCGAAGCTGACCGGCATGCAGGCGGTGTTTGGCCGGGCGATCGATTTCGACGGCGGTGAATATGGCCTGGCGTTTCTCTCGAAGTATCCGCTGCACGACGCCGTGATCTATCCGTTGCCGTCCGGCCAGCGCGAACAGCGCATCGCCTTCAGTGCCAAAGTTGACGTGCCGGAGTTCCCGGCGCCGATCACCCTGTTCAACGCACATCTCGATACCAAGGAAGATCCGACGATGCGTCTGGATCAGGTGCGGGAGCTGAACGATCGCGCCATCGAAGTGCGCGGCATCAAGCTGCTGTTCGGCGACATGAACGATGTGCCGGGCAGCGTCACCTGGCTGGAGCTGAGCCGCTATTGGAACGACATCATGCCTAACGGGCAGGACGGCCGCAGCTGGCCGGCGGAAAACGCCGAGATCAAGGTGGATTACATCTTTAGCGGCAATGCGCAGCGTTGGCATCTGGACAGCCTGACGGTGCCGAACGCCAGCGGTGATTGGAACGGCGTGCACTGGCCGGCGGTGAGCGACCACCTGCCGCTGGTGGTGGAGATGCGCCTGACCGAGCAATAAGCCGGCCGGCGTCTCTCCGGGGCAGGGCTAAGCCGCGGCGATCCGCGCCAGCCGCTCGACGGCGCTGCGGATCTCGCCCGGCGTCAGAGCCGAAAAACCCAGCAGCCAGCCATCGCGCTGGGCCTGAACCGTTTGGTATTGCGCCGTTAACCCGGGCGTAAGGACGCCGAGCCGCCACGCCTGCCGGCTGAGCGCCGCCTCCCGGCCGGGCGGCAGCCAAACGCTGAGCTGCAGGCCGCCGGCGGCGGGAGCGGCCGTGGCGAAGTGGCTCAGCTTTTCGCGCACTTCCGTCAGCAGCACATCGCGCCGGCTGTGGTAGAGCTGGCGCATGTAGCGAATATGCGCGGCGAAGTGCCCCTGGCGGATGAACTCGGCGGTTACCGCCTGCATCAATTGCGCGCTGTGGCCGTCATAGACCGTGCGCGCGGTGACGAAGGGAGCGACCAGCGCGGGTGGCACGATCAGGTACGCCAGCCGCAGCGAAGGGAACAACGATTTGGAGAAGGTGCCGAGATAGAGCACCCGGCCATGGCGATCCAAGCCTTGCATCGCCGGAATCGGCAGCCCGTCGTAGTGAAATTCGCTGTCGTAATCGTCCTCAATGATCCAGGCCTGTTGCCGCTCCGCCTGCGCCAGCAACGCTAAGCGGCGTGCCAGGCTGAGCGCCGCGCCGGTCGGGTATTGGTGCGAGGGCGTCAGATAAATCAAACGTGGATCGGGCAAGGAAGGTTCTGCTTGCAGGCCGTCGCCGTCTACGGCCACCGGCGTCAGCGCGGCGCCGGCGCTGATAAAGGCGTTTCTCGCCCCGGCGTAACCCGGCTCTTCCATCCAGACGCTGTCGCCGCTGTCCAACAGTAAGGTGGCGATCATTTGCAGCGCCTGCTGCGAACTGGTCAGCACGATAACCTGGCTCGCATCGCAGACTACGCCGCGCGTTTGGTTGACGTGGGCGGCAATGGCTTCGCGCAGCGGCAGATAGCCTTGCGGATCGCCGTAGCGCAGCAGGCTTTCCCCCTGCAGGCGCAGGCGTTGAGCGGTCAACTGCTTCCACAGGGCCAGCGGAAACGCGCGCAGGTCCGGCGAGCCGGCTGCGAAGGCCTGAGGATGCTGCGGATCGCGGCAGCCGCCGGTTTGCACGATCTGTTGGCCGCGCAGCGAAAGGCGCGGCATGGCGGTGCGGGTCGCCGGCGGCGGCGATTTGGCGATGCGGATAGCCACAAATGTGCCCTGGCCGACGCGGCGCTGCAAATACCCCTCCGCCTCCAACTGGCCGTAGGCTGCTTCGACGGTCACCCTTGAGAGGTTCAGATCCCCAGCCAGCACTCGGCTGGAGGGCAGCCGTTGCCCAACGCTCAATGCGCCGTGGTGGATGGCCTGCCGCAATGCCGCACACAGACGTTCGCGCAGCGTGCCGATGGCCTGGGGCGATTGCTGAAACAGCGTGATCAGCGTGTGCCGCATAATGGGTCTTATCATGAGTAAAAAATGGGTATCAATCATAAGACCAAAATCGGGCACTATTGTCATCTGTCTTGATCAACGGGAGTGAGTGATATGTCGAAAGAATCCTTGGTGCTGGCCTTTCCGCCGGCAGCGCCGGAAGAGAGCCTGGCCTATCTGGCGGCTAAACTGAGCCGCTATGCGGATGCCTGGGACGTGGCGGAAGATTTGCGCAATGGCGTGGACGGGATGGTGGTGATCGACACCCGTGCGGAGGCGCTGTACGCCGCCGGGCATATCCCCGGCGCATTCAGCTTGCCGCATCGCCTGATGGATGAAGCCGGCACGGCGCACCTGGATCGCCAAAAGGTGTATGTGACCTACTGCGACGGCATCGGCTGCAACGGTTCCACCAAAGGCGCCTACAAGCTGGCGAAGTTGGGATTTAGGGTGAAGGAGTTGATTGGCGGGCTGGATTTCTGGCTGCGCGACGGCCATCCGTTGGCCATCGGCGAACTGCCGGGGTCACTGCGCGATCGGGCGGCCGCAGCGGACTGCGGCTGCGCCTAAGGCGTTAAAACACCAGCGCCAGCACCACGGCCAGCACCAACAGCAGCAGGATCAGCGCCACGGCGGGCTTACTCAGCGCTTTTTGCAGCGGCAGAGGCAGGGCGGCGATCAGCGGGTTGAGCAGCGGCTGCGGTTCGATAGGGGGGCTGGCGATCGGCTGTGCCTGGCCGGCTTTCTCCAGACGGCGGGCAAACAGCTGATGAATGGCGTCGCTCATTTGCGGATGCGTCAGTGGCGCGTTGGCGCCGCAGTTGAAGCGCGTCTGGCAATAGTCGTTCATCTGCTGCAGTTCTTGCTCATCCGCCGGCTGTTTGAGCGCCGCCAGCAGGTTGTTCAGCGTTGGCGCGTTCTGCGGGCTGAGCGCCACCTTCACCTGTAAAAACTGGTTCAGCAGCTGGAAGTGGCGCGCCGGCAGCGGATCGTTGGTTTTCACGCCCGCCAGATCGAACAGCGTTTGCCAAATTTTAGCCGGCGCTTCACCGGTCGCGGCGCTGAGTTTGGTGACCTGCTGCTGCAGGCTTTGATGCTCTGCGGGCAGCAGCGGGCGATCGCTGGTGGCGGTTTGCTGCGGTTGGGGAATGGTCAGGCCGCCGGTCTGCAACAGATTCAGCACCTGCTGCAGCTGTGGTGGGCTTAACTGGCTCAACACCGTATGGCCGAACCGTTGACGAATAAAGTCACTGACCGCCTGGCGGTTGTTGCCCAGGGGCAGTAATTCGGCCAGCTGTTGCAGCAGTTGGCGCCCGGCATGGTTTTGCTGCGCCTGCGTCAGGCGCGTTTGCAGCAGCTGTTCCGCCGGTTGAAAATGGCGCGCCAGCAGTTCGCCGCCGTTGTCGGCGCCAAGATCGTGACGCAGAGAGGCCCAGATTTCCGCCGACTTTGCCGGGCTGAGCGTCATGATTTTCACGATCAGTTTTTCCAGCGTCGTGCGCTGCGCCGGAGAGAGGGGTTGATCGTCAGTGGCCGCCGTTTTGCCCGGGGAGGGAGGGCGTTCGCCGGCGATTGGGGCGCCCGGCCCACTCAAAGGTTGCATATCACCAGTCCTTCGCTGTGTATCCCCGCAGTGTGCCTGGAGGAGAGAATCGTCATCGTACCCGGCGAAAAGCGCAGGCTTACCCTCTATGATACCTGTAATTCGCCGCCATCAATACGTCGCTCAGACATTTCTTTACCGACAAAACGTTGCTAATCGCGGCCGCGCCGCTAAGATAACCCCAGATCTAAACATGAGGATGGCATGGTTAAACGGCAGCGGATTGCAAAATGGTTTTTATGCCTGGCTTGCCTGGTGGTGCTGACGTGCATGACCCAGCGTATGGCGGGCCTGCATGCGCTGCAGCAAACGCTGGGGATCCCGGCGGCCACTGCCGTTCAGTCCAGCGATGCCGCCGCCGAAGCGCAGCCGACGCCCTGTGAACTGAGCGCCAAATCATTGCTGGCCGCGCCGCCGGTAATGTTCGAAACCGTGCTGTTCGGGCTGGGTCTGCTGCTGGCTCTGTTGGCGCCGACCATTGCCGCGCGTCTGCGCATTCCTCCTCCTCGCGCCATTTCTCCGCCCACCCTCAGGGTGCACCTTCGATTATGCGTCTTCCGTGAATGAGTTAATCGCCCGTTTTTCGCGGTGAATTAATCATTTATGGAGAATTAACATGTTGAAAATTATCAGGCTGGCCTGCGCTTGCCTGTTTATGCTGTGGCTGCCCGCCTTGCAGGCGGCGGACAGCGGCTGGCTGCAAAATCCGGCCAACGATCATGCCAAGGTGCGGCTGCGCGCCGACACGTCACAGCCGGGAGAGACCCGTCTGCTGCTGTCGGTCGAGCTGCAAAAAGGCTGGAAAACCTACTGGCGCTCTCCAGGCGAAGGCGGCATCGCGCCGGCTATCGTCTGGCAGGGCAACCCGCCGCCCGCAACCTGGCACTGGCCGACGCCGCAGCGTTTCGAGGTGGCCGGCATTTCCACCCAGGGCTATCACGATCGGGTCACGCTGCCGATCGTGATGCCAGGCCAGGTGTCCGGCCCGCTGGCGGGCACCCTGACGCTGTCCACTTGCAGCAATGTCTGCATTCTGACCGACTACCCGTTCAGCCTGGATCTGACTACGCCGAACGATCCGCTGTTTAACCACGATTTCGCGCAGGCGATGGGGCAGGTGCCGATCGCCGCTGGGTTGGCGGAAAGCGTCAAGGCCGGTTACCGCAGCGGCGAGCTGCAGATTTCCGCCGAACGTGCCGCCGGTTGGCAGCAACCCGCGCTGTTCTTCGATACGCTAGCGGATGCCGATCTCGGCAAGCCGCAGGTCGAGACCGACGGTGCTCAGCTGTTGGCGCGAGTGCCGGTCAGCGACGGTTGGGGCGATGCGGCGCCGGATCTGCGCGGCAAAACGCTGACGTTGGTGATTGACGACGGCGGCATGGCGCAGCAGATTACGCTGCCGATTGGCGATCCGCTGGCCGCGCCTGCCGGTGCGGCGTTCCCGTTATGGCAAGCGGTATTGATGGCGCTGGCGGGTGGGTTAATCCTCAACCTGATGCCGTGCGTGCTGCCAGTGCTGGGCATCAAGCTCGGTTCTATCCTGCAGGTGGAGCATCGCGATCGGCGCAGCGTTCGTTTGCAGTTCCTGGCGTCGTCGCTGGGTATCGTCGCCTCGTTTATGGCGTTGGCCTTGCTGATGACGCTGCTGAGACTCGGCAACCACGCGCTTGGCTGGGGCATTCAGTTCCAGAATCCGTGGTTTATCGGCTTTATGGTGCTGGTGACGCTGCTGTTCAGCGCCAACCTGTTTGGCCTGTTCCATCTGCGCCTCTCATCCGATCTGAATACCTCACTGGCCACCCATAACGGGCACGGTCTGAGCGGCCATTTCTGGCAGGGCGCGTTCGCTACGCTACTGGCGACGCCGTGCTCGGCGCCGTTTCTCGGCACGGCGGTGGCCTTCGCGCTGGCGGCGTCGCTGCCGGTGCTGTGGGGCATGTTCATCGCACTCGGCATCGGCATGAGCCTGCCGTGGCTGCTGATTGCCGCCTGGCCTTCGCTGGCGCTGCGCTTGCCGCGCCCCGGCCACTGGATGAATACCGTCAAGCTGGCGATGGGGTTGTTGATGCTGGCGTCGTCGCTGTGGCTGCTGAGCCTGCTGAGCAATCATATCGGCGTGCAGGCCACGCTGTGGCTGGGGGCGCTGGCGCTGCTGGCGTTGCTGCTGGCAGTATGGCGTCAGCAGGGAGCACGGTTAGCGGCCAAGCTGGCGGCGGGCACGTTGGTGCTGGCTGGCGTGGCCTTGTTGGCCGGCTCGCTGACCGCCGGCCTGTGGCGCCAACCGTTGCAGGATCGGGTGCAGTGGCAACCGCTGAGCGAACAGGCGATTGCCGAGGCGCTGGCCCAGCATAAGCGGGTGTTCGTCGACGTGACCGCCGACTGGTGCGTGACCTGTAAAGCCAACAAATTCAATGTGCTGCTGCGCGATGACGTACAGCGCGCGCTGAGCGCCGACGATGTGGTCGCGCTGCGCGGCGACTGGAGCCGCCCGTCGGCCGACATCAGCGCCTTCCTGCAAAAGCGCGGCAGCGTCGCCGTGCCTTTCAACCAAATCTATGGCCCCGGCAGCCCGGACGGCGAGGTGTTATCCCCGCTGTTGACCCGTGACGCCGTGCTGCAAACGCTCTCCCATGCCAAAGGAACCGAACAATGAAAAAGCTACTGATTTTACTGATGATCATCGCCGCCCCGGCGTGGGCCGCCGAGCCTTTCACTCCGGCACAAGAGGCGCGTATCAAAGAAATGATCCGCGAAACGCTGGTGTCCAACCCGGACATTCTGGCGCAGGCGGTGGACGCCTGGCAGCAGCAGACCGCAGGCCAGCAAATCAGCCAGGCTATCAAGCAGAATGCCAAAACGCTGTATCAGGATCCGGCCAGCCCGCGCCTGGGCGCCGCCAACGCCAAACTGACGCTGGTGACCTTTACCGACTATAACTGCCCGTACTGCAAGCGGTTTGATCCGATGCTGGAGAAAATCGTCAAGCAATACCCGGATGTGGCGCTGGTGGTGAAGCTATTGCCGTTCAAGGGCGAAAGCTCGGTCAGCTCGGCGCGCGTGGCGCTCACCACCTGGCAGCAGCATCCGGATCAATTCTGGGCTTTGCACCAGCGGCTGATGGCGAAAAAGGGCTTCCACGACAAGGCCAGCATCGCCGCCGCGCAGGAGAAAACCGGCGTCAAGGCGGTGGCTCCGAGCGAACAAAGCATGACCACGCTGCGCACCAATATGGAATTGGCGGAACAATTGGGCGTACAAGGGACGCCGGCGACGCTGATCGGCGATCGGATGCTGCCGGGGGCGGTGTCGTATGAAGAGCTGGAAGCGATGGTGAAACAGCAGCTGGCGAAGGCCAACAATGGCTAAGCTCAAGCGCTGGGGGCGCGAGTTGTTGTTGCTGGCGCTGATCGCGCTGGCGGTGGTGACGGTGATGGATTGGCTGAACGCGCCGCAGGTGCCGCCGGCCTTCGATGCTCAGACCCTGACCACGCTGGACGGCGAGCAGGTGTCGTTGGCGCAGCTCAGCCATGAGCGGCCGCTGCTGGTTTATTTTTGGGCCAGCTGGTGCGGCGTCTGCCGCTTCACCACGCCGGACGTCGCCCGTTTGCAGGCGGCGGGCGGCAACGTGCTGACCGTCGCGCTGCGTTCGGGCGACGATACCCAGGTGAAACACTGGCTGGCGCGCAAACGGCTGGCGCTGCCGGTGGTCAACGATCCGGCTGGTACGCTCTCGGCGCAGTGGCAGATTGGCGTGACGCCGACCTTCGTGGTGATCTCGCAGGGCAAAGTGGTGCAGAGCACCACCGGCTGGACCAGCTACTGGGGGATGAAGCTGCGGCTGTGGTGGGCCGCCGTCTAACCGGCGTTTTTCTCCGTTATCACCTCCTCAATCGCCCGGCATAGCCGGGCGATACCTTCTTCAATCTGCGGCGGCGAGTTGGCGGCGAAGTTCAGCCGCAGGCCGTGCGCGCCCAGCTGTTCCTGCGCATAAAAGCATTCGCCGCGCGCGAAAGTGACGCCGTGTCGCCAGGCCACCGGCATCAGTTCGGTGGTGGTTACCGTCGCGGGCAGCGTCAGCCAGATAAACAAGCCGCCTTGTGGCGTTTCGAAACGGCACCCCGGCGGCAACCGCCGTTGCAACGCGTCGATCATCACTTCCAGATGGCGGCGGTAGACGCGCCCGGCGCGCCGCAGCTGCTTGTCGTAACGGCCGACGGTGACGAACGCGTCCAGCGCGCGCTGGATCAGACTGGAGCTGGTGAAGCTGTCGACGTGTTTCAGCCTGGCGAAACGCTGATAGTGTTCGCTGTCCGCCACCAGATAGCCGATGCGCATGCTGGGCAGCAGCATCTTGGAGAAGGTGCTGACGTAGATCACCGCGCCCGGCTGCGCCAGCGCGCGCAGCGACGGCAGCTGCTTGCCCTGGTAACGCAGATCGCCGACGAAATCGTCCTCCAGGATCACCACGCCGGCCTGTTGGGCGATCGCCAGTAGGCGTCGCCGACGCGCCTCGCTCAGGCAGCGGCCGGTCGGGTTGTGGAAATTGGGGATGGTGTAGATCAGTTTGGGGCGGTGGCGTTCTAACAATTCCGGCAGCAAATCCACCCGCATGCCGTGGCGGTCGCCCGGTACGGTGACGATATTGATGCGGTGCTGGCGCAGCAGGCCCAGCGCTTCGGCGTAGGTCGGTTCTTCGACGATCACCGTATCGCCCGGCGCCAGCAGGCTTTGCACCACCAGGCTGATGGCATGCTGCGAGCCGTTGGTGATCAGCACCTGTTCCGCCTGCGTGGGGATGCCCTGCGCGCTGAGAATGCGGCTCAGCGTATCGCGCAGCGGGTAGTAGCCGCAGTATTCCCCGTAGCTGAAGGCCTCTTCCGCATGGCGGCTGAGCACCGACAGCAGCACTTTGCGAAACGCCTCCAGCGGAAACACCTTAGGGCTGCCGACGCCGGCGGCGAAGTTGATCAGCCCCTCCGGCAGCGGGGCGTCGGCGTAGCCGTCCAGCCGCGAGGTGAGGGTGGTGAAGCTCTCCAGCGGGAATGGGGCATCGCTGCTCGGCCGGGCCGGGCGCGTTTGCGCCTGCGGGTGCGCAACATAGGCGCCGCTGCCGCGCCGCTGATGCAAAAAGCCCTTGGCCGCCAGTTCGGCGTAGGCGTTGTCCACCGTTAAACGGCTGACCGCCAGCTCGGCCGCCAGCATGCGCGTCGAGGGCAGCTTGTCGCCATCGACGAACACGCCGGTGAGGATGGCGCGCCGCAGCGCTTCTTCGATCTGTAAATAGAGCGGAACGTCCTGCTCGCGATCCAACGGGATATGCATACGAAATTGGCCCGGTTAGGGAGAGAGCTTTTTACTATACCCCATGTCAACAGGGCTTCAAGCGCAGAAAAGTGGCCTGCATAACAACGCCGTAAAGTGGCTATAGTGAGAAAAAATGGCCGCGTTACACTGTCCGCCTGAGCATTTACGTCGCCATTTTTCCGAGGATCTCATGTCATTACCGTCAGGCGTTTCCGCCCGGCCTTTGCTGCCCGGCGCGCGTCTCTTTCAGGGCAGCCACCAAGGTTACGTCATCGCCATGATCAGCGCCATGCTGCTGGCCTTTACCGCCATCATCATCCGCGCGCTGACCGAGTACTATCACCTGCCGACCTTCGTGCTGGCGTTCTGGCGCGCGGCGCTGGTGGCGCTGGTGCTGTTGCCGCTGCTGTTGGTGGTGAAACCGCAGTGGGCGCGCCTGCGCCGTGAACAGGTATTGTTCTACGCGCTTTACGGGCTGCTGCTGGCGCTGTTCAACAGCCTGTGGACGCTGTCGGTGGCGCTGAACGGCGCATCGGTGGCGACCATTCTGACCTACTGCTCGGTGGGCTTTACCGTGTTCCTCGGCTGGGTGATGTACAGCGAACGCCTGACGCTGCGCCAACTGCTGGTGATCGCCATCAGCCTGGGCGGTTGTTTCCTGGTCAGCAACGGCGACAGCATGGGCAACCAGCACTTCGACTTGTTGGGGCTGCTGGTGGGGATGCTGTCGGGCATCGGCTATACCCTGTATACCCTCGGCGGGCGGGTGGCCAGCGAACGGGGCTATCCGGTGTGGAACACCATTTTGTACGTTTTCGGTTTTTCGGCACTGTATCAGCTGGTGTTCAACGCGGCGCTGACGGCGTTCCCGCTGGCGGCGTTCCACGGCATGGCCGGCTCTCTGTGGTTCCTGTCGCACGGCACGCAGGGCATTCAGTGGAGCGGCTGGCTGTTGCTGCTGGCGCTGGCCGCCGGGCCGACGCTGTTGGGCTTCGGGTTGTATAACATCAGCCTGAAAACGCTGCCGCTGGCCGTAGCCAACCTGATCCTGTCGTTGGAGCTGGTTTTCACCGCGGCGATCGCCTATTTCCTGCTGGGGGAAAACATGAATCAGCTGCAGCTGCTGGGCAGCGCGCTGGTGATGGGCGGAGTGCTGCTGTTGAAAAGCAAGACCGCCGAGGCGTGATCGGCTACCATTACGCCTCGCAAGAGAGGCGGTAATGATGAATAACCCGAGATTGAAACGAGCGCTTATCGCTTGAATGGCCGTGTTGAGTGAACGACAACACGGCCACAGACATTCCGTTCCGTGGCTTTTATTCCCGTAACAAGAGAATACGCCATGTCCGAAAAACATTGGTCCAAAACCGAGCTGCTGCATCAGACGGTGACCAACCCGAATATCATCGTCAAAGGCACCCACAGCTACTACAGCGACTGTTGGGATAACGGCTTCGAACGCTCGGTAGTGCGCTATCTGCACGGCGACGCGGTCAGCCGGCAATGGCAGCCGCTGGGTGACATAGATCGCTTGCTGATCGGCGATTATGTGTGCATCGCGGCCGAAGCGGTGATCCTGATGGGGGGCAATCACACCCACCGTATCGACTGGTTGAGCCTGTACCCCTTTATGGAAACCATCAAACGGGCGTACCGCCCCAAAGGCGACACCCGGCTGGGGGACGGTTGCTGGATTGGCATGCGGGCGATGTTGATGCCAGGGGTATCGATAGGCGAAGGGGCGATCGTCGCCGCCGGCAGCGTGGTGGTCGGCGATGTTGAGCCTTATGCCATCGTCGGCGGTAACCCGGCGAGGTTTATCCGTTGGCGATTCGCGCCGGAAGTTATCGCGCGGTTGCTTGCGTTACGCCTCTATGACTTGTCCGAGGCGGGCTTTGCGGTGATTCAACCTCTGCTCGCCGATGACGATATCGATGCGTTGGAAAGGGGAATTGCGGCCTTGCGCCGTTAACCATAACGGGCGGGGGAGCCCCGCCCGTTTCGCATTACTCGGCCTTGGCCTCGGCCGCCGGTTGGCGGCGTTTACGCATCAGGCGCAGCAGCGGCGGCAGCGCCAGTACCGCGACCGCCAGCACCAGCAGCGTTTGCGCGATGCTGCTGCTCCACAGGATGCCGAATTCGCCGTTGCTGATCGACAGCGCACGGCGCAGGTTCTGCTCCAGCATCTCACCCAGAACAAAGCCCAGAATCAGCGGCGACATCGGGAAGTGCATTTTCCGCAGGATATAGCCGAACACGCCCAACCCCACCATCAACAGCAGGTCGAAGGTGGTGCTGTGCACCGCATAAACCCCCACCGCGGAAACTGCGGCGATCGCCGGCACCAGGAACCACAGCGGAATGGTCAGCATGCGGGTGAACAGGCCGACCAGCGGCAGGTTCATGATCAGCAGAATGACGTTAGCGATCAGCAGTGCGGCGATCAGCCCCCAGACGATATCCGGCTGTTCGGTGAACATCGCCGGGCCGGGGGTGATGTTGTACAGCGTCAGCGCCCCCATCATCACCGCCGTGGTGCCGGAACCCGGCACCCCCAGCGTCAGCATCGGAATGAATGAGCCGCAGGCCGAGGCGTTGTTGGCCGCTTCCGGCGCCGCTACGCCGCGGATGTCGCCCTTGCCGAAGGTGTCGCTGTTACCGCTGATTTTCTTCTCGGTCATGTAGGTCAACGCGCTGGCGATGGTGGCGCCGGCGCCCGGCAGAATGCCGACGAAGAAACCGATCACCGACGAGCGCAGGGTCGGGCCGGCGCACTGCGCCGCCTCTTTGCGGTTGAACAGCAACCGGCCGGTTTTACGCACCAGCTTTTGCCCGGCGCTGGTGCTTTCCAGCATCAGCAGGATTTCGCTGACCGAGAACAGGCCGATCACCACCACGATAAACTGCACGCCGTCGGAGAGGTGCACACTGTCGAAGGTAAAGCGGTAAACGCCGGTGTTGGCGTCGACGCCCACCGTCGCCAGCCCCAGGCCGATCAGCGCCGCCAGCAGCGATTTCAGCGGGTTTTGGCTCATCATGCTGCCGAGGCAGGCGATGGCGAACACCATCAGGGCGAAATACTCCGCCGGGCCGAAGGCCAGCGACCAGCGGGCCAGCAGCGGCGCGAACAGGATGATGCCGCCGATGGCGATCATCGATCCGACGAACGAACTGACCGCCGAGATGGACAGTGCCACGCCGGCGCGCCCCTGCTGTGCCATCGGGTAGCCGTCCAGCGCGGTCATGATCGCCGCCGCGTCGCCCGGCACGTTGAGCAGAATCGACGAGATGCGTCCGCCGTACTCGCAGCCGATATACACCGTCGCCAGCAGGATCAGCGCCGATTCGGCCGGCAGCTTGAGGGCAAACGCCAGCGGCAGCAGGATCGCTACGCCGTTGATCGGCCCGAGGCCCGGCAGCAGGCCGACGATGGTGCCGACGAAGCAGCCGATCAGGGCGATAATCAGGTTCTGCGGCACCAGTGCCACTTCGAACCCTTGGGTCAAATACATCCAGGTATCCATCATCGCTCCCGTTAGCTCAGCCAGGCGCCGAGCGGCAGTGTGACATCGAGAAGTTGGTCAAAGGCGTAATACAGCGCTGCGCCCATGACGACGCCGGAAATGGCCGCCGCCGGCAGGCTGGCCTGAAACAACAGGCCGATGCTGAACGTCAGCAGCGCGGTCGCCAGCGGAAAGCCCAGCCATTCAAAGCCCCAGGCATACAGCACCAGGGTGATCACCAGCACCAGCAGCCGCTGCAGCACCTTGTGGTGCGGCCAGTCCACCGCCTGTGGGCGGCGCAGCAGCAACAGGGCCGCGCACAGCGCCATCAGGCTGAGGATCGCCAGCGGGAAAGGGCGCGGCCCCAGCGGTTCATAGCTGTATTCGCTTTGAATGCCCCAGCCGATGAACAGCCCGCCGATACACAGCAGCAGCCAAAAGCCGGCAAAAATACGATCGCTCATGGTTTTCCCCTGCG
Organism: Serratia sp. CY43202; assembly: GCF_052168755.1. NCBI lineage: Bacteria > Pseudomonadati > Pseudomonadota > Gammaproteobacteria > Enterobacterales > Yersiniaceae > Serratia > Serratia sp. CY43202. The sequence goes on from NZ_JBJNMB010000001.1 coordinate 145,526, forward strand.
GTTATTTGGCCAGGCCGAACACTTTCGCCTGCTCACGGTATTGGGCAACCTGATTCTTCACGTAGGCGTCCAGCTCTTTGCCGGTCATGTTGAATTCGAACAGGCCGCGCAGATCGCGTTGCTGCTTGAATTCCTCGGTCGCCATCATTTTCTGGAAGGTGTCGATCCACCACTGATACTCTTCATCGCTGACTTTCGGCCCGACGTAGAAGCCGCGAATGATCGGCCACACCAGGCTGTACCCCTGTTCTTTGGCGGTTGGAATGTCGGCCAACTGGCCAGGCAAACGTTGTTCGGCATACACCGCCAGCACGCGGATTTTGTCGCCCTGCAGGTAAGGCACCATCTCGCTCAGATCACCGGAAACTGCCTGAATATGATTGCCCAACAGCGCGGTGACCGGCTCGCCGCCGCCTTCGAACGCCACGTAGCGCATCTTGCGCGGATCCACGCCGACTTCGCGTGCCAGCAGCGCAGTTTTCATCCAGTCCTGGCTGCCGATGGAGGCGCCGGCGCCGAACACCACGCTGTTGGGATCTTTTTGGAAGGCGTCCATCAGGTCTTTCAGGGTCTTGTAAGGCGAGTCGGCGCGCACCGCGATCATGCCGTAGTCGGTTCCGACCGCCGCCAACCATTTCACGTCGTCCACGTTGTAGCGGCCGAACTTGCCCTGGGCCAGATTGAGCAGCGAGCCGCCGGAGAAGGCCACCACGGTGCCGAACTCCGCCGGGCGCTGCGCGACGATGGCGTTGTAGGCCACCGCGCCGACGCCGCCGGGCATATAGGTGACGCGCATCGGTTTATCGATCGCCTTGGTGTCCTGCAACGACACCTGAATCAGCTTGCAGGTCAGATCGAAACCGCCGCCGGGCTTGGCCGGCGCAATACATTCGGTGCGTTTGGGCGCTTCCACGGCAAAGGCCTGAGAGGCAGCCAGCAACAGTGCGGCGGCGGTAAAGGTATGGGTCATTATTTTTTTCATTGTGGCTTGCCCTCGGTATTGTTCTGGTTGTGAATCCCGCAGAGCGCGGTTGCAGGATTGTTAAAACAACAACCTTTCATTTACCTTTCAGTGGCCGGAAAAGTTTCCAGTCTGTGATTAGGGTCTCTTGTCGCCAGTGAATCACGGGTGCGCTACCATAGAAATGCGGGCAGGAACAGGGCGCAAAACCGGCCAAAATCCTGCGTAATATCAGGTTTGCCGTTCTGCTTTCGCGATAAAATCATGATCAGTGAAATGAATAGAGACGCAGTGATATGTTTTCGTTAGGGAAATTATTTGGTGGTAGGGACAGCGCCAAAGTATGCGCGATTAAACGGTTGCCTGAGGTCTATGCGGAGATGGTCGGTGAAACCGGGCAGTGCCGTTTGAAGCGACTGCGTACCGACGTTGGCGTGTTTGAACTGCATTTCGTCAACGCCGACGGTGAAAAGTATGCCTGCCAGATGACCGCCTGCGTGACCGGCATCGATCTGGTATTTGCCGTCAACAATCGCTCCGTGCTGGTTTCTTCGCCGTTTACCGCCGACAAGCTGCGCCCGGTACTGGACATTGCCGTGGCCGATAGCCCCATTCCGCTGATCTGACATCGTCCTGCGATCGCGCTCTATACGCATAATTGTGTGCCAGCTCCCAAAACTGGCGGCGCGGCGCTCTTTTATCCCCTTATTTTCCATGCCATTCTCTGTTATCGACCTGTTAACAAGCGCGATATTGGCGCCAGGTTGTTCAGATAAATCAATGGAATGGGAACATGCGACTGTTATTGGTTGAAGATCACCCCGAGCTGTCTCACTGGTTGCAAAAGGCGCTGACCGGCGCCGGCTTTGCCGTCGACGTCGCCCCGGACGGCGTGGCAGCGGATCACCTGCTGCTCAACGAACGCTATGCGCTCGCGGTGCTGGATGTGGCGCTGCCGCGTATGAACGGTCTGGATTTGCTGGCGCGCCTGCGCAAGCGCGGGCAGGATCTGCCGGTGCTGCTGCTGACGGCGCGCACCGACGTGGCCGACCGGGTAAAAGGCCTGAATCTGGGGGCGGACGATTACCTCACCAAGCCGTTCGAACTGGACGAGCTGGAAGCGCGTATTCGGGCGCTGCTGCGCCGCAGCGTCGGCGCCCCGCAGCCGGCGTTGCAGTACGGCGCGTTGACCTATCACGACGAAGGCTATTTTCTGCTGGAGAGCAAACCGCTGGCGCTGACGCCGCGCGAGCTGGCGGTGTTGACCGCGTTGATGCACCGGCGCGGCCGCCCGGTGGCCAAGCAACAGCTGTTCGAGCAGGTATTTACGTTGTCCGACGAGGCCAATCCGGAGAGCATCGAGCTTTACGTACACCGCCTGCGGAAAAAGCTGCAGGGCAGCGACGTGGCGATCGTCACGCTGCGTGGCCTGGGTTACAGCCTGGAGCTGTGCGATGCGGTGGTTTAACGCGCCGCGTTCGCTGTTCTATCAACTGCTATTGTTTTTTGGCCTGCCGCTGCTGGCGTTGGGCGGCATCTCTATCTACACCCACTATTTCAGCGCCATGAGCGCCGCCACCCTGGCTTACGATCGCACGCTGCTGGCGTCGGCGCGCACCGTAGCGGAGCGACTGGTGGTGCGCGAAGGCAAGCTGGCGGTTGATGTGCCCTATGTGGTGCTCGACAGCTTCGAGCGCAACATGAACGATCAGCTGTATTACGAGGTGATCTCGCCGCAGGGGAAAAGCATCTCGGGCTATGACGATTTGCCGCCTTTGCCGCCCCATATCCCGCGTTCCACGCTCTACCCGGCGCTGGTGCATTTTTACGATGCGGAATACCTCGGCAGGCCGATCCGCGTGGCGGCGCTGTTTCAACCGGTCAACGAGTCGGGCGTGAGCGGCATGGCGACCATTCTGGTGGCGGAAACCCTGGAGTCGCGCCGTTACCTGGCGCGGCAGATGATGATCGCGGCGCTGCTGAGCCAGGGCACGGTGGTGGCGTTAACCCTGATCCTGGCGTTCGCATTGCTCAAGCGGGTGTTGAAGCCGATGCGTAAGCTCTCCGGTATCATGCTGCGGCGCGATCCGGGCGAGCTGACGCCCTTGCCGCGGGTATTGCCATGGTCGGAGATGCAGCCGCTGCTGGTGGCGTTTAATCGTTACATCGAACGGCTGCGGCTGATGGTGGCACGTCAGGAGCGCTTCAGCGCCGACGCTTCGCACCAACTGCGCACGCCGCTGGCGGTGTTGAAGACTCAGGTAGGGGTAGCGCTGGCCAGTGACCGGCCGCAGCAGTGGCGCGAAAGCCTGCAGGCGATGAGCGCGACGCTGGATAATACCGTGTCGCTGACCGACCGCCTGCTGCATCTTTCACGCCTGAAGGCCAGCGAGCACCAGGCCGATCGTAAGTTGCAACCGGTCAACCTGGCGCAGGTGCTGCGCGACGCCTGCTTTTCCCGCTTGCCGCAGGCGCGCAGTAAACAGATCGATCTCGGGTTCGAAGGCGAGGCGGCGTGTCAAGTGGCGGGGGAGCCGCTGCTGTTGGCCGAGCTGTGCGCCAACCTGCTGGACAACGCGCTGAAATATACACCGCGTCAGGGCATGGTGACCGCTCGCCTCACGCAGGATAAGGCGGCAGGGGAAGGCGTGCTGGAGATAGAAGACAGCGGCCCCGGCATCGCCTTGCAGGACAAGGCGCTGGCGCTGCAGCCGTTTCACCGGCTGGACAACGTGGGCGATCAGCCGGGCGCCGGATTGGGACTGGCGTTGGTGAAAGACATCACCGCGTATCACGGCACCCGCCCGGAGCTGTTGAGCTCTGCCGCGCTGGGCGGCCTGTTGGTGCGGGTGCGTTTCAGGCTGCTGCCTTAAGCCTGTTCTTTGCAGGACTCTGCGTTGGCCGCCGGGGCTTTGGCTTTACGCGTCAGCGGCGTGCGCAGCCGCTGCGACAGGATAACGCCCAGCAGGGTAATGCCGCCGCCGATCAGGTGGTAACCGTGCAACTGCTCATGCAGGAACAGCACGGCGATAGCGGCGGTAAACACCGGTGCCAGGTTCATGAAGATCGAGGCGGTGTTGGCGCCCAGGCGCATCACGCCCTGGATCCACAGGAACGGGGCGATGATCGAAGCCGGAATGCCGGCGAACAGCACCAGCGGCAGGTTATGGCCGTTCAAGCCGACATCCTCCGCCATCAGGAAATTAGGCAGTAACAACAGCACGCCGAACAGGATCTGCACGTACAACGATTGCCAGTTCGGCAGCGCGATGGCCCAGCGTTTGGTCAACACGCCATACAGCGCGTACGAGGCGGTGGCGAGCAGCATCATCAATTCCCCTTTGCCGATACCGTGCTGCAACAGCACGCCGGGCTGACCGCCGCTGACCAGCCAGATCAGGCCGCAGAAGGAGAGTATGCTGCCGAGCAGCACGCCGACGGTTGGCGCAATGCGCAGTAGAACGATGCTGATCAGGATGGTCAGCAGCGGGATCAGCGACACGATGATGCCCATAAACAGCGCGCTGACGCTGTGCGCGGCGTAATAGGCCAGGCTTTGGTACAGCACCATGCCCAGCAGGCCGAGGATCATCAGCTTCCACCAGTTGGCGCGCACCTGCGCCCAGTTGCGCAGCACGCCCGGCAGCACGAACGGCGTGAGGGCAATCAGCGCCAGCAGCCAGCGGTAGAGCGAGATGGCCGCCGGATCGATGGCGGTGGCGGAGAGTTTGCTGACGACGGCATTAATCGACCAAATCAGCACGGCCAACAGCGGGAAGAGCATATTCATGATAATTATTCTCAATAACGTCCAACATGCTGGCTAGTCTACGCGTGTCCGGTTTATCATATATAGCGATATCCAGACAAAAATCGGCGTAAACAAGACAAATCACGGGACGAAACCATGCCAGAAATCCGCCATTTCCCCGAGTCGTTGATCCCGGCGCCCAACCCGGTGCAGTTCCGCTGCGAGGAGTTCAACGCGCGCACCGAATTCCAGCCGCACAGCCACACCTGGGGTCAGTTGATGTGGGTTAAAGCCGGGGTGATGGTGCTGCGCATCGGCGGGCAGCGCTTTCTGGCGCCGCCGGAGTTCGTGCTGTGGGCGCCGGCTGGCATCGAACACTCCTGCTATAACCAGCGGCTGGCGCAGTGCCGCATGGTGGACATCACGCCGGCGCTGTGCACCGGCATGCCGGCCGACCCCTGTCTGGTGAGCGTAACGCCGATATTCCGCGCCATCGCCGAGGATTTCTATGCGCGCAAGCAGTACATTCCGCAGGCGGAGGCGGATTTGCGTCTCTGCCAGGTGCTGATCGATCAGCTGCGCCTGTCGCCGCGCCAGCAAACCTATCTGCCGTCGTCGGACGACAAGTTCTTGGCGCCGGTGCTGGAAGCGTTGGAGCATTGTCCGGCGGACAACACCTCGCTGGCGGCGTGGGCGGCTCGGGTCTACACCACCGAGCGCACGCTGTCGCGACGCTGCCAACAGGATCTGGGCATGTCGTTCAGCGAATGGCGCCAGCGCCTGCGGTTCCTGCATGCCGTCTCCCTGCTCGAGCAGGGCAAGACCGTGCAGGACGTGGCGTTAGACGTCGGCTACAGCTCCGCGTCGGCCTTTATCGTCATGTTCCAGCAGATCGCCGGCACTACCCCTGAGCGCTTTCGCCGTGCCTGATTCAGTGGCACACTATTTCGCAGACAAATAGCCGTAAACCGTCGGAGAACGCAGTGAAAATTCTGGTTGATGAAAATATGCCGTACGCGGCCGAGCTGTTCAGCCGCCTGGGCGAGGTGCAGGCGGTACCGGGCCGCCCGATCCCGCTCGAGGCGCTGGCGGATGCCGATGCGCTGATGGTGCGTTCGGTCACCAAGGTCAATGAAGCCTTGTTGGCCGGCAGCCATATCGACTTTGTCGGCACCGCCACCGCCGGCACCGATCACGTCGATGAAGCCTGGCTGCAACGTCAGGGCATCGGCTTTTCCGCCGCGCCGGGCTGCAACGCTATCGCGGTGGTCGAGTATGTGTTCTCTGCCTTGATGCTGCTGGCCGAACGCGACGGCTTCCACCTGCGGGATAAAACCGTCGGCATCGTCGGCGTGGGCAACGTTGGTTCCCGTCTGGACGCTCGCCTCAAAGCGCTGGGCGTGCGCACGCTGCTGTGCGATCCGCCGCGTGCCGATCGCGGCGACGCCGGGGAATTCTGGCCGTTGGAGAAGCTGGTGGCCGAGGCCGACGTGCTGACCTTCCATACGCCGTTGAATAAATCCGGCCCATACCATTCGCTGCATCTGGCGGACGCCGAGCTGTTGGCGGCCCTGCCGGACAACCGCATTCTGATCAACGCCTGCCGCGGGCCGGTGGTGGATAACGCCGCCTTGCTGCAGGCGCTGGAAAAGGGCAAAAAGCTGAGCACGGTGCTGGACGTGTGGGAACCGGAGCCGGATCTCGCCTTACCGCTGCTGGCGCGGGTGGATATTGGCACCGCGCACATCGCTGGGTATACGCTGGAAGGCAAGGCGCGCGGCACCACCCAGGTGTTCGAGGCGTTCAGCCGCCATCTGGGGCAGCCGCAACAGGTGGCGCTGGCCTCGCTGTTGCCGGTGCCGGAGTTCAGCCAGATCCGCCTCAATGGGCCGCTGGATGAAGCGCGGTTAAAACGATTGATGCACTTGGTGTATGATGTGCGCCGCGATGATGCGCCGCTGCGCAAAGTCGCTGGGCAACCGGGCGAATTCGATCGTCTGCGTAAGCACTACCAGGAGCGCCGCGAGTGGTCTTCGCTGGCCGTGCAATGCGATGACAGCGCCAGCGCCGAGCTGCTCGGCAAGCTGGGCTTTAGCCTGGCGTAGCGCGTAAGGTTGTCTTAAGCCAACGCCGCTACAGTGAGCGGTAAAGATTATCGGGCGGTGATTGCACTGCCCGTCTGCTTTTATGAATGAAATACTCTGGAGAAAACCCGATGTCTGACGGCTGGAATATCGCGCTGCTCGGCGCCACTGGCGCGGTAGGTGAAGCGTTGCTGGAATTGTTGCAGGAACGCCAGTTCCCGGTGGGTGAGCTCTATCCTCTGGCAAGCGAACGCAGCGCGGGCGCCAATGTGCGCTTCAACGGCAAGTCTCTTCTGGTGCAGAACGCCGAAGAGTTCGACTGGTCGCAGGCCCAACTGGCCTTCTTCGTCGCCGGCAGCGACGCTTCCGCTCGCTATGCCGAAGAGGCCGGCAACATGGGCTGCCTGGTGATCGACACCAGCGGTCTGTTCGCCATGGAGCCGGATGTGCCGCTGGTAGTCCCTGGCGTTAACCCGCAGGTGCTGGCGGATTACCGCAACCGCAATATCGTCGCGGTGGCCGACAGCATGGTCAGCCAACTGCTGACGGCGATCAAACCGCTGACCGAACAGGCGGGGCTCTCGCGTCTGCACGTTACCACGCTGATGTCGGTATCCTCGCGCGGCAAGGCCGCGGTGGACGATCTGGCCGGCCAGAGCGCGCGCCTGCTGAACGGCATTCCTGCCGAGGAAGGCGTCTTCGCTAAACAGCTGGCGTTTAACCTGCTGCCGCTCGTTGCCGACGAGCAGGGCAGCGTGCGCGAAGAGCGTCTGATCGTCGATCAGGTGCGCAAGGTGCTGCAGGACGAAGGGTTGCCGATTTCGGTGAGCTGCGTTCAGTCGCCGGTGTTTTACGGCCATGCGCAGGTGGTGCACCTGGAAGCGCTGCGCCCGCTGTCCGCCGAAGAGGCGCGCAGCGAGCTCGAAGAAGTCGAGGACATTCAGCTGAGCGAAGAGGACGATTACCCGACTCAGGTGACCGAAGCCTCCGGCAGCGATGCGCTCAGCATCGGTTGCCTGCGTAACGATTACGGCATTCCCGAGCTGCTGCAGTTCTGGACGGTGGCGGACAACGTGCGCTTCGGCGGCGCGTTAATGGCGATCGAAACCGCCGAGCGTCTGGTGCAGGAGCAGATGTACTGATGTCAGAGGTGGTCTCGCCCGCTCAGCCGACGCTGAAGGTAGCGCTGGGCATCGAATATGACGGCAGCCGGTACTACGGCTGGCAGCGGCAGCAAGAAGTGGCCAGCGTGCAGGAGCGCCTTGAGCAGGCGTTGAGCAAGGTGGCGGATGCGCCGATCAACGTGCTGTGCGCCGGGCGCACCGACGCCGGGGTGCACGCCACCGGGCAGGTGGTGCATTTCGAAACCACCGCGCGCCGCAAGGACGCCGCCTGGACGATGGGCGTGAACACCCATTTGCCGCCGGACATCGCGGTGCGCTGGGTGAGCCCCGTCGCCGACGATTTTCACGCGCGTTTCAGCGCTACCGCGCGCCGTTACCGCTATATTATTTTCAACCATCGCTACCGGCCGGCGGTGTTGCAACAGGGGGTGACGCACTTTTATCACCCGCTGGATGCCGATCGCATGCACCGGGCGGCGCAGGCGCTGCTGGGCGAGAATGACTTCACCTCGTTCCGCGCGGTGCAGTGTCAGTCGCGCACCCCGTGGCGCTGCGTAAAACACGTTAAGGTTACGCGCTACGGCGAATATATTGTGGTAGATATCAAGGCGAATGCCTTTGTGCATCACATGGTTCGCAATATCGTCGGCAGCCTGATGGAGATCGGCTGCGGCAATCAGGATGAGAACTGGATGGCCGAGTTGCTGGCGCTGAAGGATCGCAATCTGGCGGCGGCGACGGCGCGAGCCGAGGGGCTGTATTTGGTTGCCGTGGACTATCCCGATCATTTTGGTCTACCGCGGCCGCCGATGGGGCCGCTGTTTTTGCCCGACGATTAAACGCCGGCACGCCTGAAAGCGTCGCTCCCTTGTGCTTCTGCCGGGTGATTGAAACACCCGGTATCAATGAGAGAATTTATGGACATCATCAAGTTTATTATTGATTTCATTTTGCATATTGATGTGCACCTGGCCGAGCTGGTCGCACAATACGGCATGTGGGTCTACGCTATTCTGTTCCTGATCTTGTTTTGCGAAACCGGCCTGGTGGTGACGCCGTTCCTGCCGGGGGATTCTTTGCTGTTTGTCGCCGGCGCGCTGGCGGCGTTGCCGACCAACGATCTCAACGTGCACACCATGGTGGCGTTGATGGCCGTAGCGGCGATCATTGGCGATGCGGTGAACTACACTATCGGGCGGTTGTTCGGCGAGAAGCTGTTCAGCAACCCGAACTCGAAAATTTTCCGCCGTAGCTACCTGGACAAGACGCATCAGTTCTATGAGAAGCACGGTGGGAAAACGATTATTCTGGCGCGATTCGTGCCGATCGTGCGTACTTTTGCGCCGTTCGTCGCCGGCATGGGGCATATGTCCTATCGCCACTTCGCCGCCTACAACGTGATTGGTGCACTGGTTTGGGTGCTGCTCTTCACTTATGCTGGCTACCTGTTCGGCGATCTGCCGGTGGTGCAGGAGAACCTGAAACTGTTGATCGTCGGGATCATCATCGTTTCGATTCTGCCGGGCGTGATTGAAATTTGGCGTCACAAGCGCGCGGCCGCCCGCCAGCAAAAACAGTAAAAACATCGCTTAACCTGTCGGTTCGACCAGTTTTTTGTCCACAGCGCCGGGCCGATATGGTTTAATGAGCGACATTATGGTCTGTTCCTGCGAACAACCCTGAAGCCGATGCCTCAGTCGCCGCGCTTGCCGCGCCGCGAACGGGCATTTTTTCATTGGGGTGTTTTCAGGGGGATTGTTAAAGCATGAACAGCGGACTGGCGTGTGCCAGGTTCAAACAGAAAGGTCATCGATGAGCTGGATTGAACGAATTCTTAACAAGAGCAATATCACACAAACCCGTAAGGCGAGCATTCCTGAAGGGGTCTGGACCAAATGCGACAGCTGCGGCCAGGTTCTCTACCGCGCCGAGCTGGAGCGTAATCTGGAAGTGTGTCCGAAGTGCGACCACCACATGCGTATGGGCGCGCGCGCGCGTCTGCATACCCTGCTGGACGAAGGCAGTGAAGTGGAGCTGGGCAGCGATCTGGAGCCGAAGGACGTTCTGAAATTCAAGGATTCCAAGCGCTATAAAGATCGTCTGGTCGCCGCACAGAAAGCGACCGGCGAGAAAGATGCGCTGGTGGTGATGAAGGGCACGCTGTACGGTATGCCGATCGTCGCCGCATCCTTCGAATTCGCTTTCATCGGCGGCTCAATGTCTTCCGTGGTCGGCGCGCGTTTCGTGCGTGCGGTTGAGCAGGCGCTGGAGGACAACTGTCCACTAGTGTGCTTCTCCGCCAGCGGCGGCGCGCGCATGCAGGAAGCGCTGATGTCGCTGATGCAGATGGCGAAAACCAGCGCGGCGTTGGCTAAGATGCAGGAGCGCGGCTTGCCGTACATCTCCGTGCTGACCGACCCGACCATGGGCGGCGTCTCCGCCAGCCTGGCGATGCTGGGCGACATCAATATCGCCGAGCCGAAAGCGCTGATCGGCTTTGCCGGCCCGCGCGTCATCGAGCAGACCGTGCGCGAGAAACTGCCGCCTGGCTTCCAGCGCAGCGAGTTCCTGATCGAAAAAGGCGCGATCGACATGATTGTTCGCCGTCCGGAGATGCGCCAAACGTTGGCGAGCATTCTGTCCAAGCTGACCAACCAACCGCAGCCGCATTTCGATGAGGCCGCGCCGGTCATTGAGCCGGAGCCGCAGGCCGACGCCTGAGGCAAAGACAGATCCCGCCCGGGTTCAGCCGCCACTTTGTGGCTAAGTGACGGCTGATGCCCATTCCCTGCCGGCCGTGGCCTATCGCGCCATGGTTTGCGGGTTGGCGGCGGTTACGAAGCGCATCGCCTTTACCGCGGTGAGGGTGGTGCCCTGATGGATTAATGAACCCAAGTTCAGTGACGGGACTCATGCAAAACCACCAAATTCCCCAAGCCACGTCGCCATTGAGCTCGTGGCTTTACTATCTGGAACGTCTGCACAGCCAGGCGATCGAACTCGGTCTTGAGCGCGTACAGCGCGTCGCGGCGCATCTGGATTTACTGACCCCCGCTCCTACGGTGTTCACCGTTGCCGGCACCAACGGCAAAGGCACGACCTGTCGTACCCTCGAAGCCATTCTGCTGGCCGCCGGCCTGCGCGTCGGCGTCTACAGTTCGCCGCATCTGGTGCGCTATACCGAACGCGTGCGCATTCAGGGGGAAGAGCTGAGCGAAGCAGAGCATAGCCGCTCGTTCGCCGCCATTGAAGCCGGCCGCGGCGAAACGTCGCTGACCTATTTCGAATTCGGCACCCTGTCGGCGCTGCAGCTGTTCAAACAGGCGCGGCTCGACGTGGTGATCCTGGAAGTGGGCCTGGGCGGGCGTCTCGACGCCACCAATATCGTCGATCCGAGCGTGGCGGTGATCACCAGCATTGCGCTCGATCATACCGACTGGCTGGGCAACGATCGCGAAAGCATCGGCCGTGAAAAGGCCGGTATTTTCCGCAGCGGCAAGCCGGCGGTGGTGGGCGAACCCGACATGCCGGACAGCATTCGCCAGGTCGCCGAAACGCTGGGCGCACCGCTGTATCGCCGCGGTGAAGCCTGGAGCTTCAGCGAGCAGGGCGATCGCTGGCAGTGGCAGGGCGGCGACACGCAGCTGACCGATCTGCCGACGCCGAACGTACCGCTGGCCAACGCCGCTACCGCGCTGGCGGCGCTGAACTGTTCCCCGCTGGAAATCGACGAACGCGCGATCTTCACCGGGCTGCAGCAGGCGACGCTGCCGGGGCGTTTCCAGATCGTGCGGCGGGAGCCGATGCTGATCCTCGACGTGGCACACAACCCGCACGCCGCCGGCTATCTGGCCGGGCGTCTGGCCAAGCTGCCGCGCGACGGCGGCAAGGTGCGCGCGGTGGTGGGCATGCTGTCCGACAAGGATATCGCCGGCACGCTGGCCTGCCTCAGCGAGCAGGTGGATGAATGGTACTGCGCACCGCTCGACGGGCCGCGCGGTGCCAGCGTCGAACAGCTGGCGCAGCATCTGACGGAACCGCGCCGCTTTAATGATGTCGAAACTGCCTGGCGGCAGGCTATGCAGGATGCTGATAAACAGGATATTGTGATCGTCTGTGGATCGTTCCACACCGTGGCGCAGGTGATGGCGGCGTTAGACGAGATGCGGGGAGTGTGAGTGGCGAGTAAATTTCAGAACCGACTGGTTGGAACCGTGATTCTGGTGGCGCTGGGGGTAATCATCCTGCCAGGGTTGCTGGACGGCAAAAAGAAGCATTACGAGGATGAGTTCGCGGCCATTCCATTGGTGCCGAAGGCGGGCGACGTCGAAGAGAACGACGTGCTGCCGCCGGTGACGCAGCCGTTGCCGGCGCAGCCGCCGGAAGGGGCGGGCGCGCTGGTCGAGCAGCAGGCGGCCAACGAAGCGGCGGCGCAACAGGCGGTGCGGCAGAGCGCTCAGCAACCGACGCAGGTGGCGCCGCCGCCGGTCGAGACGCGTCCTCAGCCGGTGCAGCAGCCTAAGCCGAAGCCGGTGGAAACCAAACCGGTGGAAGTGAAACCAAAACCGGTACCGCAGCCGAAGCCGGTGGAGGTGAAACCGGTGCCGAAGCCGGAACCGACGCCGAAACCAGAACCGACGCCGCAGCCAAAACCGGCGGAAGAAAAAGCGCCGTCCGGGCAAGCCTATGTCGTGCAGCTCGGGGCGCTGAAGAACGCCGCCAAGGCGAACGAGATTGTCGCTTCGCTGCGTCTCTCGGGCTATCGCGCCTTTACCGTGCCGTCAACGCCGGTGCAAGGGCAGATCACCCGCATCTACGTTGGCCCGGACGCTTCCAAGCAGAAGCTGCAGGCGGCGCTGCCGTCGCTGAACTCGATCAGCGGGCTGAGCGGGCAGGTGAAGCCGTACGGCCGTTAAACCCCGCGGGGGCGCAGCAGGATGCGCCCCTGAATTCAGGAGTGGTGGAGAGAAAGCGAGAGAAACCGCGCCTTTTACAGGCGAAATCACCTATGTAGGCGCGGCGATTGGGAATTTTTTAATCGCCGCTTTTTATTTGTAACGTGGTAGGAAATCCCCTACGCAAACGTTTTCTTTTTCTGTTAGAATTCGCCGCGAATTGGATGCAGGGGCGATTCATCATTGGAATAGTTCATGGTCTGGATTGATTACGTCATTATAGCGGTGATTGGATTTTCGGCTCTGGTGAGCCTGATCCGAGGGTTTGTTCGCGAAGCATTGTCACTTGTGACATGGGGATGTGCGTTTTTTGTTGCCAGCCATTTCTACTCTTACCTTGCGGTCTATTTCACTCGTTTTGAAGATGAACTGGTGCGAAACGGCATCGCGATCGCGATTTTGTTCATCGCGACCCTGATCGTAGGGGCTATTGTTAACTATGTGATTAGCTCACTGGTAGAGAAAACCGGGTTGTCGGGCACCGACCGGGTGCTGGGCATCTGCTTCGGCGCACTGCGCGGCGTGTTGATTGTCGCGGCGATCCTGTTCTTCCTGGATACCTTTACCGGCTTTTCACAAAGTGCCGACTGGAAACAGTCGCAGCTGATCCCCCAGTTCAGTTACGTCATCAGGTGGTTCTTTGACTACCTGCAGAGCACGTCGAGTTTCTTGCCGACCCAATTGCCGGGGCGGTAGCGCTGATGAGGAAAAGACAACATGTGCGGTATTGTCGGTATCGCCGGTTTCATGCCGGTAAACCAGTCGATTTATGATGCGCTGACGGTGCTTCAGCACCGTGGCCAGGATGCCGCAGGCATCGTCACCATTGACGCCCACAACGGGTTCCGTTTGCGTAAAGCCAACGGCCTGGTGAAGGATGTGTTTGAGGCGCGCCATATGCAACGCTTGCAGGGCAACATGGGCATTGGCCATGTGCGTTACCCGACGGCCGGCAGCTCGAGCGCCTCTGAGGCCCAGCCTTTCTACGTCAACTCGCCGTTCGGCATTACGCTGGCCCACAACGGCAACCTGACCAACGCCCATGAGCTGCGCCAAAAGCTGTTCGAAAGCGGCCGCCGCCATGTCAACACCACCTCCGACTCGGAAATCCTGCTGAACGTGCTGGCCAGCGAGCTGGATCGCTTCCCGCACTATCCGCTGGAAGCCGACAACATCTTTACCGCGGTCGCCGCTATGCATCAGCAACTGCGCGGCGCTTACGCCTGCGTGGCGATGATCATCGGCCATGGCCTGCTGGCGTTCCGCGATCCCAACGGCATTCGTCCGCTGGTGATCGGTAAGCGCACGCTGGAGGATGGCCGCAGCGAGTACATGGTGGCTTCCGAGAGCGTGGCGCTGGATACCCTGGGCTTTGAGTTCCTGCGCGACGTGGCGCCGGGCGAAGCGGTGTACATCACCACCAAGGGCCAGCTGTTCACCCGCCAGTGCGCAGAGAACCCGAAAACCAACCCGTGCCTGTTCGAATATGTTTATTTTGCGCGCCCAGACTCCTTTATGGACAAGATCTCGGTCTACAGCGCCCGCGTGCGCATGGGCCAGAAGCTGGGTGAGAAGATCGCCCGTGAGTGGGAAGATCTGGATATCGACGTGGTGATCCCGATTCCTGAAACTTCCTGCGATATCGCGCTGGAGATCGCGCGTATTCTCGAGAAGCCCTACCGCCAGGGCTTCGTGAAAAACCGCTACGTTGGCCGCACCTTTATCATGCCGGGCCAGCAGGCGCGTCGCCAGTCGGTACGCCGCAAGCTGAACGCCAACCGTGCCGAGTTCCGCGACAAGAACGTGCTGCTGGTGGATGACTCCATCGTGCGCGGCACGACCTCTGAGCAAATCGTCGAGATGGCGCGCGAAGCGGGCGCCAAGCGCGTGTATCTGGCTTCCGCCGCGCCGGAAGTGCGTTTCCCTAACGTCTACGGCATCGACATGCCGAGCGCCAACGAACTGATCGCCCACGGGCGTGAAGTGGATGAAATCCGTCAGATTATCGGCGCCGACGGGCTGATCTTCCAGGACCTCGACGATCTGATCGAAGCGGTGCGCGAAGAGAACCCGGACATCATCCAGTTCGAATGCTCGGTCTTCAATGGTATCTACGTGACCAAAGACGTCGACCAAAGCTATCTGGAATACCTGGAGTCGCTGCGCAGCGACGATGCCAAGGCGATGCGGGTGCAAACCGAAGCGGAAAATCTGGAACTGCACAACGAAGGCTAACGGTCTGCGTTGATCCCTCAAGGTGCATCGCCGCGTCTGCGGCGGTGCACCTTGTTCCTCTGACTTGCTTATCCCTCGCCATTGCGGCAAAGTCTGCCTGATCTTACTTTTTACGGCAGAGGCCATTCTTCATGAAACGACTCATCATCGGCATTTCCGGCGCCAGCGGCGCGATCTACGGCGTGCGCCTGTTACAGGTTTTGCGCGACGTCGCAGAGGTGGAAACCCATCTGGTGATGAGTAATGCTGCAAGACAGACGCTGGCGCTGGAAACGCCGTACAGCCTACGGGAAGTGCAGGCGCTGGCCGACGTGGTGCACGATGCGCGCGACATCGCCGCCGGCATCTCCTCGGGCTCTTTCAAAACCCTGGGTATGGCGATCCTGCCATGCTCAATCAAAACCCTGTCCGGCATCGTCAACAGCTACAGCGACGGGCTGCTGACCCGCGCCGCCGACGTGGTGCTCAAAGAGCGCCGCCGTTTGGTCTTGTGCGTGCGGGAAACGCCGTTGCATCTTGGCCATTTACGGCTGATGACGCAGGCGGCGGAGATGGGCGCGGTGATCATGCCGCCGGTGCCGGCGTTTTACCACCAGCCGAAAAGCGTGGAAGACATCATCGATCAAACCGTCAATCGGGTGATCGACCAGTTTGATATCGAATTGCCGACCGATCTGTTCACCCGCTGGCAGGGTGCTAATTAACATTTTTATCCCTAAATTGGTACATTTGTGCAACACCGCACTGAATTGGGGCGGAGTATGCACCATAATGATCCCACTTCATCACGCTCACTGTTTCATGGTGCCGCCTTATTGCGGTTGCCAGTGGCGCGGCCCCAACCGGCCGATTTAATTTTGCGGTTATCGTCCCAGGAAACAGTATTGTGAAGGCCGGAGCCGTTCCCTCCGCCCGTAGCACCTAATGTGGCACGATTACTGCAAATTGATTTGGTGGGGAAAGTAATGCCCGTAGTGGCATCAAAAAAATCAATTTGAGGGTAATTTATGAAAAAGCGGGTTTTGATTTTGCCGTTAGTTCTGGCTTTGAGCGCCGCCAGCAGCGCCTTTGCCGCCATTCCTTCCACGCTGAAGATTGGCACCGATCCGACTTACGCACCGTTTGAATCCAAAAACGCCAAAGGCGAATTGGTTGGCTTTGACATTGATTTGGCCAAAGAGCTGTGCAAACGCATCAATACCCAATGCACCTTCGTGGAGAGCGACTTCGACGCGCTGATCCCCTCCCTCAAGGCGAAGAAAATCGACGCCATCATCTCTTCGCTGTCCATCACTGAAAAACGCCAGCAGGAAATCGCCTTTACCGACAAGCTGTATGCCGCCAACGCGCGTCTGATCGCGCCGAAAGGGTCCAAGCTGTTGCCTACCGTGGACGCTCTGAAAGGCAAGAGCGTGGGCGTGCTGCAGGGTACCACCCAGGAAGCCTACGCCAACGCCATGTGGCAGCCGAAGGGCATCACCGTCGTGCCTTACCAGAACCAGGATCTGGTTTACGCCGATCTGGCTTCCGGCCGTATTGACGCCGCCTTCCAGGATGAAGTGGCGGGCAGCGACGGCTTCCTGAAACAGCCGCCGGGCAAAGACTATGCGTTCGCCGGCGAATCGGTGAAGGATGACAAGTTCTTCGGCGTCGGCACCGGCATGGGGCTGCGCAAGACCGATACCGAGCTGAAAGCGGCGCTGGACAAAGCCTTCGCCGAGATGCGCAAAGACGGCACCTACGACAAATACGCGAAAAAGTACTTCGACTTTGACGTCTACGGCGGGTAATCCGCTTACCGTTCCATGCTGTGACTGCGGGGCCGGCGTGCCGGCCCCGATGGTTCGGATCCTAGACCACAGGGTGAAGTAGATGCTGCAAGGCTATTCCCAACTGATTTTCGAGGGGGCTCTGGTGACGTTGGAGCTGGCCCTCAGTTCCGTGTTGCTGGCGGTGGTGATCGGCCTGATCGGCGCCGGTGGCAAACTGTCTCATAACCCCTTTATCTCCGGTCTGTTCGGCGCCTATACCACGCTGATCCGCGGCGTGCCCGATCTGGTGCTGATGCTGCTGATCTTTTACGGCCTGCAAATCGCGCTGAACAACATCACCACGCTGCTCGGCTTCTCGCAGATCGATATCGATCCGCTCGGCGCCGGTATCATTACCCTCGGCTTTATCTACGGTGCTTACTTCACTGAGACCTTCCGCGGCGCCTATCTGGCGGTGCCGAAAGGGCAGATCGAAGCGGCGACGGCCTACGGCTTCAGCGGCGCGCAGATCTTTCGGCGCATTCTGTTCCCGGCGATGATGCGTTTCGCTTTGCCGGGCATCGGCAACAACTGGCAGGTGATCCTGAAGGCGACGGCGCTGGTGTCGATCCTCGGCCTGAACGACGTGGTGAAAGCCACGCAGCTGGCGGGGAAAGGCACCTATCAGCCGTTCTTCTTCGCCATCGTGGCCGGCGTGGTGTACCTGATCTTCACTACCGTTTCCAACGGCGTGCTGCTGTGGCTTGAACGGCGTTACTCACTGGGCGTCAAGAGGGCCGAGCTATGATCGAGATTTTGCAACAGTATTGGCAGTCGCTGCTGTGGAGCGACGGCTACCGTTTCACCGGCGTGGCAGTCACGCTGTGGCTGCTGATCGCCTCGGTGGTGATGGGCGGGCTGCTGGCGATCCCGATGGCGGTGGCGCGCGTCTCTTCCCTTCGCTGGGTGCGTTTCCCGGTGTGGCTTTACACCTATGTGTTTCGCGGTACGCCGCTGTACGTGCAGCTGCTGGTGTTCTACTCCGGCATGTACAGCCTCGAGATCGTGCGCGGCACCGAGTTTCTTAATGCGTTTTTCCGCAGCGGGCTTAACTGCACCATCCTGGCGCTGACGCTCAACACCTGCGCCTATACCACCGAGATCTTCGCCGGGGCGATCCGCGCGGTGCCGCACGGTGAAATCGAGGCCGCCAACGCCTACGGTTTCTCGCGCTTCAAGATGTATCGCTGCATCATTTTGCCTTCGGCACTGCGCACCGCGTTGCCGGCTTACAGCAACGAAGTGATCCTGATGCTGCACTCCACCGCGCTGGCGTTTACCGCCACCGTGCCGGATCTGCTGAAGATCGCGCGCGACATCAACGCCGCGACCTACCAGCCGTTCTACGCTTTCGGCATCGCGGCGGTGCTGTACCTGATCATCTCCTACGTGTTAATCAGCCTGTTCCGCAAAGCTGAAAAACGCTGGATGGCACACGTTAGTCACTGATAAATGACGGGAAGAAAAACCATGTCTGAGAATAAATTAGCCGTCACGGAACTGCACAAACGCTATGGCGACCACGAAGTGCTGAAAGGCGTCTCGCTGGCGGCCAACGCCGGGGATGTGATCAGCATCATCGGCTCCTCTGGCTCCGGCAAAAGCACCTTTCTGCGCTGCATCAACTTCCTCGAGAAGCCGAGCGAAGGCTCGATCAGCCTGAACAACGAAGATATTCGCATGGTGCGCGACAAGGACGGCCAGCTGAAAGTGTTCGACAAGAAGCAGCTGCAGCTGCTGCGCACCCGCCTGACCATGGTGTTCCAGCACTTTAACCTGTGGAGCCATATGACGGTGCTGGAGAACGTGATGGAGGCGCCGGTGCAGGTGCTGGGGCTGAGCAAGGCCGACGCGCATGAGCGCGCGGTGCGTTACCTGGATAAAGTGGGCATCGACGAGCGGGCGCGCGGCAAGTACCCGGTGCACCTGTCGGGTGGCCAGCAGCAGCGCGTCTCCATTGCTCGCGCATTGGCGATGGAGCCGGAGGTGCTGCTGTTTGACGAACCGACGTCGGCGCTGGATCCCGAGCTGGTGGGCGAGGTGCTGCGCATCATGCAGAAGCTGGCGGAGGAGGGAAAAACCATGGTGGTGGTGACGCACGAAATGGAATTTGCGCGCCACGTTTCCAACCACGTGATCTTCCTGCACAAAGGGTTGATCGAAGAGCAGGGGCCGCCGGCCGAGCTGTTCGGCAACCCCAAAAGCCCGCGCCTGCAGCAGTTCCTGTCCGGCGCGTTGAAGTAACCTCAGATCAGCGGGCTTCGGCCCGCTGATTAATCACGTCATCCAATGCCTGTTCCAATTCCAGATAGCGGAAGTGGAAGCCGGCCTCTTCCAGGCGCTTCGGCACCGCCCGCTGCCCGCCGAGCACCAGCACCGCCGCTTCCCCCATCAACAGCCGCATGGCGAACGCCGGCACCCGCAGAAACGCCGGGCGATCGAGCACGTTGGCCAATTGGGCGGCGAACTGCTCGTTGTGCACCGGGTAGGGCGCGACCATGTTAAACGGGCCGCTCAGCGTGGCGTGATCCAGTAGATAAATAATGCCGTTGACCATGTCGTCGAGATGGATCCACGGCAGATATTGGCGACCGTCGCCGATCGGGCCGCCCAGCCCGAAGCGGAACGGCGGCAGCATTTTGGCCAGCGCGCCGCCCTGTGGCGCCAGCACCACGCCGGTGCGCAGCAGGCAGACGCGGGTGGCATCGCTTTGCGCCTGCAGCGCCAGCGTTTCCCAGCGTTGGCACAGCTGGTGGGTGAATTCGTCGTGCGGTGGCTCCTCTTCGGTCACCACCGCCTGCCCCTGATCGCCGTAGTAGCCGACGGCGGAACCGGAAATCAACACGCCGGGCGGCGTGCTGCCGTCCTTGATAAGCTGCGCCAATCGTTCGGTCAGATCCCAACGGCTGCGGCACAGGCGCTCTTTCTGCTGTGCGCTCCAGCGCTTGTCGGCGATAGGTTCGCCGGCCAGGTTGATCACCGCGTCGAATTCATCCAGCGACTGCCGGTCGTCCAGCGTTTGCCAATAGCTCGGCCGATCGCCCAGCCGGGCTCGGGCTCGCCGCTCGTCTCGGGTCAACACCGTAATGTGGTGAGAAAGCGCCAGCAGCCTGGCCGTCAGACTGCTGCCTATCAATCCCGTTGCGCCGGTGATCAGGATCCGCATGGTCGACCTCCCTGAGTTAGTCCCGGCGGTAGCTCATGGTCATGGAAACCGAATCGGCGTAGCGCAGGGCCAGAAGTTTATCTATCTCCACTTCAGCATAGGTTACCCAGGCGTGTTCTTTTACGATGTCGAGCACATCCTGCGTTAATTTTTCCAGCAACGCGAAACGGTTATCTTCCACATGGCGGATGATCGCTTTGGTGATGGTGCGGTAGTTGAGTGCATCGGCGATGTCTTCGCTGTTGCGCGCTTTGTCCGCCGGGTAGTGGATCACCACGTTGATCAGGACGTCCTGTCGGTTGTTGATTTCCTCTTCCTTGATACCGATGAACGTGCGCAGCCGCAGATTTTTAATGCGAATAACGGCGTCGGGTTGACTGAAAGACATCAGAGATTCTCCATAGGTCTGATTATTAGCGTTCAGAATACACGGAAAGTAAGGAAAAGATAACGAGGGGACGATGTGACTCCCCGGCCGACGGGGAGTCGGGGAAGGCGCTTAGCCTTGTTCGGCCAGTTTGTAGGCGCGCTCGGTCGCCGGGCGGTTGCTGATGCGCTCGAACCAGTTGCGCACCGCTGGGTAATCTGCCAGATCGATGCGTTGACGCGGATGCGATACGACCCACGGATAGGTGGCGATATCGGCGATGCTGTAGTTGTCGCCGCCCAGGTACGGGTGTTTTTGCAGTTCAGCTTCCAGCACGCCGTACAGCCGCTTGGTCTCCAGATGGTAACGCTCGATGGCGTAAGGCACCGGCTGCGGCGCGTAGTGATTAAAGTGGTGATTCTGCCCGAGCATCGGCCCGAACCCGGCCACCTGCCAGAACAACCACTGTAGGGTCGCGGCGCGTTCGCGCAGGCCGGTGCTCAGCAGCTTGCCGGTCTTCTCCGCCAGATACAGCAGGATTTCCCCGGATTCGAACAGGCTGATTGGCGCGCCGCCGTCCACCGGTTGCTGATCGACGATCGCCGGGATTTTGTTGTTGGGAGAAATGCTCAGAAAGTCCGGTTTGAACTGGTCGCCGGCGCTGATGTTTACGCGATGGATACGGTAGGGTAAGCCGACCTCTTCCAAAAACAAGGTGATCTTGTGACCATTGGGAGTAGGCGCGTAATACAGGTCAATCATGTTGCCTCCTGCGGTAAGGTGATCTGTAATTCATTACACGTTGCTGCGGTCTTCGCCGCGCACAAAGGTATATCAGAGATCCAACAATAGCAGCTAAGGATAGCAGGCTATGTGGGATTCGTCCGATGCTATCTGCGCAGTTGGATCACAATTCTCCACCGGGGCGGGCGGCGGTTTGCCGTACGGCGCCGGCGCGGTAAAATGGCGCTTATTTCCCTCTATAGGACAAGGTTATGAAGCTGATGTTCGCCTCGGATATCCACGGATCGCTGCCGGCCACCGAACGCGTGCTGGAATTATTCGCACAACACGGCGCCGACTGGCTGATTCTTCTGGGTGATTTGCTGAATCACGGCCCGCGCAACGCGCTGCCGGCCGGCTATCAGCCCGCTCAGGTTGCCGAACGATTGAATCGCTATAGCGACAAGATCATCGCCGTTCGCGGCAATTGTGACAGCGAGGTCGATCAGATGCTGCTGACGTTTCCTATCGAGGCGCCGTGGCAACAGGTTCTACTGCAAAAAAGACGATTGTTTTTGACCCACGGTCACCTTTATCATCCTTCGGCACTGCCGCCGTTATCCCGCGGTGACGTCCTGGCCTACGGCCATACGCATCTGCCGCAGGCGGAGCGGCAGGGTGAGATCTATTGCTTCAATCCGGGCTCGGTCAGCATCCCGAAAGGGGGCTTCCCGGCTAGCTACGGCATGTTGGATCGGGGCACTTTGCGCGTGCTGACGCTCGACGACGGCAAGGTCGTCGCGGAGGTGGCGTTAACACGCTAAACGCACTAATTTATACACACACAATAAAAATCTTTGAAAAACACTCATTGATTAACCAGCGCGCGGGATGCATCGCGCCAAAATAGAAGGTTTTAGAGGATGGCGGAACAGGGTCAGGCTGCAGATACCGAATGGGTTGATATCGTCGACGAGCAAAACGAGGTGATTGCGCAATCCAGTCGTCAACAGATGCGGGCGGAGCGGCTGCGTCATCGTGCGACCTATATTGTGGTGCATGATGGGATGGGAAAAATTCT
Source organism: Serratia sp. CY43202 (assembly GCF_052168755.1). Taxonomy (NCBI): domain Bacteria; kingdom Pseudomonadati; phylum Pseudomonadota; class Gammaproteobacteria; order Enterobacterales; family Yersiniaceae; genus Serratia; species Serratia sp. CY43202. Next base: position 167,784 of record NZ_JBJNMB010000001.1, read on the forward strand.
GGTGCAGCGTCGCACCGAGATTAAAGACTTCTACCCGGGCTGGTTGGACGCGACGGCGGGTGGCGTAGTGCAAAGCGGTGAAAACGTGCTGGATTCGGCGCGCCGCGAGGCGGAAGAAGAGCTGGGCATCGCCGGCGTGCCTTTCGCCGAGCACGGTCTGTTCTACTTCGAAGAAGATCAGTGCCGGGTGTGGGGCGCGCTGTTCAGCTGCGTGTCGCACGGCCCGTTCGCGCTGCAGGAAGAGGAAGTGGCCGAGGTGTGCTGGCTGACGCCGGAAGAGATCACCGCTCGCTGCGACGAGTTTACCCCGGATTCGCTGAAGGCGCTGTCGCTGTGGCTGACGCGCAACAACGAACAGGATTACGGTAAGCCACTCGACAACCACTGAGGCGCCAACGCGTGAGAAAGCCGGTCATCGACCGGCTTTTTTTACGGTTCGGATTCAGCAGCTGTCGCGGCGGCACAGCGTGGCGGGCAGGGAGCCTGCCTGCTGCCAGGGCTGCTCGTTCAGCCGTGCCAGCAGCGCCTGGCCGGCCTGAATGCCGATATCGCGATGCGGAATGGTCATGGTGGTCAGCGGCGGCTGGCACACCCGGCCGAACTCGCTGTTGCCGAACCCCACCACCGCCAGATTGTCCGGCACCCTGATGCGCCGCCGCTGGCATTCGTATAGTGCGCCGCCGGCCAGTTCGTCCGAGGCGCACACCAGCGCGTCCAGTTCCGGCCAGGCCAGCAAGAATTCCGGCAGCTGCTGCGCACCGGTGCTGAAGCTGGCGGGCTGCGCGGCGTTGATCACCCGATGCGGCGACATATGGTTGCGCAGCAGCGCCTTGTGCCAGCCCTGCAGGTGCTGCTGGAAAATCCACTGTTCCTGATTGGCGCACAGCAGCCCGATATTCTGATAGCCGCTGGCGATCACCGTTTGCGTCAGCTGATACATGGCCGCCACATAGTCGATGCCGATGCTTATATCGATCGGATCGGCGCGCACGGCGCCGATCTCCACCACCGGAATGTTGGCGGCGATCAACGCGTTGCGGGCGTTTTGCGAATGCTCGACGCTGAGCAGCACCGCCGCCGCGAGGTTGTAAGAGAGCAGCGTCTCCAGCAGCTTTTCTTCGCGCTCCAGGTGGTGCTGCGACTCCGCCAGCATGATGTGATAGCCGGCCGGCTGCAGCACTTTCTGCAGGCCGGCGAACATCTCGGCGCAGCCAGATTCGGACAGGCTGGGCACCACCATGGCGATGGTGTAGGACGAGGCCGACGCCAGCGAACTGGCGGCCAGATTGGGCAGGTAGCCCAGTTCGCTCACCGCGGCTTCAATCTTCTCGCGCAGTTTGTCTGAAACCTGCTCCGGCGTGCGCAGCGCGCGCGACACCGTCATGGTGCCGACGCCCGCCAGCTGCGCTACGTCAGCCAACGTCACCCTGCCTGTACTGCGTCGTTTTTTACCGATCGACATGCCTAATCCCAACTGAAATGCGCGAGCGGCGCATAAAAATGGTGAGGGTGGGAAGCCGACGGCGCGGCTTCGACGATCCCCGTATGCGGCACATTCTACCCCGTTACCCGAAAGAGCGAGAAAAAATTGTGGTTAACGCCATGCCGCCACGCGGTGTTTTGATAGCGCTATCACAGATCCGCATGATAGCGCTTTGGTAGCGCTATCTTTGTGATATCCATCACTGTGTCGTCGAGAGGGGTTGATTAAAGTTTTACCGTCGTCGGTGAATTAATCACCGGCCGAAACCATCAACGTTTGGGAGGGTAATGTGCTGAAAGAGTGGCTGACCGCCGATCATATACAGCTGTGCGAACGGGTGGAGGACTGGCGCCAGGCGGTCACGCTGAGCGCGCAGCCGCTGCTGCAAGGCGGCGTGATTACGCCGAATTACCTGACGGCTATCTTTCATCAGCAGGAGAAGCTCGGCCCTTACTTCGTCCTGGCGCCGGGCATCGCGATGCCGCACGCCAGGCCGGAGGAGGGCGCCAATGCGCTGGGGCTGTCGCTGTTGAAGATCCACCAGGGCGTGAACTTCCATTCCGCGGATAACGATCCGGTTCAGGTGGTGGTGATGCTTTCGGCGCCCGACGGCAACAGCCACATTGAAATGATTTCGCAATTGGCGGAATTATTTTCAGATAACTCGGCGATGGAGGCGTTATTTCACGCCACAGATAAACGGCAAATTGAGGATATTATCGCCCGCTATTAACGTTTAATCACCAGGAACACGATTAATGCTAACAACGCCGGGAATATGACCGGCGGCGCTACCCTACACGCTAAATTCAACAGGTGGATATTATGAAAATCATGGCGATTTGCGGTTCCGGTCTCGGCAGCAGTTTTATGGTGGAAATGAACATTAAAAAAGTGCTGAAAAAGATGGGGGTGGAGGCCGAGGTCGAACACTCCGATCTGTCGTCTGCTACCCCCGGCGCTGCTGACGTGTTCGTGATGGCGAAAGACATCGCCGACAGCGCCAGCGTACCGGCCGAGCAGCTGGTAGTGATCAGCAACATCATCGACATCAATGAGCTGGAAGCCAAGCTGCGCGCTTACTTCGAAGCCCACTCAATCATCTAAATAAAACGATTGGCGAGGTGGATATGTTTATCCAGGAAACGCTTAAGTTTGTGGTGGATATATTAAAGGTGCCTTCGGTGCTGGTCGGGCTTATTGCGCTGATCGGTTTGCTGGCGCAAAAGAAATCGTTTTCCGACGTGGTGAAAGGCACGGTAAAAACTATTCTCGGCTTTATCGTTTTGGGCGGCGGTGCCACGGTATTGGTCGGATCGCTCAATCCGCTAGGCGGCATGTTCGAACATGCGTTCAATATTCAGGGCATCATCCCGAACAATGAAGCGATCGTCTCCATCGCGCTGGAGAAATACGGCGCCTCCACCGCGTTGATCATGGCGTTCGGCATGGTGGCGAACATCGTGGTGGCACGGTTCACCCGGCTGAAATACATCTTCCTGACCGGCCACCACACCTTCTACATGGCCTGCATGATCGGCATCATCCTGACGGTGGCGGGCTTCGAGGGCGTGCAGTTGGTGTTTACCGGTGCGCTGACCCTGGGGCTGGTGATGGGGTTCTTCCCGGCGATCGCCCAGCGCTATATGCGCCGCATTACCGGCAACGACGATATCGCTTTCGGCCACTTCGGCACCCTGGGCTATGTGTTGTCCGGCTGGATCGGCTCGAAGGTGGGCAAAAACTCGCGCTCGACCGAGGAGATGAACCTGCCGAAAAACCTCAGTTTCTTGCGTGACAGTTCCATTTCGATCTCGATGACCATGATTGTCATCTACCTGATCCTGGCGATCTGCGCCGGGCGGGCCTATGTGGAAAGCGAGCTCAGCGGCGGCCAGAACTACCTGGTGTATTCGATTATCCAGGCCATCACCTTCGCCGCCGGGGTATTCATCATTCTGCAAGGCGTGCGCTTGATTCTGGCGGAGATCGTGCCGGCGTTCACCGGTTTCTCGGAAAAGCTGGTGCCTAACGCGCGGCCGGCGCTGGATTGCCCGGTGGTCTACCCCTATGCCCCCAACGCGGTGCTGATCGGCTTCCTGTTCAGCTTCCTTGGCGGGTTGGCCGGGCTGTTCCTGCTGGGGCAGCTGAAAATGGTGCTGATCCTGCCCGGCGTGGTGCCGCATTTCTTCACCGGCGCTACCGCCGGGGTGTTCGGCAACGCCACCGGCGGGCGGCGCGGCGCGATGCTGGGCGCCTTCGCCAACGGGCTGCTGATCACCTTCCTGCCGGTGCTGCTGTTGCCGGTGCTGGGGGCGCTTGGCTTTGCCAACACCACCTTCTCCGACGCCGACTTCGGCGTGATCGGCATCCTGCTGGGCAACATGGCGCGCTTTATGTCGAAGGAGATGATCATGCTGGCGATCGTCGCCGTGTTCGCGCTGCTGGTGGCGCATAACTTCCTGGGAAAACGCAAAGGCGCGCCGGCCGCTGACCGCGTCGAGAAATAACGAGGGCAGACTGATGAACGACACAACGAGCGAAACGGAAATTGAAGAGCTGCAGACCCTGGCGCGCGCGATCCGCCTGGAAACATTGAAGGCGTTGACCGGGCTGGGCTTCGGCCACTACGGTGGCTGCATGTCGGTGGTGGAGACGCTGGCGGTGCTGTACGGCAGCGTGATGCGTATCGATCCGGCGGATCCGGACTGGCCGGAGCGCGATGACTTCGTGCTGTCGAAGGGGCACGCCGGCCCGGCGCTGTACAGCACGCTGGCGATCAAGGGCTACTTCCCGCTGGCGGAGCTGAAGACCCTCAACCAGAACGGCACGCGTCTGCCTAGCCACCCGGACCGATTGCGCACGCGCGGCGTGGACGCCACCACCGGTTCACTGGGGCAGGGCGTGTCGATCGCCGCCGGCATGGCGTTATCCCATCGGCTGGCGGGGCGTCGTAACCGGGTGTTCAGCATCCTCGGCGACGGTGAGCTGAACGAAGGGCAGTGCTGGGAGGCGTTCCAGTTTATCGCCCACCACAACCTGAACAACCTGACGCTGTTCATCGATTACAACAAGCAACAGCTAGACGGTGCGCTGGACGAGGTGATCCAACCGTTCGATCTGGCCGCCAAGTTCCGCGCTTTCGGCTTTGAGGTGCAGACCATCAAGGGCGACGACATCGCGGCGCTGCTGGCGGCGGTGGCGCCGGCGCGCGGCGGTGAACAGCGGCCGCTGGCGATCGTGCTCGACAGCATCAAGGGACAGGGGGTGACCTATCTGGAAAACCTGTCGAACTCACACCACCTGCGCCTGACGCCGGACGTGCAGCTGGAAATCGAAAAAGCCATCGCCGAACTGGAGGCCGCCCATGTTTAACGTAGTGACCCAGTTGGAAAACGACGCCGTCGAAATGCGCAAAGTCTATGCCGGCGCGGTGCGTCGGCAGATAGAAGCGGGCGCACCGATCATCGCGCTGGAGGCCGATTTGATGAGCTCGATGGCGATGGACGGCGTGCACAAGGATCACCCGCAGCACGTGATTAACTGCGGCATCATGGAGGCCAACGTGATCGGCGTCGCCGCCGGGCTGTCGCTCACCGGCAGGGTGCCGTTCGTGCATACCTTTACCGCCTTCGCCAGCCGCCGCTGTTTCGATCAGCTGTTCATGTCGCTGGATTATCAGCGCAACAACGTCAAGGTGATCGCCTCCGACGCCGGGGTGAGCGCCTGCCACAACGGCGGCACCCACATGTCGTTCGAGGACATGGGCATCGTGCGCGGGCTGGCGCACTCGGTGGTGCTGGAAGTGACCGACGCTACCATGTTCGCCGACATTCTGCGCCAGCTGATGGATCTACGCGGCTTCTACTGGGTGCGCACCATCCGCAAGCAGGCGACGCGCATTTACCAGGAAGGCTCGCGCTTTACCATCGGCAAGGGCAACCTGCTGCGCGACGGCGACGACATTACGCTGATTGCCAATGGCATCATGGTGGCGGAGGCGCTGAAGGCGGCGCAGATGCTGGCGCAGCAGGGCGTCAGCGCGGCAGTGATCGATATGTTCACCCTCAAGCCTATCGACCGTGAACTGATCAAAACCTACGCGGCCAAGACCGGACGCATCGTCACCTGTGAAAACCACAGCATTCATAACGGGTTGGGATCCGCAGTGGCGGAGGTGCTGGCAGAGGAATGCCCGACGCCGATGCGGCGCGTGGGGGTGAAGGAGCGTTACGGCCAGGTGGGCACCCAGGCGTTTTTACAGCAGGAGTATGGCCTGACCGCCGAGCATATTCTGGAGGCTGCCGGGCAGTTGCTGGCGCGTTAGGGAACGCAAAAGAAAAGCGCCGGTCAATGACCGGCGCTTTTTTATCGCTCAACCTGAAGAATATCAGGCCTTGGCGGCGGCAGCGTCAGCCTGGGAAGACTGGATCGCCGTCAGCGCAACGGTGTAGACGATATCGTCAACCAGTGCGCCGCGCGACAGGTCGTTCACCGGCTTACGCATGCCTTGCAGCATAGGGCCGATGGAAACCAGGTCAGCGGAACGCTGTACCGCTTTGTAGGTGGTGTTGCCGGTGTTCAAATCCGGGAAGATGAACACGGTCGCCTGGCCGGCTACCGGTGAGTTCGGCGCCTTGGACTTGGCAACGTCGGCCATGATGGCGGCGTCGTACTGCAGCGGGCCGTCGATGATCAGATCCGGGCGTTTTTCCTGCGCCAGACGGGTCGCTTCGCGCACTTTCTCGACGTCGCTGCCCGCACCGGAGTTACCGGTGGAGTAGGAGATCATCGCTACGCGCGGCTCGATGCCGAAGGCCGCGGCGGAATCCGCAGACTGGATGGCGATTTCAGACAGCTGCTCGGCGGTCGGATCCGGGTTGATCGCGCAGTCGCCGTAGACCAGTACCTGGTCAGGCAACAGCATGAAGAATACGGAGGACACCAGCGAGCTGCCCGGTGCGGTTTTGATCAGCTGCAACGGCGGACGGATGGTGTTGGCGGTGGTGTGAACCGCGCCGGAGACCAGACCGTCGACTTCGCCTTGTTCCAACATCAGGGTGCCGAGCACCACGTTGTCTTCCAGCTGCTCGCGCGCGACCACTTCGGTCATGCCCTTGCTCTTGCGCAGCTCAACCAGACGCGGCACGTAGTTTTCACGTACGGCGACCGGATCGACGATTTCGATGCCTTTGCCCAGCTCAACGCCCTGCGCTGCCGCTACGCGCTGGATCTCGTCCGGGTTGCCGAGCAGCACGCATTCCGCGATGCCGCGTTCGGCACAGATGGCCGCCGCTTTTACGGTACGCGGCTCGTCGCCTTCCGGCAGCACGATGCGCTTGCCGGCTTTACGCGCCAGCTCGGTCAGTTCGTAACGGAACGCCGGTGGAGACAGGCGGCGTGAACGCTCAGAGGTGGCGGTCAGCGAGTCGATCCACTCGGTGTTGATGTGGCTGGCCACGTAGTTCTGCACTTTCTCGATGCGCTGGTGGTCGTCCGCCGGCACTTCGAGGTTGAAGCTCTGCAGGCTCAGCGAGGTTTGCCAGGTGTTGGTGTCAACCATGAACACCGGCAGGCCGGTTTGGAAGGCGCGTTCGCACAGCTTCTTGATCGGCTCGTCGATGGCGTAGCCGCCGGTCAGCAGGATGGCGCCGATTTCCACGCCGTTCATCGCCGCCAGGCAGGCGGAGACCAGCACGTCAGGACGGTCTGCGGAGGTCACCAGCAGAGAGCCTGGGCGGAAGTGTTCCAGCATGTGCGGGATGCTGCGCGCACAGAAGGTCACGGACTTCACGCGGCGGGTCATGATGTCGCCTTCGTTGACCACGCGGGCCTTCAGGTGGCGAGCCATGTCGATGGCGCGGGTGGCGATCAGATCGAAGCTCCACGGCACGCAGCCCAGAACCGGCAGCGGGCTGTTGGCGAACAGCTGCGCAGGATCGACGTGGGCGATGCTGGCTTTGGTGGAGTCGTCGAAGATTTCGGACAGGTCAGGACGGGTACGGCCCTGATCGTCGACCGGTGCGTTCAGCTTGTTGATGATAACGCCGGTGATGTTTTTGTTCTTGCTGCCGCCGAAGCTGGTGCGCGCCAGTTCGATGCGCTCTTTCAGCTGCGCCGGGGAGTCGTTGCCCAGCGCCAGCACGAAGACGATCTCGGCGTTCAGGGTTTTGGCGATCTCGTAGTTCAGCGCGTTGGCGAACTGGTGTTTGCGAGTCGGCACCAGGCCTTCGATCAGCACCACTTCCGCGTCTTTGGTGTTCTCGTGGTAACGCGCCACGATCTCTTCCATCAGCACGTCTTGCTGGTTGGAGCTCAGCAGGCCCTCAACGTAGTCCATGCGCAGCGGTTCGGCCGCCGTAATGGTGGAGTTGCTGCTGCGGATGATGGTGGTGGTCTGGTCGAGCGCGTTGTCGCCGGTGCGCGGTTGAGCGATAGGCTTGAACACGCTCAGACGAACGCCTTTTTGCTCCATGGAGCGGATGACACCCAGGCTGACGCTGGTCAGGCCGACGCTGGTGCCGGTGGGGATCAACATAATAGTACGTGACACAGAATAGTCCTCTTCACGATTAACATGAGGCTAAAACAACACCGTCAGCCTGGGCTGACGGTGTTTTGAGAGCATTACGCGGTCAGGCGGGATGCGTCCTGCGCGATGACCAACTCTTCGTTGGTCGGGATCACCAGCGCCAGGCGGCTGCCGTCTTTGGTGATGGCGCCGGATTTGCCGAAGCGAGCGGCCATGTTGCGGTCGTGGTCGATTTCGAAGCCCAGCAGGCCCAGTTTGTTCAGGGTCAGCTCACGCACCATGCCGGCGTTCTCGCCGATGCCGCCGGTGAAGATCACCGCGTCCAGACGGCCTTCCATCAGCGCGCTGTAGGCGCCGACGTATTTGGCCAGACGGTGGCAGAACACGTCCATGGCGCGTTTGGCGTCGGCTTTGCTGTCGTAGTTGTCTTCAACGTAACGGCAGTCGCTGGTGACTTCGGTCAGGCCCAGCAGGCCGGATTCTTTGGTCAGCATCTTGTTGATCTGGTCAACGCTCATGCCCAGAGAATCGTGCAGGTGGAAGATGATAGCCGGATCGATGTCACCGCTGCGGGTGCCCATCACCAGGCCTTCCAGCGGGGTCAGACCCATGGAGGTGTCAACGCACTGGCCGTTGCGCACTGCGGTGACGGAGCCGCCGTTGCCCAGGTGGCAAGTGATCACGTTCACTTCTTCTACCGGCTTGTTCAGCATCTTCGCGGCTTCTTGAGTCACGTAGAAGTGGCTGGTGCCGTGTGCGCCGTAGCGGCGAACGCCGTGGTCGCGGTACAGGCTGTACGGCAGGGCGTACAGGTAAGATTCTTCCGGCATAGTCTGGTGGAACGCGGTGTCGAACACGGCAACGTTCTTGTCGGCCAGGTTAGGGAAGGATTTCAGCGCTTCCGCGATGCCGATCAGGTGAGCTGGGTTGTGCAGTGGTGCAAACGGCACGGAATCTTTGATACCCTGCAGAACTTCGTCGTTGATCACGGCAGAAGCGGTGAACTTCTCGCCGCCGTGCACGATGCGGTGGCCGATAGCGGTCAGCTGCGCGGAAAGCTCTGGTTTTTGTGCCAGAATAGTATTAACAATGAAGTTCAGCGCTTCGCTGTGTGCAGCGCCGGCCCCCAGGGCAGCTTCGTGTTTGGCGCCGTCCATTTTCCACTTGATGCGAGCTTCAGGCAGGTGGAAACACTCGGCCAAACCGGAGAGGAATTCGTCGCCGTTAACGGCATCGATGATGGCGAATTTCAGAGAAGAACTGCCGCAGTTAAGAACCAGTACTAGCTTACTCGACATGGAAGTACCTACTTAAATAGTCGTGTTGTTAAAAGAAAATCGAACACACGTGGTGAATTAATCGTCAATCAGACAACAAGCGTAGCGCATAGTGCCGATGACATTTATGATTAACATCATGTGAAGTGCACAAATCACAGGATGATGGAAAAACCGATGATTTCTCTGCGGTTTAAATAATCTTGATTTTTATAGGGCTAAAAGTTGACAAAATTTACGTCATCTTCTACCGGCCACAAGGCCGGCTTAGGATACCGATAGCCCGGTGCAAACACAAAATAAATTTAAAGCTTCAAATTTTTTAGTATGGTCTCTGGCAGCACGCTTTTAGTTTCTTTACGTGACGTTGAGGTACGCAATGACGAGCAAACCGTCCGGTTCCGTAAGCTGGTTTCAGGTCTTCCAGCGCGGGCAGCATTATATGAAAACCTGGCCGTCGGACAAACGTCTGGCACCGGTCTTTCCGGAGAATCGCGTTGCGCGTGCCACCCGTTTCGCTATCCGTTTCATGCCGCCGTTGGCGATTTTCACGCTGACCTGGCAGATCGCGCTGGGCGGCCAGCTGGGCCCGGCGATCGCCACCGCGCTGTTCGCCTGCAGCCTGCCGATGCAGGGCTTGTGGTGGCTGGGGCGCCGTTCGGTCACGCCGCTGCCGCCGACGCTGCTGCAATGGTTCCATGAGGTGCGCAACAAGCTGACGGAAGCCGGGCAGGCGGTGGCGCCGCTCGAAGGCACGCCGACCTATCAGACGTTGGCCGATCTGCTCAAGCGCGCCTTCAAGCAGCTGGACAAAACCTTCCTCGACGATCTGTAAATGAAAAAAGGCCGCGCTGATGCGGCCTTTCTCGTCAAAGCGGCAATAACCCCGGTTTAAATCAAAGAACGGTCGAGTTGTGATTTCCTGCGTTCTTGCGCTGTGCGATGCTCCCGCCATCACACAGAAATGAGGAAATCCTGATGGAAATGACCAACGCCCAGCGGCTGATCCTGTCGAACCAGTACAAGATGATGACCCTGCTCGATCCGGACAACGGCGACCGTTATCGCCGGTTGCAAACCATCGTCGAACGCGGCTTCGGTTTGCAAATGCGCGAACTGGATCGCGACTTCGGCGAACTGAGCGAAGAGGTGTGCCGCACCATCATCAACGTGATGGAGATGCACCATGCGCTGCAGGTTTCCTGGGGCAACCTGAAAGAGAAGCAGGATCTGGACGAGCGCCGCCTGGCGTTTCTCGGCTTCGACGCCGCTACCGAGGCGCGCTACCTGAGCTACGTGCGTTTCCTGGTCAGCACCGAGGGGCGTTATACTCACTTCGATTCCGGTAGCCACGGTTTTAACGCCCAGACCAAAATGTGGGAAAAGTACCAGCGTATGCTGGCGATCTGGCTGGCCTGTCCGCGCCAGTATCACTTGAGCGCCGTTGAGATAGCGCAAATCATCAATGCTTGATTAAGAAGAGGTTTTCTGTGGAGTGTAAGGGTTTTCTGTTCGATCTTGATGGCACCCTGGTGGATTCTCTGCCGGCGGTAGAGCGTGCCTGGACGCACTGGGCCGAGCGCCGCGGCGTCGATCCGCAAGCGGTGCTGGACTTCATTCACGGTAAACAGGCCATTACTTCTCTGCGCCACTTTATGCCGGACGAAAGCGAAGCGGAAATTCAGAGCGAGTTCCAACTGCTGGAGCAGGTGGAAGCGCAGGATACCGACGGCGTTCGCGCGCTGCCGGGCGCCATCGCGCTGCTGGAGCGCCTGAACGCGCTCGGCATCCCTTGGGCGATCGTCACCTCCGGTTCGGTGCCAGTGGCCGGTGCTCGCCGCCAGGCCGGCGGTTTGCCGCAGCCGGCGGTGTTCATCACCGCCGAGCAGGTTAAACACGGTAAGCCACAGCCCGATGCCTACCTGCTGGGCGCCGAGCGCTTGGGGCTGGCGCCGCACGAGTGCGTGGTGGTTGAAGACGCGCCGGCCGGCATTCTTTCGGGTCTGGCTGCGGGCTGTCAGGTGATTGCGGTCAACGCCCCGGCCGATGCGCCGAAGCTGGAGCAGGTCGACCTGCGGCTGGATTCGCTGGCGCAGATCGCCGTCGATAAAACGGCGCAGGGCGCGATCGTTCGCCGGCTGGCCTGAGTGGCATTATCTTCACCCTAATTGATTAGACCCCGCTTCGGCGGGGTTTTTTTATGCTATTTTTTAGACCTTTGGACATTTGCCGGATGAGGCCGTTTTGAACAGCGAATTACTGTGGGTGCTGAGTTTACTGCTGATTGCCATCGTGCTGTTTACCACCAACAAGCTGCGGATGGACGTGGTGGCGCTGTTGGTGATTATCGCCTTCGTGCTGAGCGGCACGCTCAGCCTGCAGGAAGCGACGGTCGGTTTCAGCGATCCCAACATGATTTTGATCGCCGCACTGTTCGTGATCGGCGAAGGGCTGGTGCGCACCGGCGTGGCTTATCAGGTGGGCGACTGGCTGGTGAAAGTGGCCGGCAGCAGCGAAACCAAAATGTTGATGCTGCTGATGGTGACGGTCGCCGGGCTGGGCGCGTTCATGAGCTCGACCGGCGTGGTGGCGATCTTTATCCCGGTGGTGCTCAGCGTGACGGCCAGAATGAAGATCGCGCCGGGGCGGCTGATGATGCCGCTCAGCTTCGCTGGGCTTATCAGCGGCATGATGACGCTGGTGGCCACGCCGCCCAACATGGTGGTCAACAGCGAACTGGTGCGGGAAGGCATCCATGGTTTCGGTTTCTTCAGCGTGACGCCCATTGGCCTGGTGGTGCTGGCGCTGGGCGTCGGCTACATGCTGATCGCCCGGCGTTGGCTGGGCAGCGGTGACACCGGCAAAGCCGGCGATGACTGGCAGCGTCGCACCTTCCGCGACCTGATCCGTGATTACAAGCTGACCGGCCGCGCGCGGCGGCTGGCTGTCCGCAGCGCTTCGCCGCTGATCGGACGTTCGCTGGATGAACTGCACCTGCGTGCGCGCTATGGTGCCAACGTGGTGGGCATCGAGCGCTGGAAACGCTTCCGGCGGGTGATGGTCAGCGCCTCCGGCAGCACCGAGCTGCGCGAGGGCGACGTCCTCTTGATCGACATGTCGGACAGCCAGGTCGATCTGCGCGAATTCTGCGGCGAGCAGCGGCTGGAGCCGATGGTGCTGCGCGGCGATTACTTCTCTGAACAGTCGCGCAACGTCGGCATGGCCGAAGTGTCGCTGATCCCGGACTCGGCGCTGCTGGGCAAAAGCCTGCGTGAAGCAGCGTTCCGCAGCCGCTACGATCTGAATGTGGTGGGCATCCGCCGCCACGGCGAGACTCTGAGCGGCAAGCTGGTGGACGAGCCGCTGGAGCTGGGCGACATTTTGCTGGTGATCGGCGACTGGAAGGCGATTCGTCAGCTGCAGGCCAAAACCCACGACTTTATCGTGCTCAACCTGCCGGCCGAAGTGGACGAAGTGGCGCCGGCCATCACCCAGGCGCCGCACGCGCTGTTTTGCCTGGCGTTGATGGTGGCGATGATGCTGACCGACGAAATTCCCAACCCGATCGCGGCGCTGATCGCCTGCCTGCTGATGGGCAAGTTCCGCTGTATCGACATGGAGAGCGCCTATAAGTCGATCCATTGGCCGAGCATCATTTTGATCGTCGGCATGATGCCGTTCGCGCAGGCGCTGCAAAAGACCGGCGGCGTGGATCTGATCGTCCGCGGGTTGATGGACGTCGCCGGCGGCGCGGGGCCGCGCGTGATGCTGCTGTGCCTGTTCGTCTTGTGTGCCACCATTGGCCTGTTTATTTCCAATACCGCGACGGCGGTGCTGATGGCGCCGATCGCCATTGCCGCCGCGCGCGAAATGGGCGTCTCGCCATACCCGTTCGCGATGATCATCGCCATCGCTGCGTCCGCCGCCTTTATGACGCCGGTCTCTTCACCGGTCAACACGCTGGTGCTGGGGCCGGGCAATTACAAGTTCGGCGATTTCGTGCGTCTCGGCGTGCCGTTCACTCTGCTGGTGATGGCGGTCAGCGTGATCGTGGTGCCATGGCTCTACGGCTTTTAGCGGCGCAGCGAGGCTGCGCCCGCGGGGTTACAGCGAGCTGTCGAGGCTGATTTCGTCCAATGACAGGCTGAAGCTGGGAATGAACACGTCCATGAAATAGTCCATTTCCGGGCTGCGGCGCTGTTCCAGGGTTTTATCCAGCCGCGCCTTGGCCAGGGTGAATTCGTTGTTGCCGGCAGAGAGTTCCTCCAGGCATTTCAGGTAGGCACACAGCGCGTCCGCCTGCTTGACCACCTGCTTTTCATCTTCACTGTAGTAGTGCTCATCGAGAATGGTGCGAAAATCGTTGCGCAGCTCCGCAGGGATCATGTCCAGCAGCTTTTGCTGGGCGATCTTTTCGATCTTCTTGTATTCGTGGGCGATCTGCGGATTGTAGTACTTGATCGGCGTCGGCATGTCGCCGGTGATCACTTCGCTGGCGTCGTGATACATCGCCAACAGCGCAACGCGGTCGGCATTGAGGTTGCCGTTGAATTTGCGGTTCTTGATCACTGCCAACGCATGGGCGACAAAGGCCACCTGCAGACTGTGTTCGGAGACGTTCTCGGTACGCACGTTGCGCATCAGTGGCCAGCGGTTGATCAGTTTCAGGCGGGACAGATGGGCGAAGAAATGGCTCTGGCTCATGGTGCTCTCTTTAACGGCAAGTGAGGGCCCCATTGTGAAGCAGTGACGGCGAATTTTGCAACCGGGCAATGAGAGAAGGGCGCAGCAAGGCGCTGCGCCCCAGGCGATTACTGGTGGTAACCTTCCAGGAAGCGGCCCAGCTTGCCGACCGCCATTTCCAGTTCGTCTACGCGCGGCAGGGTGACGATACGCACGTGATCCGGGTAAGGCCAGTTGAACGCGGAGCCTTGCACCAGCAGCACTTTTTCCTGCAGCAGCAGATCCAGCACCAGCTTCTGGTCGTCGTGGATGTTGAAGCGCTTGGCGTCGATGCGCGGGAACATATACAGCGCGCCCTGTGGCTTCACGCAAGAGACGCCTGGGATATCGTTGAGCAGTTCCCAGGTGCGATTGCGCTGTTCGTACAAACGGCCGCCGGGCTGAATGAATTCGCTGATGCTCTGATAACCGCCCAGCGCGGTTTGAATGGCGTGCTGCATCGGCACGTTGGCGCACAGGCGCATCGAAGCCAGCATCTCCAGCCCTTCGATATAGCCTTTGGCATGCTTCTTCGGCCCGTTCAGCACCATCCAGCCCTGGCGGAAGCCCGCCACGCGGTAGGTTTTCGACAGGCCGTTGAAGGTCACGGTCAGCAGATCCGGCGCCAGTGCGGCGATCGAGTGGTGCTCGGCGTCGTCGTACAGGATCTTGTCGTAGATCTCGTCGGCGAAGATGATCAGGTTGTGTTGACGGGCGATCTCGACGATCTGTTCCAGCAACGCTTTGCTGTAAACCGCGCCGGTCGGGTTGTTCGGGTTGATGATCACGATGCCGCGAGTGCGCGGGGTGATCTTGCTGATGATGTCGTCCAGATCCGGGAACCAGCCGGCCTGCTCATCGCACAGGTAGTGCACGGCCTTGCCGCCGGACAGCGATACCGCGGCGGTCCACAGCGGGTAGTCCGGCGCCGGCACCAGCATTTCGTCGCCGCTGTTGAGCAACGCCTGCATGGATTGGACGATCAGCTCCGAGACGCCGTTGCCAATGTAGATATCCTCAACGGTCACGTCACGCATGTTGCGCGCCTGGTAGTGCTGCATGATCGCTTTACGCGCCGAGAAGAGGCCTTTGGAATCGGAGTAGCCTTGCGCCGTGGGCAGATTGCGGATCACGTCGACCAGGATTTCGTCCGGGGCGTCGAAACCGAACGGGGCAGGGTTGCCGATGTTCAGTTTCAGGACTTTGTTGCCTTCTTCTTCAAGACGTTTAGCTTCTTTAAGCACCGGGCCGCGAATGTCATAGCAGACGTTGTCCAGTTTGCTGGATTTCTCAATGGGGGACATAAAAAGTTGAGCCTTTTGCTGGGATAGGGGCGCTCCTACCGTGGGACGCCGCAACTCGCCCAATGTACTCCTGGCGTAGTTGCTTTTGAAGGGTTTTGCACGCCTTTGGTGCAAATGCATGTCGTAACGGGGGATTTTAGTTATGATAAGCAAAGGTAAAGTTATTTTGTGGTTTATAATTTCATGAACTATAATTTTACTAGGGTTTTGTTCTGATAAATCCCGCATCGATAAACGCGACGTGCCGGCGATCGCGGCCGGCAGCAGTGAACTGATAAGCCGAAAGGGAGAATCGGCTTCAATAAACTGTAAAGGAACGATAATACCGGAGTAGTCTGATAGCGGGGTGCCGGTTCGCGCACCACACTAAGGAAAATGACATATTTACATTAGCTTTACTTTATATTTTACCTTAAGCATTGTTTATGTGGTTATAAGATTATTATTTAAAGCAAAAATCTTACTGATTGAATTTATTAAATTCATTGAGTAGTAACACGAAGTCGGTACCGTTAATTATTTATCTTTTTTGCTCTGGAATGCAGTCTGAAGGCCGGTTGATAAGGGTTCTCAGTAGCACGAATGGAGTGGAAATTAGGCAGTATGAATGAGTAAAATCTCAGGTTCGGTGGGGGTTTTCCCTTTTCACCGGTATTCAGTCCCCCGCGTTCTATAAGCAGCATCGATAGATCGCATTTTAAAAAGCGATAGAGGTAACGAATCATAAGTAATTTTTTTGCCCTCCACTTATGAGTGGGGTACTGTCATAACAGGCGCCGTCCTTTTCAACGGCGTCTGAGAAACACACCAGGGTAGTAGTTCGTAAATTAGAATTTAAAAAAGTGAAGAATACACTATGACAACTGCAAATCGTCCGATACTTAATCTCGACCTCGATCTGCTAAGAACCTTTGTTGCGGTTGCTGATTTGAATACCTTCGCCGCGGCGGCTGTTGCCGTTTGCCGTACTCAATCAGCCGTCAGTCAACAAATGCAGCGATTAGAGCAACTGGTCGGCAAAGAACTGTTTGCCCGCCATGGGCGCAACAAACTCCTGACTGAGCATGGTATTCAGCTTCTCGGTTATGCCAGGAAGATCCTGCGCTTTAACGACGAAGCCTGTACCTCGCTGATGTACAACAATATAAAAGGTGTTCTGACCATCGGTGCTTCCGACGACACCGCCGATACCATTCTGCCTTTCCTGTTGAACCGCGTGACCGCCATCTATCCGAAGCTGGCCATTGACGTGCGCGTAAAGCGCAGTACGACGATGGTCGATCTGCTGGAAGAGGGCGAGATCGATCTGGCGGTGACCACGGCCGATCCTGCCGGGCACCCGCACATCGTGCTGCGCACGTCGCCGACGCTGTGGTATTGCGCCGCCGATTATCACTATCAGGCCGGCGAACCGATCCCGCTGGTGGTAATGGATGAGCCAAGCCCGTTCCGCGCGCTGGCGATTAAACAGTTGGACGAAGCCGGTATTCCGTGGCGTATCGCCTACGTCGCCTCCACGCTGTCCGCGGTGCGGGCGGCCTGTAAAGCCGGCCTGGGCGTGACCGCACGGCCGATCGAGATGATGAGCCCCGATCTGCGGGTGCTGGGCGCGGTGGAAGGTTTGCCGCCGCTGCCGGATACCCAGTATGCGCTGTGCAAAAACGCGCAGTGCAGCAACGAGCTGGCGATGGCCATCTTCAGCGCGATGCAGGGCGGCAATGACGGCTATGGCTTCAACGGTGCGGAAGGCGGTCTCCAGAGCGATCAGGATGACGCCAGCCTGGTGGACGAAGAAGAATAACGTCGCGGCGCGATATCTGATGAAAAACCTCTGCTTCGGCGGAGGTTTTTTTTGCCCTTTTTTTACCTAAAAATTTATTTATATGTATTTGGCTTGTATTTTCAATTGAATTGGCTGTTTTGTTAACTTTTAAGCGTTAATGAAAAGAGAGTTTGGCCGGGTTTAATACGCTAAGTTCGTTTTTTGAGCAATAAGATTGAATGGGTTAAAGGCATGGTAATAGCAGGGGTATTTTGTTAGCTTATAGCGGCCGTTTTTGCGGCTCAATTTGAGGAAAATTGTTAAAGGGCCACACTTTTTTTGAGGATTTATGCTGAAAACGTGTCCTGGATCAAAAAAATACCCCTAGGTAGTGAGTGGAAGAACAGGGAATTCCTGAGACAATGGTATAGTAAAACTGAAATGTGCATGTTGGTTTATATCTATCTGTTTCTACACAAAAATTAACTGACACGATTTAGCCTGTCCCTGGCGCATCAAATGTTAATCAAATGATACGTATGTAAACTAGTGTGTAGATACTTTTGTCAAAGTTGACAAAAGGTTATAGAAAGGAGTAAAAAGCCCACAGAAAAACGCTGCCTAACTCGCTGTAAAAGCAGTTTGTTTGTGTGGTTATTTATCCTTCCCTTAAATCGATGTGGCGCACTAACTGCCGGTGACAAGAGCAGTGCGATCGACGCCACTTTTGATGAGTAAGCATAGAGTATGTCAACAACCACTGAAGTTATCGCTCATCACTGGGCGCTCGCCGTATTTCTCGTTGTGGCTATCGGGCTCTGCGGCTTAATGCTGCTGGGCGCGTTCTTCTTGGGCGGGAGAGCCCGGGCGCGCGCCAAACACACCCCGTTTGAATCAGGCATCGACTCGGTCGGCACGGCGCGCATGCGCTTGTCCGCCAAGTTCTACCTGGTGGCCATGTTCTTCGTTATTTTCGACGTTGAAGCCTTATACCTGTATGCCTGGTCGGTCTCGGTTCGCGAGAGCGGTTGGGTAGGCTTTATCGAAGCCGCCATTTTCATTTTGGTGCTATTGGCCGGTCTGGTTTATCTGGTGCGCATCGGCGCGTTGGATTGGACTCCGGCGCGTTCCCAACGCCGCAGCAAACCGAGCACGATCACTAACACCAACAGTCATCCGCAGTAACAGCGAGGCATTAAGATGGACTATACGCTCACCCGCATAGACCCGAACGGTGAGAACGACCGTTATCCCCTGCAAAAACAGGAGATCGTCGCCGATCCCCTGGAACAACAGGTCCACCGCACGGTTTACATGGGTAAACTCGAACATGCGCTGCATGACATGGTGAACTGGGGGCGTAAAAACTCTATTTGGCCGTATAACTTCGGCCTTTCGTGCTGTTACGTGGAGATGGTGACGTCGTTTACCGCCGTTCACGACGTGGCGCGTTTCGGTGCGGAAGTGTTGCGCGCCTCCCCGCGTCAGGCTGACCTGATGGTGGTGGCCGGTACCTGTTTCACCAAGATGGCCCCGGTCATCCAGCGCCTGTACGAGCAGATGCTGGAACCGAAGTGGGTGATCTCGATGGGCGCCTGCGCCAACTCCGGTGGTATGTACGACATCTATTCCGTGGTGCAGGGCGTGGACAAGTTCCTGCCGGTCGACGTGTACATTCCCGGCTGCCCACCGCGTCCGGAAGCCTACATGCAAGCGCTGATGCTGCTGCAGGAATCTATCGGCAAAGAACGTCGCCCGCTGTCGTGGGTTGTCGGCGATCAGGGCGTTTACCGCGCCAATATGCAGTCTGAAAGAGAGCGTAAACACGGCGAGCGCATCGCGGTGACCAACCTCCGGACGCCTGACGAGATTTAAGACGTTCATTTAACGTCCATCTTAGTGCGCTATTGGTTAACACAGCGAAAAGTGAAACTTGCGGCGAATAACCCTTTAGTGTGGTGAAAAAAAATTATGACAGATTTGACGACGCACGACGCCTTGCCTGCCTGGCAGACCCGAGATCACCTTGACGACCCGGTGATCGGCGAACTGCGCAACCGTTTTGGGCCGGAAGCCTTTACTGTTCAGGCCACCCGTACCGGCATGCCCGTGGTATGGGTTAAACCTGACCAGTTACTGGAAGTAATGACGTTCCTGAGAAAACAGCCGAAGCCGTATGTCATGCTGTTCGATCTGCATGGCGTGGACGAACGTCTTCGCACCCACCGCGACGGCCTGCCCGCTGCGGATTTCTCCGTTTTCTACCATCTGATTTCCATCGAGCGCAACCGCGACATCATGCTGAAGGTGGCGCTGTCTGAAAAAGACCTGCACGTGCCCACGGCGACCAAGGTATTCCCGAACGCCAACTGGTATGAGCGCGAAACCTGGGAAATGTTCGGCATCACCTTCGACGGCCACCCGCACCTGTCGCGCATCATGATGCCGCAGACCTGGGAAGGGCACCCGCTGCGCAAGGACTACCCGGCGCGCGCCACCGAATTCGATCCTTTCGTGCTGACCAAGCAGAAAGAAGATCTGGAGATGGAAGCGCTGACCTTCAAGCCGGAAGACTGGGGCATGAAGCGCGGCACCGAGAACGAAGACTTCATGTTCCTCAACCTCGGCCCGAACCACCCGTCTGCGCACGGTGCGTTCCGCATCATTCTGCAGCTGGACGGCGAAGAGATCGTCGACTGCGTGCCGGACATCGGTTATCACCACCGCGGCGCCGAGAAGATGGGCGAGCGTCAATCCTGGCACAGCTACATTCCGTACACCGACCGCATCGAGTATCTCGGCGGCTGCGTGAACGAAATGCCTTACGTGCTGGCGGTCGAGAAGCTGGCCGGCATTAAGGTGCCTGAGCGCGTCGACACTATCCGCGTGATGCTGTCCGAGCTGTTCCGTATCAACAGCCACCTGCTGTATATCTCCACCTTCATTCAGGACGTCGGCGCGATGACCCCGGTGTTCTTCGCCTTTACCGACCGTCAGAAAATCTACGATCTGGTGGAAGCGATCACCGGCTTCCGTATGCACCCGGCCTGGTTCCGCATCGGCGGCGTCGCGCACGATCTGCCGCGCGGTTGGGATCGCCTGCTGCGTGAATTCCTCGACTGGATGCCGAAACGTCTGGATTCTTACGTGAAAGCGGCGCTGAAGAACAGCATCCTGAAAGGCCGTTCCATCGGCGTAGCGTCTTACAACGCCAAGGAAGCGCTGGAGTGGGGTGTGACCGGTGCCGGCCTGCGTGCTACCGGCGTTGAGTTCGACGTGCGTAAATGGCGTCCTTACTCCGGCTATGAGAACTTCGACTTCGAAGTGCCAGTGGGCGACGGCAACAGCGACTGCTACACCCGCGTGATGCTGAAGGTGGAAGAGCTGCGCCAGAGCCTGCGCATCCTCGAACAGTGCCTGAACAACATGCCGGAAGGTCCGTTCAAGGCCGATCACCCGCTGACCACGCCGCCGCCGAAAGAGCGCACGCTGCAGCACATTGAAACGCTGATCACCCACTTCCTGCAGGTTTCCTGGGGCCCGGTGATGCCAGCCAACGAATCATTCCAGATGATTGAAGCCACCAAAGGGATCAACAGCTACTACCTGACCAGCGACGGCAGCACCATGAGCTACCGCACCCGGGTACGTACGCCGAGCTTTGCGCACCTGCAGCAGATCCCATCGGTCATCCGAGGCAGCCTGGTTTCCGACCTGATCGTCTATCTGGGTAGTATCGATTTTGTAATGTCAGATGTGGACCGCTAACTATGCATGATCAAAAAGACAATCACGCAGTCAACGATGCGCTCGAGCCCATCAATGCAGCCGCTCCTCAGAGCGGCGTTGATGCATTTGTACTGAGCGCGGAAGAACGTGATGCGATCGAGCACGAAAAGCACCATTACGAGGATCCGCGCGCCGCTTCCATCGAAGCACTGAAAATTGTGCAGAAGCAGCGCGGCTGGGTTCCGGACGGTGCGATTTACGCCATCGCGGAAGTGCTGGGCATCCCCGCCAGCGACGTAGAAGGCGTGGCCACGTTCTACAGCCAGATTTTCCGTCAGCCAGTAGGACGTCACGTGATCCGTTATTGTGACAGCGTTGTTTGTCACATCACCGGTTACCAGGGCATTCAGGCCGCTATCGAGAAGAAGCTGAACATCAAGCCGGGTCAAACCACTTTTGATGGCCGCTTCACGCTGCTGCCGACCTGCTGTCTGGGCAACTGCGATAAAGGGCCGACCATGATGATTGATGAGGACACTCACAGTCAGTTGAAGCCTGAAGATATCGAGACGCTACTGGAGCAGTATCAATGACCAAGCACATTGTACGCACTCCCGAAACGCATCCGCTGACCTGGCGTCTGCGCGATGACAAGCAGCCGCTGTGGCTGGACGAATACCGCAGCAAAAACGGCTATGCCGGCGCAGAAAAGGCCCTCAAAGGCCTGGCCCCGGACGAGATCGTCAGCCTGGTGAAAGATTCCGGGCTGAAGGGCCGCGGCGGCGCGGGCTTCTCCACCGGTTTGAAGTGGAGCCTGATGCCGAAGGACGAATCCATGAACATCCGTTACCTGCTGTGTAACGCCGATGAGATGGAGCCGGGCACCTATAAAGACCGTCTGCTGATGGAGCAGCTGCCGCACCTGCTGGTGGAAGGCATGCTGATCTCCGCGTTCGCGCTGAAAGCCTACCGCGGTTACATCTTCCTGCGCGGCGAATATATCGAAGCAGCGGCGCATCTGCGTCGCGCCATCGCGGAAGCCACCGAAGCCGGCTATCTGGGCAAGAACATTCTCGGCACCGGATTTGATTTCGAGCTGATCGTGCACACCGGCGCCGGCCGTTACATCTGCGGCGAAGAAACTGCGCTGATCAACTCGCTGGAAGGCCGCCGCGCCAACCCGCGTTCCAAGCCGCCATTCCCGGCCAGTGCCGGCGTCTGGGGCAAGCCGACCTGTGTCAACAACGTCGAAACGCTGTGCAACGTGCCGGCCATTTTGGCGAACGGCGTGGAGTGGTACACCGGCATCTCCGGCAGTGAAGACAAAGGCACCAAGCTGATGGGCTTCTCCGGCCGGGTGAAAAATCCGGGCGTCTGGGAGCTGCCGTTCGGCACTACCGCGCGCGAGATCCTGGAAGACTACGCCGGCGGCATGCGCGACGGTCTGCGTTTCAAAGCCTGGCAGCCGGGCGGCGCGGGCACCGACTTCCTGACCGCCGATCACCTCGACCTGCCGATGGAATACGGCGCGATCGGCAAAGCCGGCAGCCGTCTCGGCACCGCGCTGGCGATGGCGGTAGACCACGAGATCGGCATGGTGCCGCTGGTGCGTAACCTGGAAGAGTTCTTCGCCCGCGAGTCCTGCGGCTGGTGTACGCCATGCCGCGACGGCCTGCCGTGGAGCGTGAAGATCCTGCGTGCGTTGGAAAACGGCGAAGGGCAGCCGGGGGATATCGAAACCCTCGAACAGCTGTGCCGCTCCCTCGGCCCGGGCAAAACCTTCTGCGCCCACGCGCCAGGTGCCGTAGAGCCACTGCAAAGCGCGATTAAATATTTCCGTGAAGAGTTCGAGGCGGGTATCGCCGTGCAGCACTTCGGCAACGCCCATGCGATTGGCGGCATTCAGCCGAACAATCTGCTGAAGCAGCGCTGGTAAGCCGAACTCGCCCGAACACGGCCAGAATTTTTGATTAACGCCTGCCGCAAGGCAGGCCACTTGGAAGCATGCTGACTATGGCTACGATTCATGTAGACGGCAAAGAGTATGAGGTAGACGGGGCGGACAACCTGCTGCAGGCTTGTCTTTCCCTCGGCCTTGATATTCCTTACTTTTGCTGGCATCCGGCGCTGGGAAGCGTCGGCGCTTGCCGCCAATGTGCGGTAAAGCAATACCAAAACGCGGAAGATACGCGCGGCCGTTTGGTGATGTCCTGTATGACCCCGGCATCCGATGGCACCTTCATCTCCATCGATGACGGCGAAGCGAAGCAGTTCCGTGAAAGCGTGGTCGAGTGGTTGATGACCAACCACCCGCACGATTGCCCGGTCTGTGAAGAAGGCGGTAACTGTCACCTGCAGGATATGACGGTAATGACCGGCCACAGCTTCCGCCGCTACCGCTTCACCAAGCGTACCCACAACAACCAGGAGCTGGGGCCGTTTATCTCGCACGAGATGAACCGCTGCATCGCCTGCTACCGCTGCGTGCGTTACTACAAAGACTATGCGGACGGCACCGACTTCGGCGTGTACGGCGCGCACGACAACGTCTACTTCGGTCGCCCGGAAAGCGGCACGCTGGAAAGCGAGTTCTCCGGCAACCTGGTGGAAGTGTGCCCGACCGGCGTATTCACCGACAAAACGCACTCCGAACGCTACAACCGTAAATGGGACATGCAGTTCGCGCCGAGCATTTGCCAGCAGTGCAGCATCGGCTGTAACACCAGCCCGGGCGAACGCTATGGCGAGCTGCGCCGTATCGAAAACCGTTACAACGGCAGCGTGAACCACTACTTCCTGTGCGACCGAGGTCGTTTCGGTTACGGCTACGTCAACCAGAAAGATCGTCCGCGTCAACCGCAGCAGCTGCGCGGCGATGACTGGATCACCCTGAACGCCGAGCAGGCGATGCAGGGCGCGGCGGACATCCTGCGTCAGGCGAAGAAAACCATCGGCATCGGCTCCCCGCGCGCCAGCCTGGAAAGCAACTTCGCACTGCGCGAGCTGGTCGGCGCCGAGAACTACTACACCGGTATCGCTCAGGCGGAGCAATCACGCCTGGCGCTGATGCTGAACGTGCTGAAAAACGGCGGCGTCCATACGCCGGCGCTGCGTGAGATCGAAGATTACGACGCGGTGCTGGTGCTGGGCGAAGACCTGACGCAAACCGGTGCGCGTATCGCGCTGTCCGTGCGCCAGGCCGTCAAGGGGAAAGCTCGCGCGATGGCGGCGGCGCAACGTGTTGCCGACTGGCAGATCGCGGCGGTGCAGAACATCGGTCAGCACGCCAAGTACCCGCTGTTCACCACCAACGTCGACAACACCCGCCTGGACGACATTGCCGCCTGGAACTACCGCGCGCCGGTGGACGAGCAGGCACGCTTCGGCTTCGCCATCGCGCACGCGCTGGATAGCGCAGCGCCGGCGGTGAACGATCTGGCCGACGGCCTGAACAAGAAAGTCGATATCATCGTGCAGGCGCTGACCGGCGCACGCAAACCGCTTATCGTGACCGGCAGCAACGCCGGCAGCGAAGCCATCATCGAAGCGGCGGCCAACATCGCCAAAGCGTTGAAGGGCCGCGGTTCCGATGTCGGCATCACCTTCGTGGCGGGCGCTGCCAACAGCATGGGCCTGGCGATGATCGGCGGCGGTTCGCTCGATCAAGCGCTGGAACAGCTGGCGAGTGGCGCAGCCGACACCGCCATCGTGATGGAAAACGATCTCTATCGTCATGCGCCGGCGGCGCAGGTGGACGCAGCGTTGGCCAAGGTCAACAACCTGATCGTCGCCGACCACCAGCGCACCGCGATCATGGACAAAGCCAACCTGATCCTCTCCTCGGCCAGCTTCGCCGAGAGCGACGGTACGCTGATCAACCAGGAAGGCCGCGCGCAGC
Source organism: Serratia sp. CY43202 (assembly GCF_052168755.1). Taxonomy (NCBI): domain Bacteria; kingdom Pseudomonadati; phylum Pseudomonadota; class Gammaproteobacteria; order Enterobacterales; family Yersiniaceae; genus Serratia; species Serratia sp. CY43202. The sequence continues at coordinate 192,491 of NZ_JBJNMB010000001.1, forward strand.
GCTTCTTCCAGGTATACGATCCGGCTTACTATGACGACGCCAAGAAAAATCAGTTCACCGTGATGCTGGAAAGCTGGCGCTGGATGCACTCGCTGCACTCCACCTACACCAGCCGCCACGTGGACTGGACCCAGCTCGATGACGTGATCGCCGCTTGCGTCGCCGCATTGCCGCAGCTGCAGGGCATCGTCGATGCCGCGCCGGACGCGACGTTCCGCATTCGCGGTCAGAAGCTGGCGCGTTCGCCGCACCGTTCCAGCGGCCGTACCGCCATGCGCGCCAACATCAGCGTGCACGAGCCGCGTCAGCCGCAGGATAAAGACACCATGTTCGCCTTCTCGATGGAAGGGAATAACAGCCCGCTGGCCGATCGTCAGCAGATCCCGTTCGCCTGGGCGCCAGGCTGGAACTCACCGCAGGCATGGAACAAGTTCCAGGCCGAAGTGGGCGGCAAACTGCGCCACGGCGATCCGGGCGTGCGCCTGATCGAAGCGGGGGAGGGCAGCCTCGGTTACTTCGACCGCGTGCCAGCCGCCTTCAATCCGAACGACGGCTGGCGTGTCGCGCCTTACTACCACCTGTTCGGCAGCGATGAAATGTCGCAGCGCTCTCACGTGATCCAGCAGCGCATGCCAGAAGCCTACGTGATGGTCAACCCGGCCGACGCGGCGACGCTTGGCGTCAACGCGGGCAGCCTGGTGGAGTTCAGCTGCGCGGGCCAGACCTTGCGTCTGCCGGTGCGTCTGAGTGAAACCCTGACCCAGGGCCAGGTTGGTTTGCCGCTCGGCTTGCCAGGGATCCCGCCGATCTTGGTGGGTGCTAAGGTAGACAATCTGCGGGAGGCGGCACGATGAGCTGGTTTACCCCTGAGGTGATCGACATTCTGATCGCCATTCTTAAAGCGGTCGTGATCCTGTTGGTGGTCGTGGCGTGCGGGGCATTCATGAGCTTCGGCGAACGCCGCCTGCTCGGCCTGTTCCAGAACCGCTACGGACCGAACCGCGTAGGTTGGGGCGGCTCGCTGCAGCTGGTCGCCGACATGATCAAAATGTTCTTCAAGGAAGACTGGGTACCGAGATTCTCCGACCGGGTGATCTTCACCCTGGCGCCGATGATCGCCTTTACTTCCCTGTTGCTGGCATTTGCCATCGTTCCGGTCAGCCCGACCTGGGCGGTGTCCGATCTCAACATTGGTATTCTGTTCTTCCTGATGATGGCCGGCCTGGCGGTGTACGCCGTGCTGTTCGCCGGATGGTCGAGCAACAACAAATACTCGCTGTTGGGCGCGATGCGCGCCTCCGCGCAAACCCTGAGCTACGAAGTGTTCATCGGCCTGTCGCTGATGGGCGTGGTGATGCAGGCGGATTCGTTCAACATGCAGGCCATCGTTGAATCCCAGGCGCACGTCTGGAACGTCATTCCGCAGTTCTTTGGCTTCGTGACCTTCGCGATCGCCGGCGTGGCGGTGTGCCACCGTCACCCGTTTGACCAGCCGGAAGCCGAGCAGGAACTGGCCGACGGTTACCACATCGAATATTCCGGCATGAAGTTCGGTCTGTTCTTCGTGGGGGAATACATCGGTATCGTCACCGTGTCTGCCCTGATTGTGACGTTGTTCTTCGGCGGCTGGCAGGGTCCGTTCCTGCCGCCATTCATCTGGTTCGCGTTGAAAACGGCCTTCTTCATGATGATGTTCATCCTGATCCGTGCCGCGCTGCCGCGTCCGCGTTATGACCAGGTGATGTCCTTCGGCTGGAAAGTGTGCCTGCCGCTGACGCTGCTGAACCTGCTGGCAACCGCCGCGGTCATTTTGTACAACGCTCAATAAGGGGTGAATAAACCATGACATTGAAAGAGTTAGTGGTTGGTTTCGGCACCCAGGTGCGCAGCATTTGGATGATTGGCATGCATGCCTTCGCCAAGCGCGAAACCCAGATGTATCCGGAAGAACCGGTTTACCTGCCGCCGCGCTACCGTGGCCGCATCGTGCTGACGCGCGATCCGGACGGCGAAGAGCGCTGCGTCGCCTGTAACCTGTGTGCGGTGGCCTGCCCGGTCGGCTGTATCTCGCTGCAAAAAGCGGAACAGAAAGACGGCCGTTGGTATCCGGAGTTCTTCCGCATCAACTTCTCGCGCTGCATTTTCTGTGGCCTGTGCGAAGAGGCTTGCCCGACTACCGCTATCCAGCTGACGCCGGATTTCGAACTGGGTGAGTACAAGCGTCAGGATCTGGTGTACGAAAAAGAAGATCTGTTGATCTCGGGGCCGGGTAAATATCCGGAATATAACTTCTACCGGATGGCCGGTATGGCGATTGACGGCAAAGCCAAAGGCGAAGCCGAAAACGAAGCCAAACCGATCGACGTCAAAGGTCTGTTGCCCTAAGGAGCCAGCAAGCATGGAAATTGCATTTTATCTGGCAGGTTTGATTGCGGTGGCCGCGACGATTCGCGTGATCACCCATACCAACCCTGTGCATGCGCTGCTGTATCTGATCGTCTCGTTACTGGCGATCTCGGCAGTCTTCTTCTCTCTCGGCGCCTACTTTGCCGCCGCGTTGGAAATCATCGTCTATGCGGGCGCCATCATGGTGCTGTTCGTGTTCGTGGTGATGATGCTGAACCTCGGCAACGTGCAGCAGCAAGAGCGCGACTGGATGAAGCCGACGGTGTGGATCGGGCCTGGCCTGCTGTCGCTGGCGCTGCTGGTGGTATTGATCGTCGCGATCCGCAGCATATCCGATCAGGGTATCAGCGGTGAGATGGTCGACGCGAAGGCGGTGGGTATCAGCCTGTTCGGGCCTTACGTACTGGCGGTTGAGCTGGCTTCAATGCTGCTGTTGGCGGGTCTGGTTGTCGCCTTCCATATCGGCCGCGAGCACAAGCCTGGCGAGGTGCTGAGCAACGCGCCGGCGAGTGGCGAAATGGCGAGAAGAAAATCGGAGGAGCAAGCATGATCCCTCTTCAACACGGCCTGATCCTGGCGGCTATCCTGTTTGTGCTCGGGCTGACCGGGCTGCTGGTGCGCCGCAACCTGCTGTTTATGCTGATCAGCCTGGAAGTGATGATCAACGCTGCGGCGTTGGCGTTTATCGTGGCGGGAAGCTACTGGGGCCAGGCGGACGGGCAGGTGATGTACATCCTGGCGATCAGCCTGGCGGCAGCCGAGGCCAGTATCGGCCTGGCGCTGCTGCTGCAGCTCTACCGTCGTCGTCATACCCTGAATATTGATACTGTCAGTGAGATGCGCGGATGAACCTATTATATTTAACAATTCTGCTACCGCTGATCGGGTTCCTGCTGTTGGCATTTTCCCGCGGTCGTTGGTCTGAAAACACGGCGGCCACCGTCGGCGTGGGCTCTATCGGCCTGGCTGCGCTGGTCACGGTGTATGTGGCGATGGATTTCTTCGCCCAGAAAGCCGCCGGCGTGCAGCTGTTCGAGCAAAGCCTGTGGACCTGGATGGCCGTCGGCAACTTCAATATCGGCGTGACCCTGGTGCTGGACGGCCTGTCGCTGACCATGCTATCGGTGGTCACCGGCGTCGGCTTCTTCATCCACATGTTCGCTTCCTGGTACATGCGCGGTGAAGAGGGCTATTCGCGCTTCTTCGCTTACACCAACCTGTTTATCGCCAGCATGGTGGTATTGGTGCTGGCGGACAACCTGCTGCTGATGTATCTGGGTTGGGAAGGCGTGGGCCTGTGCAGCTACCTGTTGATCGGTTTCTACTATAAAGATCCGGCCAACGGCGCGGCGGCGATGAAAGCCTTTATCGTCACCCGCGTGGGCGACGTGTTCCTGGCGTTCGCGCTGTTCATCCTCTACAACGAGCTGGGCACGCTGAACATCCGCGAGCTGATGATCCTGGCGCCGCAGAAACTGGCGGTGGGCGACACGGCCATCACCTGGGCGACCCTGATGCTGCTGGGCGGCGCGGTCGGTAAATCGGCGCAGCTGCCGTTGCAAACCTGGTTGGCGGACGCGATGGCGGGCCCAACCCCGGTTTCCGCACTGATCCACGCGGCGACCATGGTGACCGCGGGCGTCTATCTGATCGCCCGTACGCACGGCCTGTTCCTGATGGCGCCGGAAGTGCTGCACCTGGTGGGCATCGTCGGTGCGGTCACTCTGCTGCTGGCCGGCTTCGCCGCGCTGGTGCAGACCGACATCAAGCGCGTGCTCGCTTACTCCACCATGAGCCAGATCGGTTACATGTTCCTGGCGCTGGGCGTGCAGGCATGGGACGCGGCGATCTTCCACCTGATGACCCACGCGTTCTTCAAGGCGCTGCTGTTCCTGTCGTCCGGTTCGGTGATCCTGGCTTGCCACCACGAGCAAAACATCTTCAAGATGGGCGGTTTGCGCAAGAGCATCCCGCTGGTGTACGTCTGCTTCCTGGTGGGCGGCGCGGCGCTGTCTGCGTTGCCGCTGGTCACGGCCGGCTTCTTCAGTAAGGACGAGATCCTGGCGGGTGCGATGGCCAACGGCCACATCAACCTGATGGTGGCCGGCCTGGTCGGTGCGTTCATGACCTCGCTGTACACCTTCCGTATGATTTTCATCGTGTTCCATGGCGAAGAGAAAATCAAAGCGCATGCCGGTAAAGGCATCACTCACCACTTGCCACTGCTGGTTCTGCTGGTGCTGTCCACCTTCGTCGGCGCGATGATCGTGCCGCCGTTGCAGGGCGTGCTGCCGGAGACCACCGAGCTGGCGCACGGCAGCGTGCTGACGCTGGAAATCACCTCCGGCGTGGTGGCTATCGTCGGCATTCTGCTGGCGGCCGCGCTGTGGCTGGGCAAACGCAGCCTGGTCAACAGCATCGCCAACAGCGCGCCGGGTCGTTTCTTCTCGACCTGGTGGTTCCATGCCTGGGGCTTCGACTGGCTGTATGACAAAGTGTTCGTCAAGCCGTACCTGGGCATTGCGAAGCTGCTGCAGCGCGATCCGCTGAACTCGCTGATGAACCTGCCGGCCGTCTTCTCCCGCTGGGGGAACCGCGGTCTGACGGTGAGCGAGAACGGTCAGGTGCGTTGGTATATAGCGTCTATGGGTGTGGGTGCAGTGGTCGTATTGGCTCTGTTGATTTTGGTTTAATTGAATAATTTAAACAGACGCATTTTTCGGGCGTAGCGCCGGGCAGGCGCTACGTACAAAGTTTGAAATTATTCGTATAAGGGACACAAAACGCCATGCTATTACCTTGGCTAATTCTTATCCCCTTTATCGGCGGTCTGCTGTGCTGGCAGCTTGAGCGCTTCGGTACTAAGGTGCCGCGCTGGATAGCGCTGATCGCAATGGGGCTGACGTTGGCGCTCTCTCTGCAGTTGTGGATGCAGGGCGGCTATACCTTGACCACGCCGAAAGGCATTCCGCAGTGGCAGAGCGAATTCCTGCTGCCGTGGATCCCGCGCTTCGGCATCTCCATCCACCTGGCGCTGGACGGTCTGTCGCTGCTGATGGTGGTGTTGACCGGTCTGCTGGGCGTTCTGGCGATCCTCTGTTCCTGGCGTGAAATCCAGAAGTATCAGGGCTTCTTCCACCTCAACCTGCTGTGGATCCTGGGCGGCGTTATCGGTGTGTTCCTCGCCATCGACATGTTCCTGTTCTTCTTCTTCTGGGAAATGATGTTGGTGCCGATGTACTTCCTGATCGCGCTGTGGGGGCACAAAGCGTCGGACGGTAAAACCCGTATCACCGCGGCGACCAAGTTCTTCATCTACACCCAGGCCAGCGGTCTGGTGATGCTGATTGCGATCCTGGGCCTGGTGTTCGTGCATTACAACGCCACCGGCGTGTGGACCTTCGATTACGAAGACCTGCTGCAAACGCCGATGTCCCACAACGTGCAATATCTGCTGATGCTGGGCTTCTTCATCGCCTTCGCGGTGAAAATGCCGGTGGTGCCGCTGCACGGCTGGTTGCCGGACGCGCACAGCCAGGCACCGACCGCAGGTTCCGTCGACCTGGCGGGCATCTTGCTGAAAACCGCGGCCTACGGCCTGCTGCGTTTCAGCCTGCCGCTGTTCCCTGAGGCTTCGCACGAGTTCGCGCCAATCGCCATGTGGCTGGGCGTGATCGGCATCTTCTACGGCGCCTGGATGGCGTTCGCGCAGACTGACATCAAGCGTCTTATCGCCTACACCTCGGTATCGCACATGGGCTTCGTGCTGATTGCCATCTACACCGGCAGCCAGCTGGCTTACCAGGGTGCCGTGATCCAGATGATCGCGCACGGTCTGTCCGCCGCCGGTATGTTTATTATCTGCGGCCAGCTGTATGAGCGTCTGCACACCCGTGACATGCGTCAGATGGGCGGCCTGTGGGGGCGTATCAAGTTCATCCCTGCGCTGTCGCTGTTCTTCGCCGTGGCTACGCTGGGTATGCCGGGTACCGGTAACTTCGTCGGTGAATTCATGATTCTGTTCGGCAGCTACCAGGTGGTGCCGGTGATCACCGTGATCTCCACCTTCGGTCTGGTGTTCGCTTCGGTTTACTCGCTGATCATGATGCAGCGCGCTTACTACGGTGCGCCTAAGTCAGACCAGCCGCTGCAGGGCATGACCGCGCGCGAATTGTTCATCATTCTGCTGCTGGTGGTGTTGCTGGTTCTGCTGGGGGTTTACCCGCAGCCGATTCTGGATACTTCCAACGCGGCGATGAGCAACGTGCAACACTGGTTTGGTTCGTCAGTTTCAGCAATTTCAACAACAAGGCCGTAATTCGCCATGACAATAACTCCTCAACAACTGATCGCACTGCTGCCGCTGTTGATCGTCGGATTGACGGTGGTGGTTGTGATGCTAGGCATTGCGTGGCGACGCGACCACTTTATCAACGCCACCCTGACCGTGATCGGTCTCAACCTGGCGCTGCTTTCGCTGTACTTTGTCGGCCAGGCAGGCCCAATGGACGTCACCCCGCTGCTGCGGGTTGACGGCTACTCGATGTTCTACACCGGGCTGGTGCTGCTGGCGAGTCTGGCGACCTGCACCTTCGCCTATCCGTGGCTGGTCGGCTATCCGGATAACCGCGAAGAGTTCTACTTGCTGGTGCTGATCGCCGCCATGGGCGGCATCCTGCTGGCGAGCGCCAACCATCTGGCTTCACTGTTCATCGGTATCGAGCTGATCTCGCTGCCGCTGTTCGGCCTGGTGGGTTATGCCTATCGTCAGAAGCGCCCGCTGGAAGCTGCCATCAAGTACATGCTGCTGTCCGCCGCCGCGTCGTCGTTCCTGCTGTTCGGCATGGCGCTGCTGTACGCTGAATCCGGCGATCTGTCGCTGGCCGGCCTCGGCAAGAGCCTGCAGGAAAACATGATGCACCAGCCGCTGATCCTGGCCGGTATGGGCATGATGATCGTCGGTCTGGGCTTCAAGCTGTCGCTGGTGCCGTTCCAACTGTGGACGCCGGACGTGTATCAGGGCGCGCCTGCGCCGGTCTCGACCTTCCTGGCAACCGCCAGCAAGATTGCGATCTTCGCGGTCGTGATGCGTCTGTTCCTGTATGCCCCAGCCGCCGACAACGAAGCGCTGCGCCTGGTGCTGTCGATCATCGCGTTCTGCTCTATCTTGTTCGGTAACCTGATGGCCATCAGCCAGACCAACATCAAGCGTCTGCTGGGCTACTCGTCGATCGCTCACCTGGGCTACCTGCTGGTGGCGCTGATTGCGGTGCAAACCCATCAGCTGTCGCTGGAAACCGCCGGCGTTTACCTGGCCGGTTACCTGTTCAGCAGCCTGGGCGCCTTCGGCGTGGTCAGCCTGATGTCCAGCCCGTACCGCGGCCCGGATGCGGATTCGCTGTTCTCTTACCGTGGTCTGTTCTGGCATAAGCCAATCTTGTCCGCGGTAATGACGGTGATGATGCTGTCGCTGGCCGGTATCCCGATGACGCTGGGCTTTATCGGTAAGTTCTTCGTGATCGCGATGGGCGTCAGCGCACACCTGTGGTGGCTGACCGGAGCAGTCGTGGTAGGCAGCGCCATTGGCCTGTACTACTACCTGCGCGTGACTGTCAGCCTGTTCCTCAGCGCGCCGGAATCGCTGCAGCGCGACACCCCGAACAACTGGGCGTTGACCGCCGGTGGCGTCGTGGTGCTGATCTCCGCCGCGCTGGTGCTGCTGTTGGGGGTTTATCCGCAGCCGCTGATTTCGCTGGTGCAGATGGCGCAGCCGACCTTCTGATAACGCTTCAGACGGTAAAAAGGTCGCTTCGGCGGCCTTTTTTTATGGAGAAACGGCACTTAGCCGTAATGGGCGCTAAACGACGTTTCCAGCGCCTGCACCACCGCGCGCACGCGGGCGGCACGCTGCAAATCGGGATGCAGCACCAGCCAGATATCCACCCAGTCTTTATTCTCTGGCAACAGGCGCACCAGCTCCGGGTCTTTATCCGCCAGAAACGCGGAGAGCAGGCCGATGCCCAGCCCGCTGCGAGTGGCGGAGCGCAGCAGCAGCTGTGAATTGCATTGCAGCACGACGTTGGGCTCGTGCAGAGCCTCGCCGCAGAAATTGTTCCAGTGGCGCGGCACCAGCTCGCGCGGGAACATCAGCAGATCGTGGCCGCGCAACTGCTCGCCTTTGACCGGCATGCCGCGCCGCGCCAAATAGTGCTGAGTGGCATACAGGCCCATTTCGATGGTGGCTAACCGTTTGATGATCAGCTCATCGTCATCGGGACGGGCGCCGCGGATCGCCAGATCTGCGCCGTGGTAAGAAATATCGGCGATGTTGACCGCCGTCAGCAGCGTGACGGTGATGGCCGGATAGCGTTCCCGCAGATCTTGCAGCGCGGGTATCACGAAGGCTTCGGCCAGGGTATCGGTGGTGGCGATGCTCACGTGGCCGTGCAGGCTGTCATCGCCGCTGGCGGCTTTGCGGTTGATCGCCTGCACCGCATTCTCCATCTTCATCACGTCCGCCAGCATTTCTTCCCCCAACGGGCTGAGGGCGAAGGATTTCGGCGTGCGGATAAACAGCTTGGAACCGAGAGCGTCTTCGAAAGCGGAAAGCCGTCGACCGACGGTCGCCTGATCGACATGCAGCTGGTTGGCGGCTTTGCGTAGCGTGCCACAGCGTGCGACGGCCAAAAAGAAGCGCGCGTCGTCCCAATTCATCATGCCATTTCCTCTCTGCAGATTTGTCGGCGCCGTGGGGCACAGGCCGAGCCAGGCGAACAATAACGGTTTCTATCATAAAGCGTTGTTCTGCCCGGGGGGAGAGAAAGACGGTTAGCGGGCTGCACATCGGCGGTTATTTCTCTGGTGATGCAAGAATGCATCAGGGTGATTCATTCTTGACGATACTTCGCCCGTCGCCGGAACGCTATGATAAGCGCCGTTCCCGGCAGGCCGGGTGAGGAAAATGTCGACGGCAGGCCGCCGTCTGCCGTCTTTGGGAGTTGAAACATGTCAGAAAATACCGCCAGCCAGATTGCGGCGCCGCAAAATGCTCAGGCGTCGGGCAGGACAATTTTATTGTTCCTGGCGCTGGCTTTGATGTCGGCATTGCTGAACAGCAGCGCGCCGACGCCGCTTTATCCGCTGTATCAGCAGCAGCTTACGCTAAGCTCGGTCAGTCTGACCGTCATCTACGGCGCCTATGCCGCCGGCGTGCTGATCTCTTTGTTCGGCGTCGGCAATCTGGCCGGCAAAGTAAAGGATTTACGCAGTATGATCGTGCCGGCATTGCTGGTGGTGTTGAGCGGCGCCCTGCTGTTCGCGCAGGCTGATACCTTTGCCATGATGCTGATGGCGCGGCTGTTGGCCGGGGTGGGCACCGGGGCGCTAACCGGCGCGGCGAACATCGCGTTGGTGCGGTTTGGGCCGCGCGACGGCGGCAAAAATGCGGCGTTGATCGCGACGCTGTCATTCACCACCGGATTGGCGCTGGGCCCGATCTTCAGCGGCATCGCCTTGCAGACCGGTTTCCATCCCACGACGCTGCCATTTGTTTTCATCATGGTCATGGCCGCCGTGGCTGCGTTGGGCGTGATGTTCTCGTGGCCGCGTGGCGTGGTTACGGCGCCGAGCCATGTTACGTCGGCCGAGACAGAAAAAAGCTCGCTGCTCGATGGCTTGCGCGCCACCGGCGGTAAATTCTTTGTGTGTGCAGGGGCTTTATTTATCTGTTGGGCGCTGGCCGCCAGTATTTTGGCAATCGGCCCCGGCGTGGCGGAAACGCTGTTAGGCCTGCACGCTCGTGGCGTCTTTGGCTATGCGATTGCGGTGTATCTGCTGATCGCCGGTATCAGCCAGATCCTGAGCCGCCGCGTTAACGCCCGTCATTCGCTGTTGTTCGGTTGCCTGGCGCAGGTGCTGGCGGCAGTGGTGTTCACCATGGCGATCCAGTGGCATTCTCTTGGGCTGGCGGCGGTGGGGCTGGTGGTGGCCGGCTATGCTTATGGCGCCATTTTCGTCGGCAGCGCGACCCTGGTGAACCTGATTTCGCCGCCGACCAGCCATGCGCGCTTGCTTTCGCTGTTTTACGTTATCGCTTATATCGCCAACTGGGTGCCGATCTTGCTGGGCGTGGTGGTCGATCGCGTCGATCTGAATCAGGCAACCCATTTGCTGTTCCTGGGCAGCACCGTGGTGTGCCTGTTGTTGGCATGGAAGACGTCCCGGGTGGGGTTCCCTCGCTAATTACTTTGTGATGAATATCTATTTTTTATAATTAATGATTCTTTAATTACATTTATAGTGTGATTTTCATCGCATAAATTGGCCTGTTTTCGGGTAAACTGCGCGCTTTCTTTTTGCTGCAGGTCACTTTATGAACGTTCTTTTCGCCATTGCCGTCACCACCGGGATCCTGTCCGGCGTTTGGGGGTGGGTTGCCGTCAGTTTGGGCCTGATCGGTTGGGCCGGCTTTCTCGGCTGCACGGCGTATTTCGCCTGCCCGCAGGGCGGACTGAAAGGGCTGTTGATCGGCGCGTTGACCTGCTGCAGCGGCGTCTTCTGGGCAATGGCGATCATCCACGGCAGCGAACTGGCGCCGCAGTGGAATCTGCTGGGGTATCTGCTGACCGGCATCGTGGCGTTCCTGATGTGCATTCAGGCTAAACAGCAGTGGCTGGGATTCGTACCCGGCACCTTTATCGGCGCCTGTGCGACCTTCGCCGGCGGCGGCGATTGGCCGCTGGTGACGCTTTCCCTGCTGGTGGGCCTGCTGTTCGGCTATGCGATGAAAAACAGCGGTCTGTGGTGGGCGGCACGCAGCGATAAAGCCCGCGCTACGCCGCCGATGGACCCGAATGCCGGCTCAAACGGTGCCGCCGAGTGAGTTGCTGCCGCGCCGCTGTGCGGCAGTATCTCCTGATAACCAGGACGGTAACGCTGTTGAAAATTGTCTATTTTAAAAGGGATAGGTATTGACTCTTCCTGTAGGGATTGCGTGAGATCACGTTAAAAGTAACAGGGTTTCGTAACATTATTTTCAGTGATTCCCATCACGTTTTTACCGGTAACAATCGGCTGAGATAGAGGTCTGTCCGATTGGAGGCCTGAAGGCCGGGAATCACCATGCACAACCTGTTTTCTCTGGATAACAAAACCGTCTTAATCACTGGTGCCTCGCGCGGCATTGGTTTTCTGCTGGCGCGCGGCCTGGCACAGCAAGGCGCGCATATTCTGATCAATGCCACCACCGAAGAACATGCCCGGCACGCCGCCGATCGCCTGCGTGAAGAGGGGCTGCGCGCCGATGCGGCGGCGTTCGACGTCACCGACTCCCAGGCGGTGCATGCCGCCATCGACCGTATCGAAGCGGACATCGGCGCGATAGACGTCTTGATCAACAACGCCGGTATCCAGCGCCGCCACCCGTTCACCGAATTTCCGGAGCAAGATTGGGACGACATCATCGCCGTCAACCAGAAGGCGGTCTTCATCGTGTCGCAGACCGTAGCGCGTTATATGGTGCCGCGCCGGCGCGGCAAGATAATCAATATCGGTTCGATGCAAAGCGAGCTGGGGCGGGACACCATTACCCCTTATGCGGCGTCCAAGGGCGCGGTGAAAATGCTGACGCGCGGCATGTGCGTGGAGCTGGCGCGCTACAACATTCAGGTCAACGGCATCGCCCCCGGCTACTTCAAAACCGAGATGACGCAGGCGCTGGCCGACGATCCGGCATTCACCGCCTGGCTGACCCAACGCACGCCTGCCGCGCGCTGGGGCGATCCTCAGGAGTTGATCGGCGCGGCGGTGTTCCTGGCCGCCGACGCCTCCGCCTTCGTCAACGGGCAGTTGCTGTTTGTCGATGGCGGCATGTCTGCGGCGGTGTAATCTTTTTTCGTGGAGTCTGGAGATGAAAATTCAAACCCAGTCCTGCGTGGTCAATGGCAAGCGAGACGTGGCGGTGATCGCGCAAGAAGTGGATTATCGGGGGCAGGGAACGCTGGTAAAAATCAGCCGCGGCGGCATCTGCGGCTCGGATCTGCATTACTTCCAGGAAGGCAAGGTCGGCAATTTTCAGGTGCGTCAGCCGATGGTGCTGGGCCATGAGGTGATCGGTGAGGTGGTCGCCAGCGATTCGCCGCAGCTGCCGGTCGGGCAGAAGGTAGCGCTCAATCCCAGCAAACCCTGCGGGCAGTGCAAATACTGTCTGGCGCAGCAAAGCAATCAATGCGTCGAGATGCGCTTTTTCGGCAGCGCGATGTATTTTCCGCACGTCGACGGCGCTTTTACCCAATACAAAGTGGTGGATAGCGCGCAGTGCATTCCTTACGCCGCCGATCGCGACGACAGGGTAATGGTGTTCGCCGAACCGCTGGCGGTGGCTGTCCACGCGGCGAAGCAGCCCGGCGATGTGACGGGGAAAAAGATTTTCGTGTCCGGCGTTGGCCCGATCGGCTGCCTGCTGGTGGCGGCGCTGAAAGCGCTGGGCGCCGCCGAGATTGTCTGCGCCGATCTCAGTCCGCGCTGCCTGGCGATCGCGAGGCAAATGGGGGCCGATCGGTGCCTGCATGCCGCGGACGACGATTTTAGCGGTTATCTGCAGGACAAGGGGTATTTTGACGTCGCCTTCGAAGTGGCGGGGCACCCGCAGTCGCTGCAGCGCTGTCTGGAGATCACCTGCGCCAAAGGCACTGTGGTGCAGGTGGGCATGGGCGGCAGCTTCCCCGATTTTCCGCTGATGTTGTTGATTGCCAAGGAACTGAATCTGCTTGGATCGTTCCGCTTCGTGGCGGAGTTCGCGTTGGCGGTGGCCTGGCTGGCCGACGGCGTGATCGATCCGCTGCCGTTGCTGTCGGCGGAATTCGCCAGCGGGCAGTTGGCGCAGGCGCTGACGTTTGCCGGCGATAAACGCCAGGCTGCCAAGGTGCAATTGGTGTTTTAGGGTAAAAGTCCGATGGCCGCAGGCGGCGATCCTTGTCTATAGTGTAGGAACGCTTAATTTTTCAACCACGGAGATCTCACGATGGCAAGACATACGGATGCTGAGCAAACTACGCTGGATGACGATCTGAGAATGCTGACCGAGACGCTGGAAGAAGTGCTGCAATACACCGGCGACCGCGCGGATCAGGCCTACATCGACATCAAGTCGCACGCCGAGCAGGCGCTGAGTGAGGTCAAGGCGCGCTGGGCGAACACCGGCGAATCTTACTATGCGCGCGCCAAAGAAGCGGTGCACCGCACCGACGACTACGTGCGGGACAAACCCTGGCACAGCGTGGGCATCGGCGCCACCGTCGGGCTGGTGCTGGGATTGTTGCTGGCTCGCAAATAAACCATGCCATCGGGGCGGCGCAGGCCGCCCCGTGTTTTTCTTCAGACTGTGTTGTTCATTCCGCCGTTTTACCGAAAGCTTTTCCTTATCCCGCCTATACTTCCCGCTAGCCGCCGTTGGAGCACCCCTATTTCCCTTGTTTTTATATGGACGGATTGAGCCGACGCCGCCGCAAGTGTAAAGTGTTTGTGTGTTTATTGTTTGTTTTTTGTTCTAAATCAAATAATTATCTGGTGTAAACACCCAGGGATATACGGCGTTCTTGCGCTGGCGCAAAAGCCGTGAAAATAACACCTCATATAATACAGAGCGTAACTACAGGCGCGGCGTCTGTCGGCTGCGTCGGAGACGATCTCTGCTAACTGACTTGTGAGCGAACTATGTCGACAAGTGTTTTTAATCGCCGGTGGGCGGCTGTGCTGCTCGAGGCGCTGGCCCGCCATGGGGTGCGGCATGTTTGTATCGCTCCGGGATCGCGCTCCACGCCGCTGACGCTGGCCGCCGCGGCCAACCGATCGTTTATCTGCCATACCCATTTTGATGAGCGCGGGCTCGGTCATCTGGCACTCGGGCTGGCGAAGGCGGCGCGTGAGCCGGTGGCGGTGATCGTCACGTCCGGCACCGCGGCGGCGAACCTTTACCCGGCTTTAATCGAAGCCGGCCTGACCGGTGAACGGCTGGTGTTTCTCACCGCCGATCGGCCGCCGGAACTGATCGACTGCGGCGCCAATCAGGCGATCCGTCAAAACGGCCTCTACAGCAGCCACCCGACGCTGGCGATCGATCTGCCGCGTCCTACGCCGGATATTCCGGCCGCGTGGCTGGCCTCCAGCGTCGACAGCGCGATGGCGCGCTTGCAGCATGGCGCTTTGCATATCAACTGCCCGTTCGCCGAACCGCTGTACGGCGGCGATGAGCGTCACTATGCCGATTGGTCCGCCGCGCTGGGCGACTGGTGGCAGAGCGATCGGCCTTGGCTGCAGGAAAGCGAGACGCATGCAGTGCCATTGCCGCAGCCGGACTGGTATTTCTGGCGACAAAAGCGCGGCGTGGTGCTCGCCGGCCGCATGAACGCACAAGAGGGCGCACAGGTGGCCGAATGGGCCGAAACGCTGGGTTGGCCACTGATCGGCGATGTACTGTCGCAGACCGGGCAACCGCTGCCCTGTGCCGATTTATGGCTCGCGCATCCGCAGGCGCAGCGCCTGTTGCAAGACGCGCAGCTGGTGGTGCAGTTCGGCGGCAGCTTGACCGGCAAACGCCTGCTGCAGTGGCAGGCGCAGTGCCGGCCGGAAGAGTATTGGGTCATCGACGAGCTGCCGGGGCAGCTCGATCCGGCCCAGCACCGGGGGCGGCGCCTGCGCGCCGGCGTGGCGCAGTGGTTGGCGCAGCATCCGGCGCAACCGCGCGCGCCGTGGGCCGCCGGGCTGGCTGCGCTGGCGGATAAGGCGCTGACGGCGGCGTCCACGCATCTGTACGATAACTTTGGCGAAGCGCAGCTGGCGCACCGCCTGCCGGAACTGTTGCCGGAGAACGGCCAGCTGTTTCTCGGCAACAGCCTGGTGGTGCGACTGATCGACGCGTTAACGCCATTGCCCGTCGCTTACCCGGTATTCAGCAACCGTGGCGCCAGCGGTATCGACGGTCTGATTTCCACCGCCGCCGGCGTACAACGAGCCACCGCCAGGCCAACGTTGGCGGTGGTGGGCGACCTTTCCGCACTGTATGACCTCAATGCGCTGGCGCTGCTGCGCCACTGCTCGGCGCCGACGGTGCTGATCGTCGTCAATAACAACGGCGGCCAAATTTTCTCGCTGCTGCCGACGCCCGAAGAAGATCGTCAGCGCTTTTACTGCATGCCGCAGAACGTCGAGTTCAGCCATGCGGCGGCGATGTTCCAGCTTGACTACGCGCGGCCGGAGAACTGGAGCCAGCTGCAACAAGCGGTTGAGCAAGGCTGGCGGCGCGGCGGCGCCACGCTGATAGAACTGCAGGTGTCGCCGAGTGAAGGGGCCGAAAGCCTGCAATACCTGGTACAACTGATGGCGGTGCAATGATGCTGGCGACGCGAATTTTGCAACAGGGCGAAGCGGGCCGCCCGTGGCTGGTGTGGCTGCACGGCCTGCTCGGCAACAACAATGAATGGCGGGTGATCGCCGCGCGCTGCCCGGAATGGCCGTCGCTGGCCATCGATCTGCCCGGCCACGGCGATTCCGTGGCGGTGGGCTGCCGCGGCTTCGACGACATCAGCGCGCAAATCGCCGCGACCCTGCAACTGCGCAATATTGAACGTTATTGGCTGGTGGGCTACTCGCTCGGCGGGCGCATCGCCATGTATCACGCTTGCCACGGCCGCCATGACGGCCTGCAAGGGGTGATCGTCGAGGGTGGCAATCCGGGGCTGGAGGACGAACAACAGCGCCGCGATCGTTGCGAGCAGGATGCACGATGGGCGGCGCGTTTTCGCAGTGAGCTGATTGCCGAAGTCCTGGCGGACTGGTATCAGCAGCCGGTGTTCAAAGAGCTTAGCCATGTGCACCGCCAGGCGCTGATCGCCGCGCGTTCGGTCAACAGCGGCCCGGCGATTGCCGACATGCTCGAAGCCACCTCGCTCGGGCGGCAGCCTTATCTGGCGCCGCAGCTGCGCCAACTGACCGTGCCGCTGCGGGTGCTGTGCGGTGAGAACGATCCCAAATTTCAACGGCTGGCGCGCGACGCCGGGTTGCCGTTGCGCATCGTGCCGCAGGCCGGCCACAACGCGCATCTGGCCAATCCGCAGGATTTCGTCGCCGAGCTGCAGACCTTTCTCGTTAACCCTGGTTAAAGGAACCGAACATGCTTTATCCGAATGAAGAACACCTGTATGCCGCTATCGCCTGGCAGGATTGCACCGGCGATTTCGAAGACATTCTGTATCATAAATCCGCCGACGGCATCGCCAAAATCACCATCAACCGGCCGCAGGTGCGCAACGCGTTTCGTCCGCAAACGGTCAAAGAGATGATCGACGCGCTGGCCAACGCCCGTTACGACGACGGCATCGGCGTCATTATTCTGACCGGCGCCGGCGATAAGGCCTTCTGCTCAGGCGGCGATCAGAAAGTGCGCGGCGACTACGGCGGCTATCGCGACGACAGCGGCGTACACCACCTCAACGTGCTGGACTTCCAACGCCAGATCCGCACCTGCCCGAAGCCGGTGGTGGCGATGGTGGCCGGCTATTCGATCGGCGGCGGCCACGTGCTGCACATGATGTGCGATCTGACCATCGCGGCGGATAACGCCATCTTCGGCCAGACCGGTCCGAAAGTGGGCTCGTTCGACGGCGGCTGGGGCGCGTCTTACATGGCGCGCATCGTCGGCCAGAAGAAGGCGCGCGAAATTTGGTTCCTGTGCCGCCAATACGATGCCGCCGCCGCGCTAGACATGGGCCTGGTCAATACCGTGGTGCCGCTGGCCGAACTGGAAAAAGAGACGGTGCGCTGGTGCCGCGAAATGCTGCAGAACAGCCCGATGGCACTGCGCTGTCTGAAGGCGGCGCTGAATGCAGACTGCGACGGCCAGGCCGGTTTGCAGGAGCTGGCGGGCAACGCCACCATGCTGTTCTACATGACCGACGAAGGGCAGGAAGGGCGCAACGCGTTCAACGAGAAGCGCCAACCGGACTTCAGCAAATTCAAGCGTAACCCGTAATGAGCGGAGCAAACCGCAGCGCGGCGCTATACCGTTACAGCCTGCCGATGGAGGCGGGCGTGGTGCTGCGCAATCAACGGTTGAAAACGCGTGACGGGTGGGTGGTGCAGCTGTGTCAGGGCGAGCGTGAAGGTTGGGGCGAGATCGCGCCGCTGCCGGAATTCAGCCGGGAAACGCCGGCGCAGGCCGAACAGGCCGCGTTGGGCTGGCTGCAGGCCTGGTTGGCGGGCAACGAACCGGAGCACAGCGCGCTGCCCTCGGTGGCCTTTGGGCTCAGCTGTGCGCAGGCCGAGCTGGAGCAGCGTTTGCCGATGCAGGCGGATTTTCGCAAGGCGCCGCTGTGCACCGGCGATCCGGATGAGCTGTTCGAGACATTGAGCGCTTTGCCGGGCGAGAAAGTCGCCAAGGTGAAGGTGGGGCTGTATGAGGCGGTGCGGGACGGCATGATCGTCAACGTGTTGCTGGAGGCGCTGCCGGATCTGCGGCTGCGGCTGGACGCCAACCGCAGCTGGACCCGCGCCAAGGCCGACGGCTTCGCCAGGTACGTTAACCCGACATGGCGCGATCGTATCGCTTTCCTGGAAGAGCCCTGCAAGACCCGTGATGAATCGCGCGACTTCGCCCGGGCGACCGGTATCGCCATCGCCTGGGATGAGAGCGTGCGGGAGGCGGACTTTGTGGTGCAGGCCGAGCCGGGCGTGGCGGCCATCGTGATCAAGCCGACGCTGGTCGGCAGCCTGGCGCGTTGCCAGACGCTGGTGGCGCAGGCACACGCGGCGGGCCTGACGGCGGTGATCAGCTCCAGCCTCGAATCCAGCCTGGGGTTGACCCAGCTGGCGCGCATCGCCCGCTGGCTGACGCCGGACACCGTGCCGGGGCTGGATACGCTGGGGTTGATGCAGGCACAGGTGCTGCGCCCGTGGCCGGGCAGCGCGTTGCCGCTGCTGGATGTCTCGGCGTTGGAGTGCCTATGGCGCCGTTGAACGATTGGCCGTGGCGACACTGGGCGCGCACTCAGCCGCAGGCGACGGCGCTGATGCTCGGCGAACAACCGCTGAGCTGGCTGGCGTTGCAAAGCCAGGTGGATGAGCTGGCGGCGGATTTCCAGCATCAGGGCGTTGAACCGGGCTGCGGTGTGGCGCTGTGCGGTAAAAACAGCTATCCACTGCTGCTGGCCTATCTGGCGCTGTTGCAGTGCGGCGCACGCCTGTTGCCGCTCAATCCCGCCTTGCCGACGCCGCTGCTGGCGCAGCTGTTGCCGGAATTGGATATGACCTTTGTCTTCGGCCCGGACTCGTTGCCGGCGCTGCCGGAAGACGTGATTCGATTGACCCCGCCTTCGACCGAACCGCGTTGGCCAGACCTGCCGACGTGGGATGCGCAGCGTTTGGCGACGCTGACGTTGACTTCCGGTTCCAGTGGCATGCCGAAAGCGGCCGCGCACAGCTATGCCAACCATCTGGCCAGCGCCGCCGGGGTGTTGGGGCTGATGGCGTTTCAGCGCGAGGATTGCTGGCTGCTGTCATTGCCGCTGTTTCACGTCTCCGGCCAGGGTATCGTCTGGCGCTGGCTGGCGGCGGGCGCCCGGTTGGCGGTGCGCGAGATGCACCCGCTGAACGAGGCGTTGGCGGGATGCACGCATGCCTCGTTGGTGCCGACCCAGCTGTGGCGGCTGCTGGCGCAACCGCTGGCGGACATGACGCTGAAGGCGGTGCTGCTCGGCGGCGCGATGATCCCGGTGGAACTGACCGAGCGGGCGGAGGCGGCGGGGATCCGTTGCTGGTGCGGCTACGGGCTGACCGAACTGGCCTCCACGGTGTGCGCCAAGCGCGCCGATGCGCGGCTGGGTGTCGGCCTGCCGCTCGGCGGCCGCGAGGTAAAACTGGTGGATGAAGAGGTCTGGATCCGCGCCGACAGCCTGGCGCTTGGCTACTGGCGTCATGGCCATCTGCAGCCGTTGGCCGATGAACAGGGCTGGTTTGCGACCCGCGATCGCGGCGCGATGATCGAGGGGGAGCTACGCATTCTCGGCCGGCTGGACAACCTGTTTTTCAGCGGCGGCGAAGGGGTGCAGCCGGAAGATATCGAACGCGTGCTGGCGGCGCACCCGCAGATATCGCAGGCGTTTTTGGTGCCGGTGGCGGACGCCGAGTTCGGCCAGCGGCCGGTGGCGGTAATCGATGGCGATCCGTCGCTGTCGTTGGCGGCGTTGCTTGCCTGGTCGCAGGATAAGCTGGCCAATTTCCAACGCCCGGCGGCGTTGCTCCCGCTGCCTGACGAGCTGAAAAACGGTGGCATCAAGATTTCGCGCCGCCAGTTGCAGCAGTGGGTGGCGCAGCGTCTCTCTGAGGCATAAAAAAGCCGCCCGTAAGGGCGGCTGAGTGAATGATGCAAGGGGATTATTTCAGCCCCAACGCCTTGGCGACGCCGGCGCCGTAGTCGGGGTGCACCTTGGTGAACAGCTCGACCTGACGGCGCTGGATGTGTTCCGGCACCTGCGACAGTTCGCCGGCGATGCGGGTGAACATGCGCTGGTGCTCTTCGGCGCTCAGCAGGTTGAACAGCGCGCGCGGCTGGCTGTAGTAATCGTCGTCTTCACGATGATTCCAGTGGTCGGCCGCGCCCTCAATGCTCAGCGGCGGCTCGCTGAAGTCCGGCTGCTCCTGGAACAGGCCGAAGCTGTTCGGTTCGTAGGTGGCGCCGTTGCCGCTGTTGCCGTCCACGCGCATCGCACCGTCGCGATGGTAGTTGTGGAACGGGCATTTGGCGCCGTTCACCGGGATCTGGTGGTGGTTGACGCCCAGGCGGTAGCGGTGCGCATCGCCATAGGAGAACAGGCGGCCCTGCAGCATTTTATCCGGCGAGAAACTGATGCCCGGCACCACGTTGGCGGGGTTCATCGCCACCTGCTCAACCTCTGAGAAGTAGTTGTCGGGGTTGCGGTTCAGCTCGAAATAGCCGACGTCGATCAGCGGGTAGTCGCCGTGCGGCCACACCTTGGTTAGGTCGAACGGGTTGTATGGCGTCTGCGAGGCTTCATGCTCCGGCATGATCTGGATCTGCAGCTTCCAGCGCGGGAAGTCGCCGCGTTTGATCGCATCGAACAGATCGCGCTGTGAGCTTTCGCGATCCTTGGCGATGATCGCTTCCGCTTCTTCATCCATCAGGTTTTCAATGCCTTGTTCGCAGCGGAAGTGGAATTTCACCCAGAAACGTTCGTTGGCGGCATTGATAAAGCTGAAGGTGTGGCTGCCGAAACCGTGCATGTGACGGTAGGATTTCGGAATGCCGCGATCGCTGAAGTCGATGGTCAGCTGGTGCAACGACTCCGGCAGGTGGGAGAAGAAGTCCCACTTGTAGACTGGGTTGCGCAGGTTGGTATGCGGATCGCGTTTTACCACGTGGTTGAGATCGGGGAATTTCAGCGGATCGCGCAGATAAAACACCGGCGTATCGTTACCCACCAAATCCCAGTTGCCTTCTTCGGTATAGAACTTCATGGCGAAGCCGCGAATATCGCGCTCGGCGTCGGCGGCGCCGCGCTCACCGGCGACGGTGGAGAAGCGGATAAACATGTCGGTCTGTTTTCCGACCTCGGAGAAGATTTTGGCGCGCGTGTAGCGGGTGATGTCGTGGGTAACGGTAAAGGTGCCGTAGGCGCCGGATCCTTTGGCATGCATGCGGCGTTCGGGGATAACTTCACGGTCGAAGTGGGCCAGTTTTTCCAGGAACCACACGTCCTGCAACAGCATTGGGCCGCGTTTGCCTGCGGTGATCACGTTATTGTTATCGACAACCGGGGCGCCGGCTGCGGTGGTCAGTCCTTTCTTGCTCATCACTTGCTCCTTATCGTAGTGCAATTAAGTAAAGACTCGGGCGGTTTAAGCGTTCATCAGCATAGTCCTTTGGCGGGGCTTCTTCCCCTGACCTTGGTCAAAGCCACTACTAGTTGTAGCTCTATTGCCGAGCGGCGGCAAATAGGTCTCGGTTATCGTTGGCATCGCCTTGACGAATATAGAGCCTTGTTTGCAAACATTTACATTTATTTGATTATTGAAGAATTTTTTCGCTTTTATCCCTTAAATACTCATTGCGCTTTGGTATAGACTCGGGACGTTATTATTATGCGTTGATTCGATCATTCGGTACGGATGACAAACCAGAGGGAAAGATGATGAAAAAGACTTGGGTCGCGTGCGCGGCAGGATTGCTGTTTGTGACCGGCGCGGCGAACGCCATCAGCGTGTCGGGCGAAGCCGGGCAACACTACACCAACCTGGGCGTTGGTATGAGCACCGGCTCTTCAGGTCTGGGCCTGACCGGCAACTGGGCGCGCAGCGACCACGACGGCAACGTCGGTAGCGTGGGCCTGAACTTCGGCGTGCCGCTGGGGCCGTTGACGGCGACCGTGGGCGCCAAAGCGCTGTACCTCAGCCCGAAAGACGGGAAGAGCGGCGGGGCGGTCGCGCTGGGCGGCGGCCTGGAGTGGGAAATCAACCGTTACTTCAGCCTGCATGGCGAAGGGTACTTTGCGCCTGACTCTTTCACCAGCGGCGTGAAAGCCTATAACGAAGCCAGCGGCGGCCTGCGCTGGAAGTTCCGTCCGCTGAGCGTGGACGTGGGCTACCGTTACATGAAGATGGAAGGCAAAGACGGGCGTCGCGACAATACGCTGGCCGATGGCCCTTATGTCGGTGTCGGCCTGAGCTTCTAAGGCCGGCTGACGGGCTGCGGCCCATCGCGTTTTCCGAATCCCTCGGTCCTTGGCCGGGGGATTTTTATTTGTGCCATCAACGGGAAATCCATCCGGACTCTGAATGGCAAAAGATTAAATAATTTAAAGACTCGACGATCGGCATCGCCATAGGCGAGCACATGCCGTAAAATACGTAATATAAATATTTATATAACGATATGGACGTCATGACTTACCGAAATCCACTGGCGGCGCTGATGCCGCTGCTTGCCTCACTCTTTCCTTATACCGCTGCGGCGCAGGCCGATCGTGACGAGGTGTTGACCGTCACCGGCCACGCGTTATCCCCCGCGACGGAAAGCGCATCCGGCGCCGGTTTTAAAACGCCGGAGATTGAACTCGGGCCGCTGGGTACCAGGGCCTGGATCGATACGCCTTATTCTTCCACCACCGTGACCCAACCGATGATCAATAATCAGCAGGCGAAAAGCGTCGCCGAATTGCTGAAATATTCACCGAGTACGCAGATGCAGGCTCGCGGCGGCATGGACGTCGGGCGGCCTCAAAGCCGCGGTATGCAGGGCAGCGTGGTGGCGAACAGCCGCCTGGATGGGTTGAACATTGTCTCCACCACGGCCTTTCCCGTTGAAATGCTGGAACGGCTGGACGTGCTCAACAGCCTGACCGGTGCGTTGTATGGCCCTGCGAGCCCGGCCGGGCAGTTCAACTTTGTGGCGAAACGCCCGACGCCGCAACCGTTACGCGAGGTGACGCTCGGGTATCAGAGCCGCAGCGCCTTCAGCGGCCACGTCGATCTCGGCGGCCATCTCGACGACGACAATATGTTTGGCTATCGCATCAATGCCCTCAACGAAGAGGGCGAAGGCAGCGTTGACGACAGTACCTTGCGCCGTCGGCTGTTGGCCGTGGCGTTCGATTGGAATATCAAGCCGGGCACGCAGCTGCAGCTGGACGCCAGCCATTACGAGTTTCTGCAAAAGGGTTACCCCGGCGGCTTCAGCTATGGGCCGAATGTTCCGTTGCCCTCCGCCCCTAATCCGCAGAATAAACACCTGGCGCTCGAGACGGCGGGCAACGATTTAACCACCGATACCCTCAGCACGCGCCTGATTCATTACTTCAATGACGATTGGTCAGTCACGGGCGGCATAGGGTGGCAACAGGCAGATCGCGCCATGCGTTCGGTATCCAGCACTCTGCTCAACGGCAGCGGCGATATCAAACGGTCGATGAGCGACTCCAGCGCTTCGGGGCGATTTCGGGTGTTGAGCAATACGCTGGCGCTGAACGGCCATGTCGATACCGGTTCGGTGGGGCATGAGTTGGCGCTCGCTACGACGGGCTACGTCTGGTCTATCTACAGCGGCAAGGGGGCCAGCCGGCGCTACGATTTGGGCATCGACAATATGTACCATCCGTCGGCGCTGCATGAGCCGGGCGACGGAAAAATCCCCAAGAACGGCGCGCGCTATAAATCCAGCGAGAACAGCCAGCAGAGCGTGACGTTCGGCGATACGCTGACATTCAATCCGCAGTGGTCGGCGATGCTGTATTTAAGCGAAAGCTGGTTGCAGACGCGGAATTACAGCGCTGACGGCAAGAAAATCGAAGAAGACAATCAGCAGGGTTTCAGCCCGAATGCGGCGTTGATGTACAAAATCACCCCGACGCTGATGGCCTATGTCAGCTATGCCGACTCGTTGGAGCAAGGCGGTACGGCCCCGTTGGGGGAAGGCGTGAAGAACGAAGGGCAGACGCTCAAACCCTACCGCAGCCGGCAGTATGAGGTTGGCCTGAAAGCCGACGTCGGGGAAATGAACCTCGGCGCCGCGTTGTTCCGCCTCAAGCGGCCGTTCGCTTATGTTGACGCCGAAGACCGTGTGTACAAGGAGCAAGGCGAACAGGTTAACAATGGCCTGGAGCTGACGGCCGCTGGGCGCGTGGGTGACGGGCTGAGCCTTTTTGGCGGCGTCACTCTGCTCGATCCGCAACTGAAAGAGACGGTTTCCGACAGCACACGCGACAAACGCGTGGTCGGTGTGCCGAAGGTGCAGGCCAATATGCTGGTGGAGTACAGCTTGCCGTCGATGCCGCAATGGGTCTATAGCGCCAACGTGCACTATACCGGCAAGCGAGCGGCGAACGACACCAACAGCACCTGGGCTGACAGTTACACCACGCTGGACCTGGGGGCCCGCTACGTTACCCGGATTCATTCTGTGCCTGCGACCTGGCGGCTGGCGGTCAATAACGTCACTAACGAACATTACTGGGCCTCTATTTTCCCGTCGGGCACGGATGGCAATGGCGGTTCGTCGAGCGCCTTTCTCGGCAACGGCCGTGAAGTGCGCGCATCTGTCACGTTCGACTTCTGAGGGCGCTATGAGAATCGTATCGTTGCCCGTATGGGGGCTGTTGGCTGGCGTGTTGTTGCACGGCAGTTTGTGGGCTGCGCCGCCTGCGAGCGAAATGCGCATTGCCTCGCCGTGGCCCGCGCAAAACGCCATCATCGCGATGCTGGGTTATGGCGATAACATCGTCGGCACCTCGAATGTCGCGAAACAGATCCCGCTGTTTCGCCAAAGCCTGCCGCGCATTGACGCCGTTCCGGTAGTGAGTGTGAATAGTGGGCAAGCGTTGAATCCGGAACAAATCATCGCGCTTGGCACTCGGCTGCTGTTTGTGCCTGACAGCATGAAAGTGCCGCAATTGGATTTACTCGAACGGGCTGGGGTGCGCGTATTGGCGTTTAAAGCCAATTCGATGGCGGCGCTGCGCGAGCGAGTGTTAAAAACGGGGGCCGCGCTGGGGCCGGATGCGCAGGAAAAAGCGTTGGCTTACGAGCGCTATTTTTCTCGTAATGTGGCGCGCGTCGCCGAGCGGCTGAAGGATTTGCCGCCAGGGCAGCGCATTCGCGTTTATCACAGCATGGGCAATCCGCTGATCACCTCAGGGCGGCCGTCGCTTAACCAGGATTGGATGGATCTGGCCGGCGCCGCCAACGTGGCGGAAACGTGGTTTGGCCTGAAAAAAGAGGGGGCGGGCGAAGTGGCGCTGGAGCAGATCGTGGCCGCCAATCCGCAGGTGATCGTGGCGATGAACAGGCGCGATGCCGAAGAGATACGCACGTCTGCGCAATGGCAGGGCATCGATGCCGTTTTGCGGCATCGGGTCGTGGTCAATCCGAAGGGGATGTTCTGGTGGTGTCGCGAGACCAGCGAAGAGGCGCTGCAGTTTTTATGGTTGGCGAAAACGCTGTACCCGGCGCGTTTTGCCGACATTGACATGCGGGAAGAGACGAGAGGTTTTTATCGGGACTTTTTCGGTCTGTCGCTCACTGCGGCGCAGATTGACGCTATTCTTAATCCACCCGCTTGAACAGATTCGGGGGCCGAAACGGCCCCCGAATACGTTACCCTACGGCCGGCAGCATGCCGCTGGCGATGCCCAGTTGGATGGCGATCACCGTTACCCCACAGACAAACACCAGCGCCAGCGCAGGGGTGCCGCCCCAGACGCGATATTGTGCCTGATGCTTTTGGCGAGTTTTCCACACCAGCAGCGAAGGCAGCAGCAGCGCCAGCACCGACAGGGCGATGGCGGCGAAACCCAGCGCCAGCACGAAACCGCGCGGGTAGAACAGCGCGAAGGCCAGCGGCGGCAGGAAGGTGATGGCGCCGGTTTGCAGGCGGCCACGCACGTTATCTTGACGCTTGAACAGGTCGGCCAGGAAATCGAACAGCCCGAGCGCGACGCCGAGGAACGAGGTCGCCAGCGCCAGATCGGCGAACAGGTGCACCGCCAGTTCAACGTGCGGTGAAGCTACTGCATCACGCACCGCCTGCAACAGGCCGTTTAGCCCGGCCTGCTGAGCCAGGATGCCGACGAAGGTGTCGGAGCTGATGCTGCCCAACGTCGCCAGCTGCCAGAAGATATAGGCGATCAGTGGGATCGCGCTGCCGATGATAAACACCCAACGCAGTTTGCGAATGTTGCCGCCCATGTAGTTGACGATGCTCGGCACGCTGCCGTGGAAGCCGAAGGAGGTGAAGATCACCGGAATGGCCGACAGCGCCAGGCCTTGCTCCAGCGGCAACGTCATCAGATTGGTCTGGTGGATATTCGGCAACATCAGGCCGAGCATCACTACCAGAAACACCACTTTGGCGCTGAACAGGATGCGGTTGAACAAATCGACCGAGTGGGTGCCGATGCACACCACGCCGCCGGCCACCAGGGTGAACAGCAGGACGCCGAGCGACACCGGGAAGTCCTGCGACGTCCATTGGCTGATGCTGGTGGCGAGCAATTCGCCGGCGCCGCTGATATAGGCGGCGGTGAGGGCGTACATCAGGAACATCATGCTAAAGCTGGTCAGCCACTGGCCACCGCCGCCGAGATAACGTTTGGCGAGCGTGCCCAGACCGGTATCCGCCTGCTCATGCTGGTAAACCTCCACCAGCAACAGCGCGGTGTAACACATCAACAGCCACAGTCCGACCAGTAAGGCCAGCGTGACGCCGAAACCGACGCCGGCTGCCGCCAGCGGCATCGCCAGCATCCCGGCGCCAATAGTGGTGCCCGCCACGATAAAAACACTGCCAAGAGTGCGATTCTTCACGTTTTTTCTCTACCAGCCGAAAGATTTTGAAAATTATAGGTAACGATTTATGAGGATGGCAGGATAGTGGAAGCCCTAATTTGTGTCAAACCGACGTTACGCATGATGTACATTAATATTTACATTTCGCAGGCCTGCATCGCACATGAGAAACGGACCCATGGCTGAAATTATCCGCAGGCGGCTAGTGAAAAGTTATTTACGGGCTTCTATAGTGGAATGACCAAAAAATGTGGGAGAGATCAATGTTAAGGGTAGAGATGCTCAGTACCGGCGATGAGGTGCTGCACGGGCAAATTATTGATACCAACGCCGCCTGGCTGGCGGACTACCTGTTCCAGCAGGGGCTGCCGATGAGCGGGCGTGAAACGGTCGGAGACAGCCTCTCTGCGTTGATCGAGATCCTGCAGGAACGAAGCCATATCGCCGATGTGCTGATCGTCAACGGCGGCCTGGGGCCGACCAGCGACGATCTCAGCGCGCTGGCCGCGGCGAAAGCCTGTGGCGTAGAGCTGGTCGAACGGGCCGACTGGCTGGCGCGCATGGAAGCCTATTTCACCGAGCGTGGGCGGCCGATGGCTCCTTCCAATCGCAAGCAGGCGCAGATCCCGGCCAACGCGGAAATGCTGGATAACCCGGTGGGCACCGCCTGCGGTTTCGCATTGCAGCTGAACAAATGTCAGATGTTCTTCACTCCCGGTGTACCGTCGGAATTCAAAGTGATGGTCGAACAGCAGATCGTGCCGCGCCTGCGCCAGCGCTTCACCTTACCGGCGCCGCCGCTATGCCTGCGCCTGACGACGTTTGGCACTTCCGAGAGCGATCTGGCCGCCGAGCTGGATGGCATGCCGCTGCCGCCGGAAGTGGTGCTGGGTTACCGCTCATCCAGCCCGATTATCGAACTGAAGCTGACCGGGCCGGAAAGCCGGCGTGCGGAAATGGAGCAGGCATGGCGGCGCGTGCGCGAAGTGGCGGGGGACAACTGCATTTTTGAAGGCACTGTCGGGTTGCCGGCGTTGTTGACGCAGCGGCTGAGTCAGCAAGGGCTGAAGCTGGCGTTGAGCGAGCAATTCAGCGGCGGGTTGATCAATCTGCAGCTGCAAAGCGAGGGTGCACCGCTGGCGGGGGGCGAGCTGCTGCCGGCGCACTGTATCGAAACGCTGGAAACGACGCTGGCCCGCGCCCGCTCGCTGGCGGAGTTGACCGGTGCGCCGTTGGCGTTGGCGGTCAGCGCCATGCACGATGAGCAGGTGAGCATTGCGCTGCACACGCCGCGCGGCGGTATTGGCCAGACCGTGCGTTATCGTGCGTCGCGCCACGGCCTGCGGCTGCGTCAGGAGTCGGTGGCGATGCTGGCGCTGGATATGCTGCGCCGCTGGCTGAATGGGGGCCAGGCGTGCGGTAAAAACGCCTGGCTGGAGGTAGTGGAAATTATCGAGTGACGGTCATGGCGCCGAGTTGCCGGCGTCACGGCTTTGCTGCAGCCGTTCGGACGCCAGCCGTGACAGGCGTATCGCCGCGGCACCCCGCACGTGCAGTTCCAGACCGTAGTCCCTGAGCGCCTGCGCGGCGCTGCCGGCTTGCGCCAGATGCGTCGCCAGGCTGGCGGCGTCCGCCAGCGCGGTGTTGGCGCCAAGCCCGCCCGCTGGGCTCATGGCGTGCACGGCGTCGCCGAGAAAGGCGATGCGTTCGCTGTGCCACACCGGCATCGCCTTCGTGACCTGCACCGTCCGCACGCTGAGCGACAGGGGATCCGCCAGCGCTAACGCCGTTTGCAAGGCGGGCGCCCATCCCTGCGAGATATGCCGTACACGCGCCTGCAGCGTTGCGCTTCCCTTCGCCCGTGTCGGCCCGCCGAGCCGTTCAGCCGATCCGATACAGGCCCAATAGAGATAATCGTCGACCGGCGTGAGGCGGCAATCGGGCGCGTAGTCGGCCGCCAGCTGCGCCAAGGGCGCCTGAAAGCGCATCGGTTCAATCACCAGCGATACGCCGTCGGCGAAGATCACCGATACGCCGTTCAGCAGCTCAGGGGCCAATTGGGCCCGGGTTGCCGCATCGAGCGGCGTTTTGCCGTAAAGAGTGACCGTGCCGCTGTCTTCGGGCCCCGCCTCGGGCAGGCAGCGCCGCCGCACCAGCGAGTTGACGCCGTCGGCGGCGATCAGCACATCGACTCGCACTTGCTCGCCGTTGACGAACTGTAGCTCCACGCCCTGCGGCGTTTGTGCAAATTCACGCAAGGTATGGCCGAAACGCACCCGGTCTTGCAGGCCGGCAAGCAGGATCTCGCGCAGCGTTTGGCGCTGAATGCCGAGATCGCCGCTCGGTTCTTGCGTTTGGCGCTGGCTGGACGGCAACCAGTGCTCGGGGCGCCGGCCGGTGAGCGGGGCAAGCTGCGGATCCCATAGATTGCTCTCGCCGCTGTTTTGCGCGCTGCCGGCGCAGAGCAACCGGTAGTGCGCCGGCGGCAGGCAGGCGGCCAGCGCCTGCTGGCCAGACGGATCGATGCGCAGCCGGTAGCCCTGATCGCGCGCTTGCGGCGTGGTGTCGCGTTCAAACACCGTGGCGTGGATGCCGAAGCGGCTCAGCCCCTGAGCCAGACACAGACCGCCGGGCCCGGCGCCGATAATGCCAATGCTGGGTGTTGTCATCATGTTCCCTCGTGAGTCAGTGGCCACAAACGGGAGCGGCCGGAAGCATTTCATTATGTCGGCGCAGGAAAAGGTTGATATAACGGTATCTGGACTAAAAATAGTGATAAGTGGCCAATGTGAACGATAACCCTCACTTCACTGACGCTGACTGCAGCGAATGGCGGGCGGGCCCCTGGCTGATCGCCCTTGGCGGCCGCGACGCGGCAGGCCGGGAGTATCGGTTGGGCACGCGCGAATACGACTGGCATCAGCATGTGCGCGGGCAGTTGCTGTGCGTCGAAAGCGGCTTGTTGCATGTACGCACGGCGCAGGGCGATTGGGTGCTTCCGCCTCAGCGGGCGGGTTGGATCCCACCGGCGACGGAGCACCGGGTGCAGGTCTGCGGCGCACTGAGCGGCTGGAGTTTGCTGCTGGCGCCGGAGGCCTGCCACGATCTGTCGAATGTACCCTGCGTCATCGGCATTAGCGCCGTGCTGCAGGCGCTGGCTCAGCGAGCAGAAGGCTGGGACAAGCGCAGCGCGCTCACCCTGGAGCAGGATCGCATGGCGCAGGTGATGCGGGACGAGATACGTTTGGCGCCGACGGAACCACTGCATTTGCCGATGTCGTCCCATCCGCGCCTGGCCGGCGTTCTGCAGGCCTTGCTGGCGCAGCCGGGGAGCGAGCGTTCGCTGGAGGCGTGGGCTGAATGGGGGGCGATGTCGCCGCGTACCCTGCGGCGGCTGATGATCGGCGAGACGGGGTTGAGTTTTGCACAGTGGCGCCAGCAGGCCCGGTTGTCGTATGCGTTAGCGAAGCTGGCCGAAGGCGAGACGGTGCTGCAGATCGCGGAAACGCTGGGGTATGCCTCGCCGAGCAATTTTATCGCCATGTTTCGTAAAGCTTTCGGCGATTCCCCGGCGCGTTATTTTTCCGCATCGGCAGGCAAGGGGCGCTAAGCGAAATACTTTGAGGATAGTTATATATCCCTAATTAATCATAAGGTTATAGGGGATATTCGCGGCGAGGGAATGCTGTTACTCTCTTGACGGGTGCTTGAGACTGTTCGTCTTGGGCATTGTGTGACAAGGCGGATAGATGAAAGCCCCAAACTGACTCTCAATCAGAATGGGGCTGCCCTAACGCCTAGACACCGTTATGGTAGCCCCTTCACAGCAAGGAGGCAAGCATGCGCTTAAGGCATGTGTTTCACTCGCTAACCGTTGTATGTATTACGGTTTTGTTATTTATCTGGATGATAAGAGACTCGCTGTGCGAGCTGAAAATCTACCAGGAAAATATCACTATCCTGATCAGGTTGGCGTGTGAGGTGAAGCGGTAATCATAGGGCGGGGGCAACCCCGCCTTCTGGTCTCCAGGCGCGGTTTCCGGCACCCGACTTTACATTTCCAGCTCGATATCCGTCAGCGGCATGCAGCAGCAGGGCAGGATCTCGCCGGCGTTGATAAACGCCAGCGGCTGCTGGCGGTAGGTCACTTCACCTTTCACCAGCTTCAGGCGGCAGGCACCGCAATAGCCGGATCGGCACTGATACTCCACCTGCACGTCGTGCAGTTCCAGCACGTCGAGCAGACAGTTTTCACTGTTGGGGCAGGAGAGCTGCGTGCCGGCGGCGCGCAGCGTTACGATTGGCGTCGCCATCGCTTACAGTTCGAAGTCGCTCAGGTCGTCGGCGTTGATCTCCGAGTCGATCTGGCCAACCAGGTAGGAGCTCACTTCCACTTCCTGCGGCGCTACCTGCACGTTGTCGGACACCAACCAGGCATTGATCCATGGGATCGGGTTGGAGCGGGTTTCGAACGGCAGACCAAGGCCGACCGCCTGCATGCGGATATTGGTGATGTATTCCACATACTGGCACAGGATGTCTTTGTTCAGGCCAATCATCGAGCCGTCGCGGAACAGGTATTCCGCCCACTCTTTCTCCTGCTGGGCGGCCAGCACGAACAGATCGTAGCACTGCTGTTGACATTCCTCGGCGATCTCCGCCATTTCCGGATCGTCGGCGCCGGAACGCATCAGGTTCAGCATGTGCTGGGTGCCGGTCAGGTGCAGCGCTTCGTCGCGGGCGATCAGCTTGATGATCTTGGCGTTGCCTTCCATCAGTTCGCGCTCGGCGAACGCGAAGGAGCAGGCAAAGCTGACGTAGAAGCGGATCGCTTCCAGCGCGTTCACGCTCATCAGGCACAGGTACAGCTGCTTCTTCAGCGCGCGCAGATTGACGGTGACGGTTTTACCGTTCACCTGGTGGGTGCCTTCACCCAGCAGGTGATAGTAGCTGGTCATCTCGATCAGATCGTCGTAGTAGCCGGAAATGTCTTTCGCGCGCTTCTTGATCTCTTCATTGGTGACGATGTCGTCGAACACTAACGCCGGATCGTTGACGATGTTGCGGATGATGTGAGTGTAGGAACGGGAGTGGATGGTCTCGGAGAACGACCAGGTTTCCACCCAGGTTTCCAACTCAGGGATCGAGATCAGCGGCAGCAGGGCGACGTTCGGGCTGCGGCCCTGGATGGAGTCCAGCAGCGTCTGATATTTCAGGTTGCTGATGAAGATGTGCTTCTCGTGCTCCGGCAGCGCCTGGTAATCGATACGGTCGCGGGAAACGTCAACTTCTTCCGGGCGCCAGAAGAAGGAGAGCTGTTTTTCGATCAGCTTTTCGAAGATTTCATGCTTTTGCTGGTCGAAACGCGCAACGTTTACCGACTGGCCGAAGAACATCGGCTCTTGCAGCTGGTCGTTTTTGGTCTGAGAAAAAGTGGTGTAAGCCATAAGCCTGAATCCATCGTAACGTGGCTAAATGAAGGGGCCGGAAAATTCCGGCCCGCTAGGTCAAACTTTAGATCTTGCAGGCGCCGCTTTCGCAGTCGTCATCGCCGGCCTTGGCAGGCTGCAAATCTTCCTGGGCGTCTTCCGCACCGTCGCGGGTGTTTTGGTAGTACAGCGTTTTCACGCCGAACTTGTAGGTGGTGAGCAGGTCTTTCAACAGCTGCTTCATCGGCACCTTGCCGCCCGGGAAGCGGGTCGGATCGTAGTTGGTGTTGGCCGAGATCGATTGGTCGATGAATTTCTGCATCAGCCCAACCAGCTGCAGATAGCCGTCGTTGCTCGGCATTTCCCACAGCAGCTCGTAGTTGTCTTTCAGACGCTCATACTCCGGCACCACCTGGCGCAGGATGCCGTCTTTCGACGCCTTGATGCTGATGTGGCCGCGCGGCGGCTCGATGCCGTTGGTGGCGTTGGAAATCTGCGAAGAGGTTTCCGATGGCATCAGGGCGGACAGCGTCGAGTTGCGCAGGCCGGTTTCCTGGATCTCTTTACGCAGGGTTTCCCAGTCGTAGTGCAGCGGCTCGCTGCAGATCGCATCCAGGTCTTTCTTGTAGGTGTCGATCGGCAGGATACCCTGCGAATAAGTGGTTTCGTTGAACCACGGGCAAGCGCCTTGTTCCTGAGCCAGACGGTTGGAGGCTTTCAGCAGGTAGTACTGAATGGCTTCGAACGTTTTGTGGGTCAGGTTGTTGGCGCTGCCGTCGGAATAGCGTACGCCGTTCTTCGCCAGGTAATAAGCGAAGTTGATGACGCCGATGCCCAGGGTGCGGCGACCCATCGCGCCACGGTGCGCAGCCTTGATCGGGTAATCCTGATAATCCAGCAGAGCGTCGAGTGAACGCACCGCCAGGGTCGCCAGCTCTTCCAGGTCGTCCAGGCTGTCGATCGCGCCCAGGTTGAAGGCGGACAGGGTACACAGCGCGATCTCGCCGTTTTCATCGTTGACGTCTTCCAGCGGCTTGGTCGGCAGGGCGATTTCCAAGCACAGGTTGGACTGACGCACCGGCGCGATCTGCGGATCGAACGGGCTGTGGGTGTTGCAGTGGTCGACGTTCTGGATGTAGATACGGCCGGTAGAGGCACGTTCTTGCATCATCAGCGAGAACAGCTCAACCGCTTTCACGCGTTTCTGGCGAATGCTGTCATCTTTCTCGTACTGGGTGTACAGGCGCTCGAATTCGTCCTGATCGGCGAAGAACGCGTCGTACAGCCCCGGCACGTCGGACGGGCTGAACAGGGTGATGTCTTCGCCCTTGATCAGACGCTGGTACATCAGGCGGTTCAACTGCACGCCGTAGTCCATGTGACGCACGCGGTTGCCTTCAACGCCACGGTTGTTTTTCAACACCAGCAGGCTTTCTACTTCCAGGTGCCACATCGGGTAGAACAGCGTTGCCGCGCCACCGCGCACGCCGCCCTGTGAGCAGGATTTGACGGCGGTCTGGAAGTGTTTGTAGAACGGAATGCAGCCGGTATGGAAGGCTTCACCGCCACGGATCGGGCTGCCCAGCGCGCGGATGCGGCCGGCGTTGATGCCGATGCCGGCGCGCTGCGAAACGTATTTCACAATGGCGCTGGAGGTGGCGTTGATGGAGTCCAGGCTGTCGCCGCACTCGATCAGCACGCAGGAGCTGAACTGGCGGGTTGGGGTGCGCACGCCGGACATGATCGGCGTAGGCAGCGAAATCTTGAAGGTGGAAATCGCATCGTAGAAACGTTTGACGTAGTCCAGACGGGTTTCACGCGGGTAGTTGGAGAACAGGCACGCAGACACCAGCAAATACAGGAACTGGGCGCTTTCGTAGATTTCGCCGCTGACGCGGTTCTGCACCAGGTATTTGCCTTCCAGCTGCTTGACGGCGGCATAAGAGAAGTTCATGTCGCGCCAATGATCGATAAAGGAATCCATCTGCTCGAACTCTTCAGCGCTGTAGTCTTCCAGCAGATGCTTATCGTATTTGCCCATCTCGACCATGCGAGTGACGTGGGCGTGCAGCTTCGGTGGCTCAAACTGGCCGTAAGCCTTTTTACGCAGGTGGAAGATCGCCAGGCGAGCGGCCAGGTACTGATAGTCCGGCGCATCGCGGGAGATCAGGTCAGCTGCGGCCTTGATGATGGTTTCGTGAATGTCGGCGGTTTTGATGCCGTCATAAAACTGAATGTGTGAACGCAACTCTACTTGAGAAACCGAGACGTTGTGTAATCCCTCAGCGGCCCAATCGATGACCCGGTGGATTTTGTCGAGATTGATGCGCTCTTTACGGCCATCGCGTTTAGTTACAAGCAGACTTTGGTTCATGTGGTGTTTTACCTGTCCGTATGGTGCCCCTAAGCAGAAGTGTAGTCGCTCTGCTCAGTATGTAAACACTATATATAGGGGTTGTATGTCGGTGAGGTAACAAGATAGTGAGAAAAAACGGCGTTTGCAAGTGAACAAAACCGGCCTAATTTGTGGATAACTTGGGGGTGAAATGCCACTTGCCGTTCGCAGTGCGCGCCGTGACTGGCGCGACAAGCTTGTCAATAAGCACGATCAGATTTTACTGAAAAACTGAAAAAACCGATCGTTTGGCGCTTTATTAAACGTTAGAAAAAAACGGCATATTGATCTGATTTAATATTCTAAAAAACTGTCTACAACCGCTATTTTGATCGAAGTCGCGGAAATTAGGTATTTTTCCTAATACCGCGTTGGCGCCGCCCCCCGGTAATGCAGGGCCGGCGCGGTTTACCGTGCTTAACCTTCGTGCTGGGTGTGCACCATGTAGTTCACGTCAACGTTGCGCCCAAGCTTGAAATGATCGGTGATCGGGTTGTAATGCAGGCCGATCATGTGCTTTTCGCGCAGCGGCGTGCCGTCGACCCAGCCGATCAGTTCGGACGGGCGAATAAACTTCTTATGATCGTGGGTGCCCTGCGGCACCATCTTCAGTACGTACTCGGCGCCGATCACCGCCATCAGCCAGGCTTTGGTATTGCGGTTAATAGTGGAAAAGAACACGTGACCGCCCGGTTTCACCAGATGGGCGCAGGCGCGCACCACCGAGGCCGGATCGGGCACGTGCTCCAGCATCTCCATACAGGTGACCACGTCGTAGCGCTGCGGATTGGCCTGAGCGTGGCTTTCTACGGTTTCCTGCACATAGGTGACGTCCATGCCGCTTTCCAACGCGTGCAGCCGGGCGACCTGCAGCGGCTCTGCGCCCATGTCCAGGCCGGTCACTTTGGCGCCTTCGCGCGCCATGCTTTCCGCCAGAATGCCCCCGCCGCAGCCCACGTCGAGCACCTGCTTGTCAAAGATGCCGCCGGCGCGCTGCATGATGTAGTTCAGGCGCAGCGGGTTGATGCGGTGCAGCGGTTTGAACTCGCCTTCCAGATCCCACCAGCGGGAGGCGACAGCCTCGAACTTGGCGATTTCCTGGTGGTCAACGTTTTGCACTCGGCTGGATGATTCTGCGTTCATGGGCTGGTCTGGCTCCTTGTTCTCGTTGCGCGGATTATACATGTTCCGGCGCGGCATCGTCTGCGCCGATGCGTTTTTAGCGCACTTATCTGCACAATTTCCGTGAAACAGCGGCGGTTATTTTCCCGTAAAGCGTGCTTTGTGATATAGTTTTACACCTTTGCCACTATGGCAGCGGGCAGATGAATCATTAGTAGAGGGATAGCAGCTCCATGAGCGACCTTGCCAGAGAAATCACACCGGTAAACATCGAAGACGAGTTGAAAAACTCGTATCTGGACTATGCGATGTCCGTTATTGTCGGACGTGCGCTGCCAGATGTTCGTGATGGACTGAAGCCGGTTCACCGCCGCGTTCTGTACGCGATGAGCGTATTGGGTAACGACTGGAATAAACCATACAAGAAATCGGCCCGTGTCGTCGGGGACGTGATCGGTAAATATCACCCGCACGGTGACAGCGCGGTTTACGACACTATCGTGCGTATGGCTCAGCCGTTTTCACTGCGCTACATGCTGGTGGACGGTCAGGGTAACTTCGGTTCCGTCGACGGCGACTCCGCCGCGGCGATGCGTTATACCGAAGTGCGCATGTCCAAAATTGCTCACGAACTGTTGGCGGATCTGGAAAAAGAAACCGTCGACTTCGTGCCTAACTATGATGGCACCGAGCAGATCCCGGCCGTCATGCCGACCAAGATCCCGAACCTGCTGGTCAACGGCGCATCGGGCATCGCCGTGGGCATGGCCACCAATATCCCGCCGCACAACCTGGCGGAAGTCGTCAACGGCTGCCTGGCCTATATCGACGATGAAAACATCAGCATTGAAGGGCTGATGGAACACATTCCGGGGCCAGACTTCCCGACGGCGGCGATCATCAACGGCCGCCGCGGTATTGAAGAGGCCTACCGCACCGGGCGTGGTAAAATCTACCTGCGCGCGCGCGCGGAAGTGGAAGCCGACGCCAAGACCGGGCGCGAAACCATCATCGTTCACGAGATCCCGTATCAGGTGAACAAGGCGCGTCTGATCGAGAAGATCGCCGAGCTGGTCAAAGAAAAACGCGTGGAAGGCATCAGCGCGCTGCGCGACGAGTCCGATAAAGACGGCATGCGCATCGTCATCGAAGTCAAACGCGATGCGGTCGGCGAAGTGGTGCTGAATAACCTGTATGCGCTGACACAACTGCAGGTCACCTTCGGCATCAACATGGTTGCGCTGCATCAGGGGCAGCCTAAACTGCTGAACCTGAAAGACATCCTCGAAGCCTTCGTGCGCCACCGCCGCGAAGTGGTCACCCGCCGCACCATCTTCGAACTGCGCAAAGCCCGCGATCGCGCCCATATCCTGGAAGCGCTGGCTATCGCGCTCGCCAACATCGATCCGATCATCGAACTGATTCGCCGTGCGCCGACCCCGGCGGAAGCGAAAGTCGCACTGGTAGCTCAGCCGTGGGATCTGGGCAACGTCAGCGCCATGTTGGAACGCGCCGGTGACGACGCCGCCCGCCCTGAGTGGCTGGAGCCGGAGTTCGGCATCCGCGACGGCAAGTACTACCTGACCGAGCAGCAGGCTCAGGCGATTCTGGATCTGCGTTTGCAGAAACTGACCGGCCTGGAGCACGAAAAGCTGCTGGAAGAATATAAAGAGCTGCTCAACTTCATCGCCGAGCTGATCTTTATTCTGGAAAGCCCAGAGCGCCTGATGGAAGTGATCCGCGAAGAGCTGGTGGCGGTCAAAGAGCTGTACAACGACGGCCGTCGCACCGAGATCACCGCCAATACTTCCGACATCAACATCGAAGACCTGATCAACCAGGAAGACGTGGTGGTGACCCTGTCTCACCAGGGCTACGTGAAGTATCAGCCGCTGTCCGACTATGAAGCCCAGCGCCGCGGCGGCAAAGGCAAGTCCGCCGCGCGTATTAAAGAAGAAGACTTTATCGATCGCCTGCTGGTGGCCAACACCCACGATACGATCCTGTGCTTCTCCAGCCGTGGCCGCCTGTACTGGATGAAGGTGTACCAACTGCCTGAAGCCAGCCGTGGCGCGCGCGGTCGTCCAATCGTCAACCTGCTGCCGCTGGAAGCCGATGAGCGTATCACCGCCATCCTGCCGGTACGCGAGTATGAGGAAGGGCGCCACGTGTTCATGGCCACCGCCAGCGGTACCGTGAAGAAAACCGCGCTGACCGAGTTCAGCCGTCCGCGCAGCGCCGGCATCATCGCCGTCAACCTCAACGAGGGCGACGAGCTGATCGGTGTCGATCTGACCGACGGCAGCAACGAAGTGATGCTGTTCTCCGCCAACGGTAAAGTGGTGCGCTTCCCGGAAGCGCAGGTGCGTTCGATGGGCCGTACCGCGACCGGCGTGCGCGGCATCAACCTCGGCGAAGGCGACAGCGTGATCTCACTGATCGTGCCGCGCGGCGAAGGCGACATTCTGACCGTCACGCAAAACGGCTTCGGTAAACGTACCGCCGTGACCGAGTATCCGACCAAGTCACGTGCCACCCAGGGGGTTATCTCCATCAAGGTGAGCGAGCGTAATGGCCAGGTGGTTGGCGCCGTGCAGGTGGAAACCAGCGACCAGATCATGATGATCACCGATGCCGGCACGCTGGTGCGCACCCGCGTTTCGGAAGTCAGCGTGGTGGGCCGTAACACCCAGGGCGTGACGCTGATCCGCACGGCGGAAGACGAAAACGTCGTCGGTCTGCAGCGCGTGGCCGAACCGGTGGAAGACGAAGAGCTGGATAGCCTGGAACCGGGCGCGGAAGCGGTGGAAGAAGACACCACGCCGCTGGACGATGGCGACGACGCGGCTGAGCCGATGGACGACGACAACGTTTAAAGCAAGGTGAGGGCGTCGGCATGCCGACACCGTAATGCACTGAGACAAAAGGGCCTGGCAGCGATGCTAGGCCCTTTTTCAGTTATATGGTTTAATTGGCGCACCGAGCCGCCGGCCGCCGTGCCGGCGATAGCGTGCGCCGCCACTGACTTTCGTATGGTATCCGATTGAAATACTTAGCCTCTTTTCGAACTACGCTGAAGATATCCCGCTATCTGTTCCGGGTGCTGGCGATTTTGCTGTGGTCGTTGGGAGCGCTGCTCACCACCTTTTATATTCTGAATATCCTGCATCAGAAAGAATCGGACATCCGGCAGGAGTACAACCTCAATTTCGACCAGGCACAGGGCTATATCCGCCATTCCGCCGACATCATCCGCGACATCAAGTATATGGCGGAGAACCGCCTCAACGGGTCGGTCAGCAGCCTGGACATGTTCAGCGGTGTGTTTCCCGGCAAGGGCAGCCCGCCGCAATTCTTTCCGCTGTACCCGGAGTCCAACTGTGCGCTGAGCACCACCTACCGCAGTTCGCTCGATTCACTGAGCGGCCTGATCCAGTATTGGAAAGAGAACTTCGTAGCGGCCTACGATCTCAACCGGGTGTTCTTCATCGGCGGCGACAGCCTGTGTATGGCAGAATTCGGCGGCGGCAATGCGAGTGCCAATCGGGAAAATGTGCTGAAGTCACTGCACGAGCGCATTCTGAAATACCGCAACGCCAAGAATCAGGACAAAGACAACAACCTGTATTGGATCAGCCCCAGCGCGCAGCGGCCGGACGTCGGTTATCTGTATGTACTGACGCCGATCTATATCGGCAACAAGCTGGAGGCGTTGTTGGGCATCGAACAAACCGTTCGGTTGGAGGATTTCGTTACCGCCGGCAACCTGCCGATCGGCGTCACGCTGCTGGATGAGAACAACGAGCCGGTGCTGCGTCTGGCGGACGGCGATCGTTATGCCGCCTCACTTAACAGCTATCCCGTAGAGCACGCGTACTTCGGCTATGTCGACAATTACCGCGACCTGATTCTGAAGAAAGCGCTGCCACCTTCTTCGCTGAGCATCGTCTATGCACTGCCGGTGAAAAGCGTGGTGGAACGCTTCAAAATGCTGATCCTCAACGCGCTGTTGCTGAACCTGTTGTCAGCCATCGTGCTGTTCACGCTGGCGTGGCTGTTTGAGCGCAAGATGTTCCTGCCGGCGGAGGACAACGCGTTTCGCCTGGAAGAGCACGAGCAGTTCAACCGCAAGATCGTCGCCTCGGCGCCGGTGGGTATCTGTATCCTGCGCATCAGCGACGGTACCAATATCCTGAGTAACGAACTGGCGCATAACTACATCAACCTGTTGACCCACGAAGATCGCGATCGCATTACGCGTATCATTTGCGAACAGCAGGCGAATTTCGTCGATGTGATGACCAGCAACAACAACAACCTGCAGATCAGCTTTGTTCACTCGCGCTACCGTAACGAAGAGGTGGCGATTTGCGTGCTGGTGGACGTCAGCGCGCGCGTGAAGATGGAAGAGTCGTTGCAGGAGATGGCGGCGGCGGCGGAGCAGGCCAGCCAGTCCAAATCGATGTTCCTGGCTACCGTCAGCCATGAGCTGCGCACGCCGCTGTACGGCATTATCGGCAACCTCGATCTGCTGCAAACCAAGGCGTTGCCGCAAGGGGTCGATCGGCTGGTCAATGCGATGAACAACTCTTCCGGCCTGCTGCTGAAAATCATCAGCGATATTCTCGACTTCTCCAAAATCGAGTCCGAGCAGCTGAAGATCGAACCGCGCGAGTTCTCCTGCCTGGAGGTGATCACCCATATCGCCGGCAACTATTTGCCGCTGGTGGTCAAGAAACGTCTGGGGCTGTACTGCTTTATCGAACAGAACGTGCCGGAGCGCATCTTCGGCGATCCGGTGCGGTTACAGCAGGTGCTCTCCAATTTGGTGAACAACGCCATCAAGTTCACCGATACCGGCTGTATCGTGCTGCAGGTCTGCACCCGCGGCAGCTACCTGGAGTTCAGCGTGCGCGATACCGGCGTCGGTATTCCGGAGAAAGAGGTCTCGCGCCTGTTCGACCCGTTCTTCCAGGTGGGGACCGGTGTTCAGCGCCACTTCCAGGGAACCGGTTTGGGGCTGGCGATCTGCGAAAAATTGGTCAACCTGATGGACGGCGATGTCTCTGTCGAGTCCGAACCGGGGTTGGGCAGCTTGTTCAGCATTCGCATTCCGCTGTTCAACGCCCAGTTCCCGATCCCGCAGGCCAGCGATACCTGGCAGGGCCGGCGGCTGTGGCTAGATATCCGCAATCAGCGGCTGGAAAGCTACCTGATGGCGATCCTGGGCGGTTACGGCGCCGATATCCAACGCTATGACGGGCAGGAGACCGCTGCCGGTGAGGTGCTGCTCAGCGATTACCCGCTGATGCTGGACACGCCGCTGCTGGCTCAGATCCAATTCTCCACCGAGCATATCGGCCCGTCGCAGGAAACCCGGCCAGGCTATTGGATGCACAGCACCTCCACGCCGCGTGAAACGTTGACCTTGCTCAACCGGTTGTTTGGCGTCGGCGGCGGCGCGGCAGAGGGGCTGGTGCAGCTGCCGGTGCCCGCCAAGGCCAGCGCGGCGGACAACGGCGATATTCATCTGCTGGTGGTCGACGATCATCCGATCAACCGTCGCCTGTTGTCCGATCAGCTGGGGTCGCTGGGGTATCAGGTGGTGACCGCCAACGACGGCGTCGACGCGCTCGGCGTACTGAAACAGCATCACGTCGATATTGTGCTGACCGACGTCAATATGCCGAACATGGACGGTTATCGCCTGACGCAGGAACTGCGACAGATGCAGTTCAGCGCACCGGTAATCGGCGTGACGGCGAACGCGCTGGCGGAAGAGAAGCAGCGCTGTCTCGAGGCGGGCATGGATAATTGCCTGTCGAAACCGGTTACGCTGGAGACGCTGGAACAGACGCTGGCTTACTACAGTCAACAGGTGCGCTACAGCCGCAGCGAGGCCTGAAAAGCAAACAGGCACGGCGGATGCCGTGCCTGTTTGGCGTTCACCTGCCGTGAGGCGGGCTTTAGTCTTTGTCCAACGGCGTCATGCTGACGGACGAGAGATAGTTGAGCAGGGCGATGTCGTTCTCGACGCCCAGCTTCATCATCGCCGATTTTTTCTGGCTGCTGATGGTTTTGATGCTGCGGTTGAGCTTCTTAGCGATTTCGGTCACCAGGAAACCTTCGGCGAACAGACGCAGCACTTCGCTTTCTTTCGGCGACAGGCGTTTGTCGCCATAGCCGCTGGCGCTGATTTTTTCCAGCAGTTTAGAGACGCTTTCCGGCGTGAACTTCTTGCCTTTCTGCAGGGCGGCCAGCGCCTTCGGCAGATCGGTCGGCGCGCCTTGTTTCAGCACGATGCCTTCGATATCCAGATCCAATACCGCGCTCAGGATCGCCGGGTTGTTGTTCATGGTCAGCACGATGATCGACAACTGCGGATAGTGACGCTTGATGTACTTAATCAGCGTGATGCCGTCGCCATACTTGTCACCCGGCATCGACAGATCGGTGATCAGCACGTTGGCGTCCAGCTTGGACAGATTGTTGATCAGTGCGGTTGAGTCTTCGAACTCCCCAACGACATTCACCCATTCAATTTGCTCAAGTGACTTCCGGATGCCAAACAGTACGATAGGATGGTCATCAGCAATAATTACGT
Source organism: Serratia sp. CY43202 (assembly GCF_052168755.1). NCBI lineage: Bacteria > Pseudomonadati > Pseudomonadota > Gammaproteobacteria > Enterobacterales > Yersiniaceae > Serratia > Serratia sp. CY43202. The sequence goes on from NZ_JBJNMB010000001.1 coordinate 234,792, forward strand.
TCAGGTTATTCATGTTGTTGGCTACCTTGCTTCAGCAGTCTGCTGACGAAAAAATCAATCTGACTGATGTTATTCTCGATCTCGGGCGCATCACCTTCTGCGATACGCTGTTCTAACGATTCGCACAGCTGCTTGCCGGGAAGCAGATTTAACATGGCAAACACGCCTTTCAGGCGGTGTGCGGTTTGTGACAGCGCATTGAAATCACTGCTGCCCGCCTCAGTATACAGTTTTTTGACATCGTCGGGTACTGTATCGACAAACAGCCCATAGTAATCACTTGATTTCAATTGTTTTTCATAGAGTTGGATATCTTCTGAACTCAATGAAAGCGGGCTTTCTTCCTGTTCCAGCGCGGCCATTTGCTGTTCGATCAGCATCAGCACGGCGTCGATTAATGCGCCGTTCAGGTTGTAGTTCACCCGAATGTAGCGTTTATCCAGCGCTTGCCAACCCGGCTCATCGGTCGCCAGCAGCAGGGTGTAGTCATCGGCCCGCTGCGGGTTATCCGTCAGCAGCACGTCATAATCGCGATTGACCGCGCGATCTTCGGCGACGAGACAGTCGGCGCCGTAGGCCTGCAACAGGCGGGTCACGATGCCGCGCACTTCATCCGACGTGACGTCCAGCAGGGCGGTGACGCCGTCGAGCAGCTTTTCCTGCTCCTGCGGTTCTTTTTTCTCCATCTCCATGGCGACGCGAATGGTGTAGCGAGTGCCGATATCCACCTTGCTGCGAATGTCCAACTGGCCGTTAAGCTTCTTGCACAGCTGATTGCACAGGAAGAAGGTGAGGCCGGAACCGTGGTTGAAGCGGTCCACCAGCGTCTGGCTGAGGAACGGATAGTTGAGGTTGCTGATCTCTTCGTTGGAGATGCCGGAGCCGGTGTCGTTGATTTGGAAAATCAGGCGGTCAGGGTGCTCGGGCTCATGGTCGATGACCAGAGAAATCTTGCCGCAGGCGGTAGTGATAATGGCGTAATGCACCAGCAGCGAGATCACCTTGCGCAGCGCGTTGGCGTCGCCGATATAGTTCTGCTCGACGTCCAGCTGGAAATGCTTGAACAGCGCCAGCCCCTTTTGATTGAGGGCAGGCAGGGCCTCCAGCAGTAACTCGTCGATCAGCGCCGTTGGGTTGAACGGCTCGCGTGTGGGTTGCCAGTCCTGGGTTTCCAGCCGGGTCAGCAGGGTGATGTTATCGATCAACTCCAGTACCGAAGCCGACGCCGTCGTCAGCTGGCCCAGCAGCGCCTGCTGTTGTTCCTCATCCGGCCGGTTGTGCAGGCGGTCGACCAGATCGTGCATCTGACGTACCGGCTGATTCAGCTCGATGCCCAGATTGTGCAGCATCAGTTTGCGCGCCTGAACGTTTTTGTCGTATTCGCGCCGCGCCTGCTGCAGCCGCTTGTTCACCATCACCTCTTTATCCTGATCGTTCATCAGGAACAGGTAGGTGTCCGGTGAGAGCTGGCTGCGGAAAATGCGAATTTCATACACCTCGTTGTTGACCGTCGCCTGGATCACTCCGTGATGCTGTTCGGCCATATGGGCGATCTTTTGCAGGCTGAGATGCGGCAGCAGGTGTTCGGCGATTTTGTTGCTGGCGATCACCGTATTGTTGGCGAAGCTGTAGACCAGCAGGCCGGAGGGCAGGCTGGAGACGATCTCCCGATTCAGCGCGCGCTCGGCCTCCAGTTCCACTGCCATGTTTTCGCTCGGGCGAATGTACTGGCGGCGGATAAAGTAGATGCTCAGCATCGACAGCGCCAGCAGCAGCAAGTTGACTGCGATCAGCCAGATGTTGTTGCGCAGCAGATCGATGGCCAGATTGATAGCCGAAACGCGATACACCACCTTCAGCGGCGCATTGGGCAGGGCGGCGCTGAACTCCACCCAGCCCCCGCTCATCGTTGCATGGGTACCGAGGACGGTTTCCGACGGGATGGTGCTGTCGTCGAGATCGACATCATCCGGCAGCAGCAGGAAATTGGCGCGGGCCAGATTGGCCGGAATGATGTCGTTGATCGGCAAATCAAAGGCGATCACCGTCGCCAGATGCCCCGGCTGATTAAAGGTGGTGCGAATCGAAAACGAATAGGCGTTCTGGAAGCGTTGCTTGCGCAGATCGGAAAAACTCTCGCGTTCGTCGAGCATATTGGCCTGCTGCAGCATCTCGGCGCGGCGTTCGTCCGCCGAGGTGGTCAGGTAGCTTTCCCGAAAGCGCGAAGCCAGCTCTTTGAGCGGCTGGGTAGTGATCAGGCTGAGGCTGTTGTCCTGACCATTGAGGTAATACATGGCGTAGTTCTCGGTCTTGGCGCCCCAGCGGGTATCCAGGTAGTCCGAGATGTTGGCGATCATCGCCAGCGTGTTCTCGTCATGGCTGCCGAAGATCACCGCGTCGGTTTTCTTGTGCGGTTTCTCGACATAATAGACGTCGGGCCGCAGGCGGGTTTCCTGCAAACCGGGATCGACATTCTGCGCCGGCGCATTGCCGAATTTGTCATAGACCTGATAGGTCATATAGCGGTAGGTATCGATACGCTTTTGCAGCGAACCGGCGATGCTATTGAGCGTGTATTTCTTTTCCGCCAGCCAGGCATTGGTGTAGTTGTAGCCATACAGACCGATGCCGATCGTCAGCAGCACGATAAACAGCAGGAAGCAGCGGGTAATGTTGCTGGAGCTGATGGTCAGTTGTTTATTTTGCATAGTGGCTGCGCATTCCTGAATCAGCGAGTGACGGCCCTGGCGCTGGCGGTCACCGCCAACAGCAGAGCGGCTACGCAGGCGAAGGCCACCGTCAGGTTGGAAAACTGAGCGATGAAGCCGATCAGCGCCGGGCCGGCCAGAATACCGGCATAGCCGACGGTGGTGACGGAAGCGATCGCCAAATTGGCCGGCATGTCGCGCTGGTTGCCTGCGGCGCTGAACAGGATCGGCACGACGTTCGAGGCGCCCAGGCCGACCAACATGAAACCGGCCAGCGAAACGGTGGCGTGATTGAAGGCGATGGCCAGACCCAGGCCGAAAGCGGCACACAGGCTGCCCAGCAGCAGCACCCGGTAGCGGCCCAGCGAGTTCACCACCCGATCGCCATTGAGGCGGCCGAGCGTCATGGTGATGGAAAACAGCGCATAGCCCAGACCGGCCTGGCTGTGTTCGACACCGCGCAACGTGGTGAGGAACAGCGCGCTCCAGTCGAGCATCGATCCTTCCGCCAGAAACATGATAAAGCACAGAATGCCGATGAACATCACCCAACCGCGCGGCAAGACGAACATCGGCCCGCCGTCGTCGGCGCCGCTCTCACGCAGCAGATGGCGGCTGGCAAGCGCCAGCAGGACTATCACCGCTAGCACGGTGAGCAGGGTGGATTGCAGCGGTGTCAGCCCCAACCACAGCAACGCGCTGACGCCGCCGGCGCCGGCAATGCCGCCGATGCTGAAGAAACCGTGAAAGCCGGACATCATCGCCTTGCCGCTGGCGCGTTCGACGATCACCGCCTGAACGTTCATCGCTACGTCGATCATGCCGATTGCCGCACCGAATAGCAGCAGCGCTACGGCCATGCCGCCGAGGGAATCCATCAGTGCCAACAGCGGCAGATCAATACACAATCCCAGACCCGCCATCAGGATCACCGCGCGGCAGCCCAGTTTGCCGGTCAGGAAACCGGTCAGCGGCATCGCCAACAAGGAGCCGGCGCCGATACAGAGCAGCAACAGGCCGAGCGAACCGTCATCGATACCGATGCGCGCTTTGGCGAAGGGGACCAGCGGCGCCCAGGCGGCCATGCCGAGACCGGCGACGAAAAAGGCCAGACGGGTGGCGATCTGTTGAGGAATGCCGGGCGTTTGCTGTTCATTGCACAAGGTAGCTGTCATGTAAGCGTCAGGATCTTGGGTCAAAAGAATGGTGAAAGTTACTGACAGTTTTTATCACAATCCGCGATCCGGATCGAAAATATTCGCGCCTGACATCTCCCTGGCACCGCCTCTGCGCACCAGCCACAGCGCGATAGCTTGGACAATATACTCCTTTTGCTGCTCGTTCAGTGCGACGCCTTGCGGTATGCCGTGCCACTTTTCCAGACAGCTGCGGCAGCAGGTAGCGGTGGCATGCTGGGCGACGAACACCGGGTGGCCGCGCATCGGTGTTTGCTTGCCGTCATTCTTAGGATGGGCGGCGGCCAGGCGGCGGTCGATAAAATCGCGGGCATGGCTGAGTATCAGCGGCAATCCCTTGCCGTCGAGATAAGTCTGGTCTTTGGCATTTAAACGGAAGCGAGCGCGGAAGGGGGAGGTTTGTAGCCGCCGCCACAGCACGTCGGGTTGAAAGGGCATCATGAATTTTACTCGCTGGAGGTGCATTTTTTTCAGGTTATCAGAATTGAAACTCTGCGGCTAATTGTGCCTGTGGCGGGAAATAATCGGTGGGATAAAGCACGAAATGAAAAGTAATTTCAATTTGTAGACTAAAATAAGGGAAAAGATTAGCAATTAGTGCGAAAGTAAATTAATGAAACTATATCATTAAGTTATTTATTTGCGTGCTATTTGTACGAGTCGGAATTGTGAGGAGAGTATGGAGAAAAATAAAAAACCGGCCAGAAGCCGGTTAAAGGAGTGCAGAAATTATCCTCGGATCTCGGATAATGAAGGTAATAATGAAAATAATGATGATAGCGAGGTGATTATAGCGGCTGCGTGCGGACGGCGTTTTGGCACAATGTGCTTATTGTCTGGCTCAATTGTATGGTTGGCTTTTTTTTCTTAAAGATATGTATAACTACATGATTTTTTATCAATTAATCTATTCTTTGTCTTTAAGTGCTTTATTTTGTTTGTCTGTAATGTTTTGTGAAAGTTCGCGCGTATTTACATTTGGAAACCTTTATTAATTACACTGAAACACTATCGGATACTTGGTATCATTTTCTTTCTGGATTAATATAACCCTTGTTACCAGAATGGTAATGCACAGTCGTGCTAATAATGCTCGAAAAGGGCAGTGGCCGTAGCTCGACATAATTAACGAGGATAATAACGATGAAACTTCGAGTACTCTCTCTGATGGTACCCGCACTGCTGGTTGCAGGCACAGCAGGCGCGGCGGAAATCTACAACAAAGACGGTAATAAACTGGATTTGTACGGTAAAGTCGACGGTCTTCACTATTTCTCCAGCAACAACGGCGTGGACGGCGATCAGTCTTATATGCGTTTTGGCCTGCGCGGCGAAACGCAAATCAGCGATCAGCTGACCGGTTACGGCCAGTGGGAATATCAGGCGAACCTGAATCACGCTGAAAGCCAGGACAACAAGAACTTCACCCGTTACGGCTTCGCCGGTCTGAAATTCGGCGACTATGGCTCCTTCGACTACGGCCGTAACACCGGCGTGCTGTACGACGTCGCGGCGTATACCGACTTGCAGCCTGAGTTCGACGGTATGACCTACGGCGCCGACCAGTTCATGTTCCAGCGCTCCAGCGGCCTGGCGACCTACCGTAACAACGACTTCTTCGGTCTGGTTGACGGCCTGAACTTCGCCCTGCAGTACCAGGGTAAAAACGGCAACGGCGAAGAGACCAACAACGGTCGTGACGTTCTGGGTCAAAACGGCGAAGGCTACGGTATGTCCATGAGCTATGACATGGGCTACGGCATCAGCGCCGCAGGTGCCTTCTTCAACTCGCGTCGTACCAGCGAGCAGAACGGCGGTAACGGTCATCAGAACATCATGGGTCGCGGCGACAAGGCCGAAGGGTACTCCGGCGGTCTGAAATATGACGCCAACGACGTCTACCTGGCGGTGATGTTCACCCAGTCCTACAATGCGGCGCGTTTCGGTAGTTCTGACAGCAGCGTTTATGGCTACGCCAACAAGGCGCAGAGCTTCGAAGCCTACGCGCACTACCAGTTCGACTTCGGTCTGCGTCCGTTCGTGGGTTATAACCAGACCAAAGGTAAAGACCTGGGCCGCGCCGGCAACGGCAAGGACTACGGCGATCAAGATCTGGTCAAATTCGTCGACCTGGGTGCGACCTACTTCTTCAACAAAAACATGTCCACCTATGTTGATTACAAAATCAACCTGGTGGACAACAACGACTTCACCGACGCTGCCGGTATCAACACCGACAACGTGGTTGCCGTGGGCCTGGTTTACCAGTTCTAAGCACCTCAGTGTGAACGTCATCGCGCGGCCTTCGGGCCGCGTTTTTTTTGCCTGTAAGCCGGTAAAAAAGCACGGATTGATCCGCTATCGGCACGGGAAGTACCGTGGTTTTCCTCCTCTAAGCCTACGCTGTCAGTACAGAAAAAGAGGGGGATGATATGGAACTCAAGATCGACAAGGTGATCGAAACGGTGCTGTACGTCAGCGATATTGAACGCGCGGACGCTTTTTACCGGGAGGTGCTGAAACTGCCGGCGATGGTCGCTAACGAACGGTTTCGCGCCTATAACGTCGGCGATCGAAGCGTACTGTTGCTGTTTATCGAGGGCGACTCGCTGCGCGGGGCGCACTATCCTACCGGGTTTATTCCTGCGCACGATGGCGTGGGGCCAGCGCATATCGGGCTGGCGGTGGCGAAAGCGCAACTGCCACACTGGGAACGGCATCTGACGGCCAACGGCGTGGAGATTGAGGGGCGGATGCGCTGGGAACACGGCGGGGAGAGTATTTATTTTCGCGATCCCGACGCCCACCTGTTAGAACTGGTGACGCCGGGCATCTGGGCCAATTACTGATCGAACCCGCCTTGTGCCAGCAACGCCAGAGCGGCATTCAGCACCTGCAGCGCCGCCTGCGGTTGCCGCTCTATCTGCACTCTGACGATGGCGCCGTCGATCAGCATCGCCAGCATTGCTGCCTGCTGTTCCTGCTGTGGGCCGGCGGGCAGGTGACGTGCCAGTTCCTCCGCCATTTGCCGCTTATGCCGGCTGGCGATGTGCAGGCTTTCCGGCAGCAGATCGGCGATTTCCACCGCCGTATTGATAAATGCGCAGCCGCGAAAGCGCGGTTCGTCGAACCACTCCGCCAGGCAGGGCGCCAACGCCGGCAGCAGCCCACCGGTTTGCGCCACATGATGGGCCAGCGATGTGCTGAACCAGGTGAGCCACTGCTGATGGCGATAGGTCAAAAACGCCGTAATTAAATCATTCTTGCTGGGAAAGTGGCGATAGAAGGTCACCTTGGTCACGCCCGATTCTTTGATGATGCGATCGATGCCGGTGGCGCGGATCCCTTCTTGATAAAACAGATCGTGCGCCGTCAGCAGGATACGCTGGCGGGCGGGTAAGGCGTTGAGATCGGCGGTCATCATTTTCTCCCTGGCTATTTCCGAGTGATTGTAGACAACTCTGTCTACATGCGCTAGCGTAATGATGTAGACAGAGTTGTCTACACGCCTTCACTTAGGAGATAAACATGAGTATTAAACCCCCATTGCCGCCTTTTACCCGCGAATCCGCTATCGAGAAGGTGCGGCTGGCGGAGGATGCCTGGAATAGCCGCGATCCCGAACGTGTATCGCAGGTGTATTCCCTCGATACCCACTGGCGTAACCGCGCGGAATTTGTCGATGGGCGCGCGGCGGTGGTCGGCTTTTTGCAACGCAAGTGGGCGAAAGAACTGGAGTATCGGCTGATTAAGGAGCTGTGGGCGTTTGACGGCGCGCGCATCGCGGTGCGTTTTGCCTATGAATGGCGCGACGATTCCGGCAACTGGTATCGCAGCTTCGGCAATGAGAACTGGGAGTTCAATCAGGAGGGGCTGATGATCAACCGTCACGCCTGCATCAACGACATGCCGATCCGCGAACAGGATCGGCGTTTTCATTGGCCGCTCGGCCGGCGCCCGGACGATGTCCCGGCCCTGAGCGATTTCGGTTTTTGAATCTGATGGGATGCTGCGATGGCCTTTTGAGAGCAAAAGCGCACCGATCGACAAAGGGGAATTTGTAGAAAAGCCTTCCCGCTTCTAGACTTAGGGAACAACAAATGCACTCCAAGAGGACAAGCTATGACGAAGAAGTTGGTTTTGGCCGTCGGCACTGCGGCGGTATTCTCCATTCTTGCCGGTTGTACCACCTATGATCGCGCAGCCAGCTATGTCAATGAGCCGGTGGTCAGCGATGTCAAAGTAGGGATGACCAAGCAGCAGGTGCGGGCTATCGCGGGTCCACCGTCGACCACTGCCACACTGGTTCATGCGCAGGGCACCTGCGACACCTATGCGGTGGCGCCGCGCGACGGCAAGGTGCAAACCTACTTTGTCAGCTACAACGACACGGGCCATGTCATGAACAAGGGCTATCAAACCTGTTCAGACTACGATTCTCAGCCGAAATAATCGCGTTTCGGCCGACCAAAAAAGCCTCGCTTGCGCGGGGCTTTTCATTTTTTAAGCGTTTAAGGCCTGAAGTTTAGGCAACTGCACCGGTTGTGCCATTTTTTTGCATCAAAACGATAGACATTTCATAACGGTATCGCTAATATCAGCGCCCATTGGAAGGATGGCCGAGTGGTTTAAGGCAACGGTCTTGAAAACCGTCGAGTGTAACAGCTCCCAGAGTTCGAATCTCTGTCCTTCCGCCAAATTCAGCCGGCTTAGCTCAGTAGGTAGAGCAACTGACTTGTAATCAGTAGGTCACCAGTTCGATTCCGGTAGCCGGCACCATGACAGAGGCCCCAGCAGCGATGCTGGGGCTTTTTGTTATGGTATTGGTGCGCTAGAAAAGTGCACACTGCAGCAGCGCGCGCTTCGAATAGCATCGATATTAACATTAACCAACCGATAACCGGATGGGGGAGGCACCGCGTCAATCCCATTAGCCAAGGGCTGAACGTTTGCATATACTGGCGGAAATATAGCCGGTGGGCGAGTCCGGCTATCAGACAGGGTTCAAATATCAGTGACCAGCCACTGATCCGCTTCTTCGAACATCTCTTCCAACATTCGGTTCAGCTTCTCACGATCGCTTTTGCTGGCGTCGGAGTTCAGGCCGTTGGCCTGCATCGGCTTCACGCGCACCTCCGCCTCCGGGAACAGCACATGCACGCGTTTTTCCAGCTCGTTGCGAATAATCTCGGCGGCGTTGGGTAGCCCAGCGACGTTGCGCTTGTCGTACACTAATTCTACAAACATGACTCACCTGTAAACACTGATTTAATGTACAGTATTTTGGCCTGAGGAAGGCGGGTTGGCAAGAGGAGGGCGCAATTTTGCATAAGGCGTTTATTCTTACTTGCGCAGCGGGCGGCCAAGCCTGCCACGGCATCATTTCTTTACGTCTGGCCAGTGGTCTGCATTTTCCCCGCTCACTTCGGGCGTGAATATTCAAAGGGCACGATTATCCCCCGCAGTCTACATTTTTCTCCCTTACAAATCAGTACGTAAGGCGGTGGCGTCGGGCTGGGGCTCCCTGGTGTTGGGGGCCCGGCGCCACCTTTCTGGTCGCCGTTCTTGGCATAATATCGATCAACGCAGGTACGCGTCGGAACTCGGCGCTACGGGCGCTGACGCAGCTTCTTCGCGTTCTGACAGAGAAAAAATCCCGAGTGTTGGGCAATGGTCGCTCTATGAGCGCTGAATAAAGCATTCATCTTATTTCCTTTAAAATTATTAAACCGGGATGCGGTTTGCTCTCCAGGTTGGCTTCTGTGCGTTAAATTGCTGCGGGGTTAATGATCAGCATTTTGGGTTTCTCCCGCGTCAGCTATGGCGTGACCCGGGCGTTGTAAAGCGCCTTTGATGTTTGATGAACGGGATATGAGTTAGCCTGCTCAGACAGCCATTTCATAAGTAAATTGAATCATTTAAAAAGCAACCAATCACGTTCGGTAATAACGGCGATTCACAATAAAATAATTATATTACAATGCATTATATTTATATTTCGTATACCAAAGGCCCCGAGCCATTGTCATGCCCACCCTGTAAGTGGTTTAATGTTTTTGATTCACTTTAATGACACTAAAGTATAGGTTTAAAACATTATAATGCAACCAAACAACATTAAAATATCAGAAGAAAATGGTATGTCATTGAAAATGATAGGTGAAAACCTTACTTACCTCATGCGCCTGCACGGGATTGACGCCAGTCGGTTGAGCAGCGAAACAGGGATAGGTATTGCCACGATCAATAATCTGAGGAAAGGCGTGGGGAATCCCACGATCTCTACGCTTGCGTCCATTGGTGAATTTTTCAGCGTAAAAGTAGGGGAGCTGACTGACAAGGATTTAAGCGTCACGGGAGAGGCCAAACACAATGTGAGATCGCTTCCACTCATTAGCTACAGCGATGTAGAACGTTTTCTGGCCAACACGATCAGAACGGCAGATACCTATACGACAGAAGTCGATGACATGACGGACGATTCGCTGTTTGTGGTAGAGATAACGAATAATTCACTGTCGCCTGAATTAGACCGTGGAACGTATTGTGTGATCTCGCTCAAGGAGCCATTTTGCGATGGCGATATCGTCCTGGTTAAGCTGAAAAATTACCCAATATGCTTAAGGCGAGTTTTTGTTTCCGACGGCGACTTGTTGTTTACAAACATCTCATTAGATTCAGATAGCAGTGTGAAGTCCTATAGCGATTATGCGATCGTCGGTGTTCTATTGAAAACGATAAAGAGGCTGAAATAAATGGACTTATTTAATATAATGAGAAGGTTAAGAAAAATATACTCTCCCAGTTACCTCTATACGTTAGATCGTAGCGTGATCCGAACGGCGGATGGATATTGGCTTTTCAAAGAGTTTGGCACCCATACTTTCGTGAAAAAAAACTGGGGGCAACTCATCGAGGGCGATTTTCTCAGGCATGTTAATCCGAAAGATATCGCTTTTATCGCCGAGACCGAATCTAAAATAAAAATCGCCTCGGCCAAACTGTCGATTCATGAAGAGAAACGAAACTGTATGTGGACGTTGAAAAACGATGTTGATTCGATATCAATATCAGGGGCGGATTTTCTAAGGGATCGCGATCTTGTCGACAAAACCGAGTCCTTGGATGCGACGAAAATAGCCTTTTATGCCGGGGTAAAGGAAGGCAGAGCACTCTCTGCCTCATTGAAAAATGCTAAGAAAAGCGACAGGTCTAAAAAAACAATACTGACGTTGATTAAATAAACCAGGGTTCGACGTGAATATGCTCATCGAACGTAATCACGCTGAAAGCCGAATTGTCTATGCTGCTGACAGCGCTTGTGCCGTTCTTCCATTGCGAACAAATCGCCGGGGAAACAGAGACTAAGGTTTCCCCCAGCTTTCTTTGGAATAGCGTATGTGCATGGCCTGAGCCGATAAACTTAACGTTTAATCGTTGGCAGAGGCTCAAAAACTCCTCGGCATTGTTTAACATACAGCTATCAACAATCGGGGTGCCTACCGGAATAGGGTGATGATGCAAGAAGACGGCGACCTTTTTATTGTCACTTGCGACGATGGCTTTTTCAAGCGTGTCGAGCGCATGCGTCGAGACCCTGCCGAAATCTTCGTTATCGACCACCGAGTCGATGCTGAGCATGCGCCATTCGTCATCTTCAAACGAGTTTATATCGTAGCTGCCGCCCTGTTTACGGGCTGTATCGTCCAGGTTCTTTTTGTTGTCGTGGTTGCCTGGGAAAAAATAGAAAGGTAAGGAAGTGCGGTTCATTATCTTAAAGAAGCGCTCATAAGAGGGGATATCGCCATCATGAGAGATGTCACCCGTCACAATGATTAAGTCGGCATTGATTTTATCGGCATTGGCATTAATGAAGTCAATGGCCCTGTCGAAATTAGCAAGATGCTTCGAAGCCAGCGCGCTTTCATTAGGCATAATATGTATGTCGCTAATCTGAATTACTTTCATGTGAGACCCTGTTGATATTACTTAAATGGATTGTATGAGGTGCCCCAATCATAATGATCGGTATTTTCTATCTTCTTCACCCACTCGACTAAGGCGATGGCGAGCGGCAGTAATACAATAGAGACGACAACTTTATAAGACCACGTCGTGCTTATGATGTTAACCAACTCCATGAAGGTGTATTTTCCTGAAAGACTGATCGGATAGGCTGTCAGCAACAGGGCGGCCTGTGTAGACATGGAGCCCACAATATATCGGATAAAGAAGTATTTGCCGGAGAAGATAATCTTCATCTTTGAAATAATAAAACCATTGGCGAAATAAGCGACCGGAACGGACACCCAGGTGCCTATCATGACTCGCCAGAATTCATGGTATAAAGAATAATAGTGTGTGGCGATATCGTTGTTTTCTGGCTGAATAACGGCTGAGAGATTAAGTATTATGACATATAAGCTTTGGCAGAACACCATGATCCATATTGCTCTTACCGACAATTTATAGCCGTAAACCTCAGTCAGCAATGTGGATATCAAGAAACACAAGGAGAATACAATGCCGCTTGCCGTTATTTTAAAACCATAGATATCAAAGACCTTATAAACCAACGTGTCGCAGGTGATCATAATGGTCACCGTCAGGCCAACAAAAAGGCCATAGAGCTTGAGATTTCCTTGCATTTTTATTCCTTATTTAGTCCGTGTTCTTCTGTTATTCATAATCCATACTCATTTAAAACGTCAAACGGGCGGCCAGATAGTGGCGTAATGATGCTCGAGCCATGTTGCATGGTCATCATTTCTCTTTATTCAAGGCAACGCCCCTTCTTTCCCACACGGGGTTCCTGAAGGCGAAAGCGCTACACTGGGTTTTGCGGAGAATGCTGATAGCCTGTTGGTTGAGAAAAGGTGATTCTACCGTAATTAATTAATATTTCTAATAAATATATTGCCTGGATCGCGCTGTGTCAATCAAGGAAAGAGGAATACGGGACGTTAGCTTGATGAGGGCTTTATGCATTCACTCCCGGGGCGTGGGCGGCAGAGCCTGCAGCTGAATCACCAATTCCGCCAGGCTAGCGGCCTGCATTTTCTCCATCACTTTCGCCCGGTGAACCTCTACGGTGCGCAGCGCGATATTCAGCCGCTCCGCCATTTCCCGATTCATCATGCCTCGCACCACCAACTGCGCGATGTCGCGTTCTTTCGGTGTGAGCGTATGGTAGCGGCCGCAAGTTTCATGGCGCTGCTGGGCTTTGGCCGAGACCTGCTGCGCCCGTTCGAGGGCGGCGATTAACGGTTCAGCGGCGATCGGTTTTTGCAGGAAGTCCACCGCCCCGTACTTCATCTGCTCCACCGCCATCGGCATGTCGCCATGGCCGGACAGGAACACCACCGCCAGCGTACTACCGCGGCGGCGCAGCTCAGCGTAGGCCTGATGCCCATCGAGTATCGGCATCCGCATGTCCAGCAAGACGATCCCGGTCTGAAACAGATCGGCCTGCGCCAAAAAGCCGGCGCTGTCATTCCAGCACTGCACGTCGTGGCCGAGGCTGGTCAGCAAAAAATGGCAGGCGTCGGTGACGGCGGCGTCATCGTCCACCAGATGAATTAGCGACATGGTTTTCCTCATCGTTCAATATGAAATGCAGCGTTATGCACAGCCCATTGCGGCTGTCGGGGGCGGGGCGGTTAGCCAGGCGGATTTCGCCGCCGCCGTAGCGGGCCAGGCGCCGGCAAATGGCTAACCCCAGCCCCATGCCGCCGGCTTTGGTGGTGTTGAAGGGGCGAAAAGCCTGTTCCAGCCCGGCCGTTGTCATGCCGCCCGCGTTGTCCTGCAGATGCAACTCGATCGCCCGTTCGCTCTGGACGGCGGAAAGCCAGACGGCGTTGGCTCCGGCCTGCGCCGCATTCAGCAGCAGGTTCGCCAGCAACTGTTCCAGCAGCGCCGGCGGCAGGGTTAGCGTCAGCGAAGGCGCCACGTTGTTGAACAGTTTCAGGTCGGGATAGCGCTGCGTCAGGCGCAGCAGCGTCCACACCCGCTCGGCGGTTTCGCTTACCGCCGCGGGTCGCCAGCGTGTTTGGTCTATCGCCTCAGCGGTGGGCTGCACCCACTGGCGCAGGTTATGAATTGTCTCGCCGCCGCGCTGCGCCTGTCGGTCGATATTTTCCAACGGACCCAACAGCGGATGCCCGGCGTCCGTTTTGCGCAGTTGGATCAGGCATCCCTGCGCATAAAGGCGAATAGCCGCCAACGGTTGATTGAGCTCGTGCGCGAAGCCGGAGGCCATTTCCCCCAGCACGTTCAGCTGCCTGGCGTTCTCCAGCGCCTGCTCCTGCCGCCGCAGTTGCTCTCCGGCATGGAGCAACTGCCGCCCGCGCCGGCGTACCAGCAGCGCGATCCAGATATGGTTGACGATCAACAGCGCCAGCACCGCCAGCGACAGGCCGACGGCCGTCTGATGCTGGATCAGCCAGCTCTTGATATCCAGCCACAGCCGCCGCTGTTCCGGGTGTTGATTGACGGCGCGCAGCAAGGCTTCCACCTCGCTGGTCGAGACCGGTGCGCCCCATTGAAAGGGAGACTGCGGAGGTGCGGTCAGCAAGGCTCTTGCCACCGCATCCACCAGTGAGTTATCCAGGCCGGGCAGGGCGGCGAACGACCAGTTGGGGTAAAGTGGCGTGCTGCTGACGCAGGGAACCGATGTGGGCCGTTGCAACAGCGGGCGAAAATCCGCCGGGTTGATCAGGCCTTCTCGATCCATTTTCTCCAGCAGGCAGACGGGGACGATGGCGGCCTGAATGGCGCGCTCGCGCAACAGATAGAGCAGGGCATCGGCAGGGAAACCGGTAAAGCGCAGGTGGAAATCGCGATCGGGCCGCATACCGGCATCGCTGAGCGCCTTATAGCCGGTCAGATAGCCGCCGAAGGCCTGCGGATCGATGGCGCCCAGCGTTTTGCCCATCAGCGCCTGCGGCGTCGTGATGCCGCTGTCGCGCCGCACCAGAATCACGCTGCCGATGATGTTGCCCGTTGCCCGATCGCCGTTGGCGGCGCGCAATGATGCCAGCCAGCGCAGATGATAGCGGCTGTTCAACTGCACGAACTGCGCCGGATTAGTGACCACGAACTGCACGCTGCCCCGATTGACCGCTTCGCGCATCTGCGTCAGATCGAGCGGCTGCAGGCGGAAGCGCTCACCGCCGACACTGCCGTTGAGGCTGTCGATCAGCGGCTGCCAGTCACGCGCGGTCGCCGCATCGCCGCGCATCGCCAGCACGCCGACCGACCACTCTCCCGCCTGTGCCGCCATCCCCCAACCGAGACTGAACAGCAGTAATAACACGACCCTCACAGCCCCTCCTGATGGGCAATTTGCCTGCCGCCACTTGTTTTAGATCAACGTTGGGGCCGGTATGTGGTTAACCACAATAGAGCGCCATCGATGCCATTTTTACACTGTAAATCATCGACATTGTTTATTCATCTAACGGGCATCAATAGCGTGATCGGGGTGATGCCCAGGGCGTGGGAGAGGCGCATGGACTTCAGTAAACGGCAGTTTTTGCAGCAGCTGGGCGTGTTGACGGCGGGGGCTTCGCTGATCCCCGTGGCGGAGGCCGGGCTGACGTTAGCGCCGACGCGGCGCGAGGGGGATGCGAGCCGCCGCTACGCGATGCTGATCGATCTGCGGCGCTGCGTCGGGTGCCAGGCCTGTACCGTGAGCTGCGCCATTGAAAACCAGACGCCGCACGGCGAGTTTCGCACCACGGTAAACCAGTACCAGGTCAGCCTCGAAGGTGAAGCGGTGGCGACCAACGTGCTGCTGCCCAGGCTGTGCAACCACTGCGACAACCCACCCTGCGTGCCGGTGTGCCCGGTACAGGCCACTTTCCAGCGTGAGGACGGGATCGTGGTGATCGACAACACGCGCTGCGTGGGGTGTGCCTATTGCGTGCAAGCCTGCCCGTACGATGCCCGCTTTATCAATCACGCCACCCAAACGGCGGACAAATGTACCTTCTGCGTACACCGGCTGGAGGCGGGATTGTTGCCGGCGTGCGTGGAGTCGTGCGTGGGCGGGGCGCGGATCATCGGTGACATGCGCGATCCGCACAGCACGCTGAGCAAAATGCTGCGGTGCCATGAGGCCGAGATCAACGTCCTCAAGCCGGAGAACCAAACCGCGCCCCATGTGTTCTATCTGGGGCTGGATGACGCCTTCGTCACGCCGCTGCCGGGGCGGGCGCAGGTTGCCTTATGGGGGGAGGGACGATGAGTCGCCAACTGATGATCGCAGAAGTGCTGGGCCAACCGCAGGCGGTGAGCTGGCTGCCGTGGGCCGTGCAATATTTCTTCTTTATCGGCATCGCTGCCTGTGCTGCGCTGCTGGCCTGCGTGTGGCGCTGGCGCGGTGGAGATAACGCCGCGCATCTGGAGCGCATGGCGCTGTTTATTGGGCTGACGTGCGCCATCACCGCACCGCTGGCGCTGACCGCCGACCTGCATCAAACCGCCCGCTTCTGGCATTTCTACGCCTACCCGACGCCCTGGTCGTGGATGCCGTGGGGCGCGCTGTTCTTGCCGCTCTTTACCCTGCTGATCGGCCTGTGGTTTCTCGCTCTCGAATTTGCGCGGCTGACGGGCAGGCCGGTTGCGTTGCTGCGTGGGATTGCGCCCGCTTGCGCGCTGGTGGCTATTGGCCTGCTGTTGTACACCGGGCGTGAGGTTTCCGTCGTGCGTGCCCGCCCAATCTGGTTCAGCTACGCATTTCCGATCGTGATGTTCCTCAGCGCGCTGCAGGCGCTCTTGGCCTTGCTGCTGCTGACATTGCGCGAACGGCCCGGTCTGCAGGCGCCGCTGGCGCGCGGGATGCTGCTGACGTTACTGCTGCTCGGCGGGGCGATCCTGCTGTGGGTATGCGGCGATACGTTATCCGGCGCGGCGGTACGCCACTGGCTGCAGACGCAGGCGATGGCGCGCCGGTATGCCGTGGGATGGATTGCGCTGTGGGGGCTGACGCTGGCGTGCGCCGCTTGGGCCGGCTCTCGGCGCTTGCCGCGCGGCGGTACGACGCTGCTGGTGGCCGGCGCACTGGGGCTGAGTTGGCTGATGCGCTGGACGCTGTTGATCGAGGTGCAAACCATCCCGAAATACAACGCGACGTATTCCCCTTATAGCCTGCCGCTCGGCACCGATGGCTTGCTGGCGATCGTCGGCACTTTCGGGTTGTGGCTGGCGTTAATGATCATGGTGCGTGAAGCACAGGCGTTTTTACTGCGGAGAAAACAACATGGCTAAACTCACCCGGCGTCAGTGGTTGAAAGTGGGCCTGGCCTTTGGCGGATTGTCCGCTTTCGGCCTGAGCTATCGCGAGGTCGCCAAACGGGCGATAGACGGCTTGATTCACGGCACTTCAGGGCGGGTGACCCTGGATCGCATCAACGGCAACTCCCTGCCACCCGAAGGGCGGGCAAGGCCGGAATGGCAAGGCAATCCGCAGCAGGCCATCTCGATGACCCAGTGTTTCGGCTGCTGGACGCAATGCGGCGTGCGGGTGCGGGTGGACAGGCAGACCGACCGGGTATTGCGCATTGCCGGCAACCCGTATCATCCGCTGTCTCAGGAACGGCACGTCGACTCGGCCTTGCCGCTGCAGGACGCGTTGGCGCAGCTGGGCGGCGAAAGCGGCCTCGACGCCCGTTCCACCGCCTGCGCGCGCGGCGCCACGCTGCTGGAAGGGCTTTACAGCCCGCTGCGCGTGCTGGAGCCGATGAAGCGGGTCGGCAAACGCGGCGAGGGCAAGTGGCAGCGCATCAGCTTTGAGCAGTTGATCGCTGAAGTGGTGGAAGGCGGCGATCTGTTCGGCGAGGGGCATGTGGAGGGCCTGCGGGCGATCCGCGATCTGGAGACGCCGATCGATGCCCGGCAGCCGGGGCTGGGGCCGAAAGCCAATCAGCTGTTGGTGACCAACGCCGGTGACGACGGGCGCGACGGCTTCCTGCGGCGTTTCGCCCAGAACAGTTTCGGCAGCAAAAACTTCGGCGCGCACGGCGCATACTGCGGGCTGGCCTACCGTGCCGGTTCCGGTGCGCTGATGAACGATCTGGACAAAAATCCGCACGTAAAACCCGACTGGGAACAGGTCGAATTCGCGCTGTTTATGGGGACCTCGCCGGCACAGTCCGGCAACCCGTTCAAGCGCCAGGCTCGGCAACTGGCCAGCGCCAGATTGCGCAGCGAGTTCCGTTATGCGGTAGTGGCGCCGGCGCTGCCACTGACCACCACATTGGCGGACGATCATGGCCATTGGATCCCGATATTGCCGGGCACCGACTCGGCGCTGGCGATGGCAATGATCCGTTGGATCCTCGACCACCGGCGTTATCAGGCCGGTTATCTCGCCATCCCGTCCGAGGCCGCCATGCAACGTGCCGGCGAGAAGAGCTGGACCAACGCCACGCATCTGGTGATCGCCGAGAGCGAGCATCCGCGGGCGGGGCAGCATCTGACGTTGGCCGATCTGAATGGCGCCGAGTCGGCGTCGCCGTTGGTGGTCAACGGCGCGGGGGAACTGGTGGCGGCCGAGGCGTGCGACAGCGCCGAGCTGTGGGTAAGCCGTACGGTGACGCTGCACGACGGCGTGCAGGTGGGGGTGAAAAGCGGCTTCCAGTGTTTGAAAGAGGCCGCCGACAAGCTGTCGCCGGAGGCGTACAGCCGGCAATGCGGCGTGCCGGTGGCACGCATCGCGGCACTGGCCGAGGCCTTTACCGCCCACGGGCGCAAGGCGGCGGTGATCGCCCATGGCGGGATGATGGCGGCAAACGGGTTTTACAATACCTGGTCGGTGATGATGCTTAACGTGCTGATCGGCAACCTGAGCCTGGCGGGAGGCGTGTTCGTCGGCGGCGGAAAATTCAACGGCTTCGCTGAGGGGCCGCGCTATAACCTGGTCGAGTTTCCCGGCCTGGTAAAACCGAAGGGCCTGAATATCGCGCGCAGCAAGGCCGCCTATGAAACCTCCGACGAGTACCGCGAAAAAGTGGCGGCGGGCGTTTCCCCCTGGCCGGCCAGGGCGCCCTGGTATCCGTTCGTCGCCGGGCAACTGACCGAGCTGCTGACATCGGCGTTGGCAGGGTATCCGTACGGGCTGAAAGCCTGGATCTCGAACATGACCAACCCCTTGTACGGTATCGCCGGGTTGCGTAGCGTGGCGGAGGAACGATTGAAAGATCCGGCGCGTTTGCCGCTGTTTATCGCTATCGATGCGTTTATCAACGAAACGACGGCGCTGGCCGACTATATCGTCCCGGACACCCATAACTTTGAGAGCTGGGGGTTCAGCGCCCCCTGGGGCGGCGTCGCCAGCAAGGCCACTACCGCGCGCTGGCCGATAGTGACGCCGGCGACCGCGAAAACGGCGCAAGGGCAGCCGATTTCCATGGAGGCGTTTTGCATCGCCGTCGCTAAACGCCTGGCGCTGCCGGGGTTCGGCGATCGCGCTATCGGCGACGGCCAGGGCGAGCTGCTGCCGCTCAACCGTGCCGAGGATTATTATCTGCGCGCCGCCGCCAACGTGGCGTTTGCCGGCAAGGCGCCGGTGCCGGCCGCGAGGGCGGACGAACTGACGCTGAGCGGCGTCGATCGCTTGTTGCCGCAGCTTGCGCAGACGCTGCGCGCCGATGAAATCGACCGCGTGGCGTTTATTTACAGCCGCGGCGGCCGGTTCGCCGATCACGACAGCGGCCGCCGCGACGGCAGCGTGGGCAACCGGTGGGAGAAACCGCTGCAGATCTGGAATGCGGAAGTGGCGCAGCACCGGCATGCGATCACCGGTGAGCGCTTCAGCGGCTGCCCCACCTGCTATCCGGCGCGTTTGTCGGACGGCCGCGCGGTGGAAGCGCTCTACCCTGAGCAGCAGTGGCCACTGCGCCTGATGTCCTTCAAATCCAACGTGATGAGCAGCTCCACCGTGGTGATCCGGCGCCTGCACGACGTGAAACCGGTGAACCTGGTGGCGCTGAACCCGGAGGACGGAGCGCGTTTCGGCATTCAACACGGCGACCGGGTACGTATCAGCACGCCGGGCGGCAGTCGAGAGGTGCAGATCAGTTTACTGGCGGGCGTGATGCCCGGCGTGATCGCGGTGGAACACGGCTACGGCCACTGGGAGATGGGGGCCAGTCAGCACTACCTGGACGGCGAACCGCTGGCGATGGATGAGCGCATCGCCGCCGGCATCAACCTCAACGATTTGGGCTTTGCCGATCCGACGCGCGAAGTGCCGAATACCTGGCTGGATTGGGTGACCGGTGCGGCGGTGCGTCAGGGGATCCCTGCGACCATCGTCAAACTTTCCGCGTAGGCGCAGCCGTAATGGCCTGCTGTGGCAGCTGGTTTTACGGTGCGGGGGGTTAAGCCTGCGTCAGCAGCTGCAAAAAGCGGCTCAGCGCGGCAAAAGGCGGTTCGCTGTTGCGCCAGAAGACGCCCACGCTGCCTTTCTGCTCTATCTTCGGCAGATTCAGGATCGCCAGCTGCCCCTGGCTGGCATAACGCTGCGCCAGCCGTAGAGAAAGAATGGAGATCATATCGCTGCTTTGCAGCAGGTTGGTACTGACGTTCATGGATGCCGATTCAACCGTGTTTTCGGGCAGCATCACGCCGTTATCCGCCAGCGCATTATCAATGCTGAGGCGGATGGGCGTGCCGGTCGGCCAGACAATCCAGCGCCAGTGGGTGAGATCGCGCCAGGTGAGGGAGGCGGATTCCGCCAGCGGATGGTGAGGGCGGGCAACAAAGCATACCGGTTCGGTGTAGAGCACTTGATAGTTGAGCGGCAGTTGCAGCGCCCGCCCGCCAACGCGGCCCACGACGACGTCCACCGCGCCCGCGATCAGATCGTGCAGCAGCGGGGTCATCACCTTTTCCTCAATATTGAGATGCAGCGTTGGCATTTCCTGCAGCAGGCTCAATATGGCCTGCGAAACGCAGTCGGTGGCGACCGGCGAACAGCCGATTTTCAGGCTTCCCACCAGCCCGCCTTGCTTAAAGCGGGCGATTTCAGACTGCGAACGCTCGAGATCGTTGACCAAGCGCTGCGCATGCTGAAGCAGCAGTTTCCCCCCCTCGGAGGGGCGCAGCCCTTTGCTATGCCGCTCAAACAGCGTGATCCCAATCTCATCTTCGAGCTGTGACAACCATTTTGACAGAGCGGGTTGGGAGATGTTCATCATCCGGGCAACGTGGGTCAGATTTCCCTGCTCACCCAACGCCACCAACATTTGCAGATGGTGAAGTTTCATTTTCTGCGCCCAGTTCGCCATTTGCTATAACCCTCCGGTTATGTCTCTGCCTGAAAAGCCATTGTACATTTTATCGCTAAGGATACAAATTCGTAACATACCTAAAACAAGACAGACATCTCCCTACCTGCACCGAGGCGCTCACTATGACTCAACGGCGTGATTTACAAGCACTGATCGATGCTGCTCCCATCGGTAAGACGCAGTGGCGCGTTATCATCTGCTGCTTTTTGGTGGTGATGTTCGACGGTTTTGACACCGCCGCCATTGGTTTCATCGCACCCGACATCCGTACCCAATGGCAACTGACCGCCGGCGAACTGGCACCGCTGTTTGGCGCGGGGTTGTTGGGATTGACGGCGGGCGCACTGCTTTGCGGCCCGCTTTCTGACCGCTTTGGCCGCAAGCGCGTCATCGAACTTTGCGTGGCGCTGTTTGGCACGCTGAGCCTGATTTCGGCCTTCTCCCCCGATATGCCAACGCTGGTCATTTTACGTTTTCTCACCGGCCTGGGGTTGGGGGGCGCGATGCCGAACACCATCACGATGACCTCTGAATATCTGCCTGCTCGCCGCCGTGGTGCGCTGGTCACGCTGATGTTCTGCGGTTTCACGCTCGGTTCAGCCCTGGGCGGGATCGTCAGCGCCCAACTGGTGCCGGTGATGGGGTGGCACGGCATTTTGGTGCTCGGAGGCGTTTTGCCGCTGATGCTCTTTGTGGTGCTGCTGTTTGCCCTGCCGGAATCCCCGCGCTGGCAGGTCCGCCGCCAACTGCCGCGCAAGGTGATTGCCAAAACGGTCAGCGGCATCACCCGAGAGTGCGATGAAGAGACCCATTTTTACCTCAACGAAGCCGCTACGGCGGCCAAAGGGAGCATCAGCCCGCTGTTTGCCGGCCGCCAGCTGCGCATTACTCTCATGCTCTGGGCGGTTTTTTTTATGAGCCTGTTGATTATCTATCTGCTCTCCAGTTGGATGCCGACGCTGCTTAACCATCGCGGTATAGATCTGCAGCATGCCTCTTGGGTGACCGCCGCTTTCCAGATGGGCGGAACGCTGGGGGCGCTGGGGCTGGGCGCGTTGATGGACAAATACAATCCCTTCCGGGTGTTAGCGGCGAGCTACGCCCTGGGCGCCGCGTGTATCGTCATGATTGGTCTGAGCGAGAACGGCCTGTGGCTGATGGCGCTGGCCATCTTCGGCACCGGCATCGGCATCAGCGGTTCGCAGGTTGGGCTGAATGCCTTGACCGCCACGCTCTATCCGACACAAAGCCGGGCGACCGGCGTCAGCTGGTCCAATGCCATTGGCCGCTGCGGCGCGATTGTCGGCTCGCTTGCCGGCGGCGTGATGATGGCGATGAATTTCTCATTCGATACGCTATTTTTCATTATTGCCGTGCCGGCGGCGATCAGTACGGTGATGTTAATGCTGCTGACGGCTGTCGTTCGCCAGTCTGCCCCAGCCCCTGATACGTTGCCTCGCGCAGCGTCGTGAATGAAAAGGAGAATCCCTATGCCTGAACGCAATCAGGATGTTAATCCCAGCCGCCAGCAGTTCTACCGGCATATTTCCGGGCAGAACCTGACCCCATTGTGGGAGTCGCTGCACCATTTGGTGCCGCAAACGCCGAATGCAAACTGCGCTCCGGCTTACTGGAACTATCAGGCGATTCGCCCGCACCTGCTGGCCAGCGGCGAGTTGATTGGCGCCAAAGAGGCGGTTCGCCGCGTGCTGGTGCTGGAAAACCCGATGCTGCGCGGACAGTCCTCCATCACCCCGACGCTGTATGCCGGATTGCAGTTGATCATGCCGGGCGAAGTCGCGCCGAGCCATCGCCATAATCAGTCGGCATTGCGTTTTATCGTCGAGGGGAAAGGGGCATTTACCGCCGTTGACGGTGAACGTACGCAAATGCATGAAGGCGACTTCATTTTGACGCCGCAGTGGCGCTGGCACGATCACGGTAATCCCGGCGAGGAGCCGGTGGTATGGCTGGACGGGCTGGATCTGCCGCTGGTGAACCTGCTGGGTTGCGGTTTCGCGGAAGACTATCCGCAAGAGCAGCAGCCCGTGACGCGCCAGGAGGGGGATTATTTACCGCGCTATGCGGCCAATATGCTGCCGCTGCGCCATCAGAAAGGCAACTCATCGCCCATTTTCAACTACCGCTACGATCGCAGCCGGGAAGCGCTGCACGACCTCACCCGCATGGGGGACGCCGACGAGTGGGACGGCTACAAGATGCGCTACGCCAACCCGGTGACCGGCGGCTATCCCATGCCCTCGATGGGCGCCTTCCTGCAGCTGCTGCCGAAAGGCTTTTCCTCACGGAAGGCGCGCACCACGGACAGCACCATTTACCACGTGGTGGAAGGGCGCGGCCAGGTCAGCATCGGCAGCGAAACCCTTCACTTTTCGGCAAAAGATATCTTCGTGGCGCCGACCTGGTTCGACGTGTCGTTTCAGGCGGACGAAGACACCGTGTTATTCAGTTTCTCGGACAGGCCGGTTCAGGAAGCCCTGGGACTGTTCCGCGAAGCACGTTATTAATTTGGGAGAGACAAAATGACGCAATACGTATTTGCACCGCAAGCCCCTGTGACGGTTCCTGTTGTGGGGAGTGATAAACAGTTTCCCGTGCGCCGTGTCTACTGCGTCGGGCGTAACTATGCTGCGCATGCCCGCGAAATGGGCTTTGACCCGGATCGTGAGCCACCGTTTTTCTTCTGCAAGCCTGCCGATGCGGTGGTGCCGGTGGCGGCCGGCGAAACGCTGGCGTTGCCGTATCCGTCGCAAACCGACAACTATCACTACGAAATCGAACTGGTGGTGGCGATTGGCAAACGGGGGAGCGATATTCCGCTGGAAAAGGCGCATGAATACATTTGGGGATATGCCACAGGCCTGGACATGACCCGCCGCGATCGGCAGATGGACATGCGTCAGATGGGGCGCCCATGGGAAATCGGCAAGTCGTTCGATCTTTCTGCGCCCATCGCGCCATTGCATAAAGCCGGCGACAGCGCCGACGTGAACAACGCGCCTATCTGGCTGCAGGTCAACGGCAGCGATCGCCAGCGCAGCGACATCCGCCATCTGATCTGGTCGGTGAATGAAACCATCAGCTATCTGTCCGGCTTTTTTGAGCTGCAGCCCGGCGATCTGATTTTTACCGGGACGCCGGAAGGGGTGGGCGCGGTGGTGAAAGGCGATGTGATTACCGGCAATGTAGAGGGGCTAACCCCAATCGCCGTGAAGATTGTCTGAGCCGATTCAGAGGTGAATGATGAAGCTGTACAGTTTCTTTAATAGCTCAGCGTCCTACCGCGTGCGCATTGCGCTGGCGCTGAAAGGCCTCCATTACCAGACGGTGGGGGTCAATATTCGCATCGGGCAGCAGAATGAGCTGGCATATCGGCGAATGAACCCGGTCGGACTGGTGCCGACGCTGCTCACGGACGACGGTGAGTCTCTCAGCCAGTCGCTGGCGATTATTGACTGGCTGGATCGCCATTTTCCTCAGTCGCCGCTGTTACCGACGGCCGATCCGGCGCGCAGCCGGATACTGGAAATCGTTTATGTTATTGCCTGCGATATTCATCCGGTAAATAACCTGCGGGTTTTACGCTACCTGAGTGAAGAGCTGAAGGTGAGTGAGGAAGAGAAAAAACGCTGGTATGCGCACTGGATCCGCCAAGGGCTGAGCGCCGTAGAACAGCTGTTGCTCCAGAGGCCGCCAGGACCCTTCTGCGTTGGCGATACCCCGACGTTGGCGGATTGCTGCCTGATCCCTCAGTGGGCGAATGCCCTGCGGATGGGGTGCGATCTGAGCGGGTACCCGCGCTGTAAAGCGGTTTACGACGCCTGTACTCGTCTCCCGGCGTTCATCGCCGCGGCGCCCGAAAACCAACAAGACAAAATCTCAGCCTGAGCCCGAAAGGAGGAAAACAATGGCTAAAGTGATGCGCGCAATTATCGTCGGGGGAGGCATTGGCGGCGCAGCGACTGCGCTCTCGCTGGCTCGCCAGGGCATTAAAGTGATGTTGTTGGAAAAGGCGCACGAGATTGGTGAGATTGGGGCGGGTATTCAGCTCGGCCCCAACGCCTTTTCCGCGCTGGATAGCCTGGGTGTGGGCGGCGTAGCGCGTCAGCGCGCCGTCTTTACCGATCACATTACCCTGATGGATGCGGTCAATGCCCAGGAGGTGGTGCATATTGAGACCGGGCAAGCATTTCGCGATCACTTTGGCGGTCCCTATGCGGTTATCCATCGGGCGGATATCCACGCCTCTGTTTGGGAAGCGGTATTGACCCATCCGGATGTGGAATACCGTACCTCAACGCAGGTGGCGGGTATCAGCCAAACGGTGGACGATGTGACGGTATTTGATGAGCAGGGCAATCGCTGGACGGCGGATATTCTGATCGGCTGCGATGGCGTGAGGTCGGTGGTGCGGCAGTACCTGCTGGGCGATGCGCCGCGGGTGACCGGACATGTGGTTTACCGCGCCGTGATTAATTGCGATGAGATGCCGGAGGATTTACGCATTAACGCGCCGGTACTGTGGGCGGGGCCGCATTGCCATCTGGTGCATTACCCGCTGCGCGGCGGGAAGCAGTATAACCTGGTGGTGACGTTCCATAGCCGTCAGCAGGAGGAATGGGGTGTGAAGGAGGGCAGTAAAGAGGAGGTACTTTCCTATTTTTCCGGTATTCACCCGCGTCCGCGCCAGATGCTGGATAAGCCGACCTCATGGCGCCGCTGGTCAACCGCCGATCGTGAACCGGTGGAGAAATGGGGCAACGACCGTATCACGCTGGTGGGAGACGCAGCGCACCCGGTGGCACAGTATATGGCACAGGGAGCCTGCATGGCGCTGGAGGATGCGGTAACGCTGGGTAAAGCGCTGGAAGAGCATGGAGGGGATGCGGCAAAAGCGCTTGCCCTGTACGAGTCGGTACGTATTCCACGCACGGCGCGCATCGTCTGGTCAACCCGTGAGATGGGCCGTGTTTATCACGCCGCAGGCGTTGAGCGCCAGGTGCGTAATCTGTTATGGAAAGGCAAATCTCAGGCGGAATTTTATCGCGGAATGGAATGGCTGTACGGCTGGAAAGAAGAAAACTGCCTGCAGCCGCGCTGAGAGAGAGGCCCTGCCCAGGCCTCCGCTAGCGCATGGGCCAAACCGGTGCGGCCTAATCCTCTCAATATGCAGACGAAAAAACTGCTGTAACAGCAGGTTTTCTTGAATTTGGTCGGCATGAGAGGATTATGCGCATCTTCGATGCTTGCCCTGCGGGCCGTTGCTAAAGCAACGTGGTCTCACTACGTTCGGCTCAAACCTCCTTCGGAGGTTCTCATCCTCTCAATGTACAGACGAAAAAAAACCTGCTGTAACAGCAGGTTTTCTTAAATTTGGTCGGCATGAGAGGATTATGCGCATCTTCGATGCTTGCCCTGCGGGCCGTTGCTAAAGCAACGTGGTCTCACTACGTTCGGCTCAAACCTCCTTCGGAGATTCTCATCCTCTCGACGTGCAGACGAAAAAAAACCTGCTGTAACAGCAGGTTTTCTTAAATTTGGTCGGCATGAGAGGATTCGAACCTCCGACCCCCGACACCCCATGACGGTGCGCTACCAGGCTGCGCTACATGCCGACGCTATGAAAAATCATACTACCGATTCCCGATGTTAATGCAAGCGCCTCGCCACTTGATTGCTTTAGTTTTAAGCAGTTAGTTGGCGATAAAGCGTTTTACATCGGTCAGCACCTGCAGCAGCAGAGCAAGCTGCGGTTTCTCGTCTTTTATTTCTTCGCCGTTCTGATCGTAGACGCGATAGTTGCCGCTGTTGTCCAGCATCAGCGTCTGCGTCGGCGTAGTGATCACCAGCTGATTGCCATCGCCGGTGGCGATCCAGTCGTTGCGGCGCTGGGCGGTGAACAGATCTTCGCCCTGCGAATAGTCTTTCGGCGCGGTTTTCACGTGCAGCAACCGTTGCATCAAGGTGCGCATCACGTCGTTATGGCCGGTCAGCTTGCTGATGGTCTGCGCCGGGGTGCCCGGCCAGTGGATCACCAACGGCACCTGCAGTTGCGCCTGGTTGAAGGCAGTGCCGGCGCCCCATTGGCCTTTGCCGCTGTCGTTGAATTCGACGCCGTGTTCGGCGGTGATCACCACCACGGTTTTGTCCAGCAGACCGCGCTGTTTCAGGGTATCCAGCACCTGGGCTATCTGGGCATCCACGTCTTGCGCGCCGGTGCGATAGCGTTGGATAAAATCGGCCGGCGCCGGGGTTTTGTCGCCTTCGGCCGGCTCGGCGCCGCTGAAGTTGATATAGGAGAACCACGGCTCTTTGCCGCCCTGATCCGTCAGCCAGCGCTGCCATTGCTGCGTGGTTTGCGCGTCGCTTTGCGGCGCCGGCGTCGGCAGCGAGAAGTCGGTCAATAGGGCCTGGCGGTACAGGCTGGCGTTGAAACCGTCGGAAGAGAACAGCCCCAGTTGGTAGCCCTGATCGCCGAGCGCGTTGAGCAGCGCCGACGGCTTGCGGCCGGCGAGCACGCTGTCCAGATAGGTCGGAGAAATGCCGTAGAACAGGCCGAACAGCCCGGTGTCGGCATGATTACCCGAGCTGTAGTGATCGTTGAAACGCACGTTTTCCTGGGCGAAGCGCGTCAGCGCCGGCATGTCCTGCGCCACGTCTTTGGCGCGAATGCCGTCCACCACGATCATCAGCAGGTTATAGCCGCTGCCTTTATCGCCGTAGCTGAGATCGCTGAGCGGATACTCCACCGCCACCGCTTCCGGGTTGCCCTGTTGCATCAGGCGGCGCTCATACTCTTGCTGGTCGAGCAGGCCGTGTTTTTCGAGGAACTTGCGCGCGGTCATCGGGTACGAGAGCGGCAGATTGGCTCGCTGCATGGTGATCGGGCGATAGAAGTTGGCGTCAGCCCAAATGTAAATCAGGTGCGACGCGAAAAAGGCGCTGATAAACAGCGCCGCCAGCGGTTTGCCGAAGCGGCGGCGGTTCAGGCTGCGCAGCTTCTGCCAGCTCCAAGTGCCGAACAACATCTCCACCAGGAAGATCACGGGCACGCAGATAAACATCAGCTGCCAGTCGCGCGACAGCTCACTCTGGTCCGGGTTGACCACCAGATCCCACACCACCGGATTGAGGTGCAGGTGGAAATGGGAGAACACTTCGCTGTCGACCAGCAACAGCGTGAGCCCGATGGTGGCCAGCGCGGCGGAAATAAATCGCAGCAGCCGCTGCGACATCACCACGAAGGTGAGCGGGAAGATCACCAGCAAATAGCCGGCGAACACGATAAAGCTGAAATGCCCCAGCAGGCTGACAAAGGCATAGACCCGGCCCAGCAGGGATGCGGGCCAGTCGGTGACAAACAGGTAGCGGCTGCCCAGCCCAAGGGCGAGCAGGATGTTGAATAAGGCGAACCAGTGCCCCCAGCTGATCATCTGGGAGACTTTTTCACGATAACGCTGACGGTTTGTCACCATAAGTCAATATTAATGTGCTTTATCTTCACGGACAGAAGCCTGCAGGGCTTCCGCGAACGATCTTGCCAGGGTTTTCCGCTGCGCGGGGGCAACGCTGGTGTTGATCAAATTAGTGACCATGTTGCCCAGCACCATCAGGGAAAGATCGGTGGGGGTATGGTGTTTTTCCAGAACATTGACCAGCTCTGAGAGCAGTTGTTCAACGTGTTCGTCACTGTAACGGGATGATTGTGGCATAAAATTGCGCTTAGTAATCTGCAAAGTGCCCTATCTTACCGTATAGGGCAGTGATTTTCCGCTCTTTTATCACTTCCTGTCATTTGGGGAAGGGGGCGCCCGTGGCGGGGCTGCTCCTCGCAGCGCCTTTCCGGTTTGCCGCGGCTTTTTAGTATTGCAGGGCGGGGTCTTCAGTGTTTGAATACGCGCCTAAAGAACAGGAGGATTTATCATGAGTCTGGATATCGACCAGATCGCTCTGCACCAATTGGTGAAACGCGACGAGCAAACGCTGGACGTGGTGTTGCGCGATACCTTGCTTCCCACCAACGCGGCGGTGGAAGAAATGATGACGGAACTGCATCGCGTCTACAGCGCCAAGAGCAAGGCCTTGGGCCTGTTCAACGAAGGCAGCGAGCTGGCGGAAGCGCTGCGCACTTGCCGCAAGGACGATAAGGACTTTCTGGCCTTCAGCCGCGCGGCGACCGGCCGCCTGCGCGACGAACTGGCGAAGTATCCGTTTGCCGAAGGCGGCGTGGTGCTGTTCGGCCAATACCGTTATCTGGCGGTGGAGTACTTGCTGATCGCGGTGCTGAACAGCCGTAATAGCATGCGCGTCAACGAAGAACTGGATATCAACACCACGCACTATCTGGACATCAACAACGCCGATATCGTCGCGCGCATCGATCTGACCGAATGGGAAACCAACCCGGAATCGACCCGCTATCTGACCTTCCTGCGCGGGCGCGTAGGCCGCAAGGTCGCCGACTTCTTCATGGATTTCCTGGCGGCGTCCGAAGGGTTGGACACCAAGGCGCAAAACCGCGGGCTGCTGCAGGCGGTGGACGACTACTGCGCCGATGCGCAGTTGGACAAGAACGAGCGCCAGTCGGTGCGCCAACAGGTGTACAGCTACTGCAACGAACAGCTGCAGGCCGGCGAAGAGATTGAACTGCAGGCCCTGTCGCAGGAGCTGTCGCCGGTCGGCGAGAAAGACTTCATGCAGTTCTCCAGCGAGCAAGGGTATGAGTTGGAGGAAAGCTTCCCGGCGGATCGCGGCACGCTGCGCCAGCTGACCAAATTTGCCGGCAGCGGCGGCGGCATCAGCCTGAATTTCGACGCCATGCTGCTGGGCGAGCGCATTTTCTGGGATGCGGCCACCGACACGCTGACCATCAGAGGCACGCCGCCGAACCTGCGCGATCAGCTGCAACGCCGGACCGGCAGCGGCAAGTAAGCGCGCCGAATCGCAGACAATAAAAAACGCCGCAATTGCGGCGTTCTTTATTTCGGCGTCCCGAAAGGTTCGAAAACGTAGCGATTAAACGCGAACGAAGTCGATGTGAGCCAGTTTTGGCTTGAACGGGTGACGCTGTACAGCCTGAACCTTAACTTTGGTTTCTTTACCGTCGATAACCAGAGTTACTGCTTCGCTGTAGAATTCTGGTTTAGCTTCCATGTTCTTAACAGAATCATGGTCCAATTCGATGGAAACTGCAGCTTCTTTGCCACCGTAAACGATAGCTGGGAATTTGTTTGCTGCACGCAGGCGGCGGCTCGCACCTTTACCCTGGTCTTTACGTACTTCTGCATTGATAGTGAACATTGTTTTTTCTCTTAAAAGAAAATTTACCCTGCTACAGGCGACCCAAGTAGCAAGTTCGGAAATCCGCTTTAACGCCGGGCAGGCCCAGGTAAAGCGCGCGGCATTTTAACGGAAAGCCGCCTGCAGGGCAACGAAAACCTGTCCAGATTGAGGACCGTTCGCTCAGGTCAATTGATTGGCGCGGCGGAAACGGCCTTGATAATCGAACACTTTCTCGCGCACCTGCCAAAACTGCCCGCGTTTGCGCGCCACCACGAAATCCGGATGGCGCAGCGCCTGCTGTTGCGCCAGCACGTCGGCGGCGGTGTGCCAGGCGAACGGCACGCCCGGCGCGCGCTGATGCGGGCGCAGGAACAGCATCTCGAACGCTTTGCGCTGCGCCGGCGTCTGCAGGCGGAAGCGCTCGCTGGTGCTGGTGCCGTCCTCGTCGTAATAGGTGGCCTTCAGCCATTCGCCCTTGTCGTCGCGGCCGCTCTGCAGTTCCATGCCGCCGCAGCGCAGCACCAGCGCGTCTTTCAGCTTCAGCGCCGCCTTCAGCATGTCATCGGGATCGACCAACACTTCCTGACATTGATGGCAGCGGCGTGCGGCGATATCGTTCTCCGCGCCGCAGTGCGGGCAACTCTTGAACCGGAAGCGGTAATCGCACTGCTCGCGGTGGCCGTCGTCGTCCTCCAGCCAGCCCTGACAGCGGCGGCCGTAGTGCTCGATGATATCGCCGTTCTCGGTGCACTTGCCCCAGAACAGGTTGGCGAAGCCGCAGGCCGGGCAGAATACCTGCACCGGCTGGCTGTCGCCGTGCGGCTTGCTGACGCCGACCTCCGGCGTGAACAGATCGTGCGGGTTGCCGGCGTAGTCGAGGATCAGGCAATCCTTTTTGTCGGGCGCCAGCCGCAGCCCGCGCCCGACGATCTGCTGGTACAGGCTGACGGACTCGGTGGGGCGCAGGATCGCGATCAGATCGACGTGCGGCGCGTCGAAACCGGTGGTCAATACCGCGACGTTGACCAGATAGCGCAGCCGCTGCTGTTTGAACGCGTCGATCAGCGCATCGCGCTCGGCGGGCGGCGTTTCGGCGCTGACCAGCGCGGCTTCGCCGTTCGGCAACAGGCCGTGGATCTCGCGGGCGTGTTCGACGGTGGCGGCGAAGATCATCACGCCTTTGCGATCCTCTGCGTACTCCACGATCTGGCTGATGATGTGCGGCGTGACGCGGTTTTGCCGCTTCAGCTCGCGGTTCAGATCCGCTTCGCTGAACAGGCCGTTGCTCCTGGCCTCCAGCCGGCTGAAGTCATATTGCACGATCGGCATGTCCAGCCGCTCAGGCGGCACCAGGAAGCCGTGTTTAATCATGTAGCGCAGCGGCAGCTCGTAGATGCAGTCGCGAAACAGACTGGCGCCGTCGCCGCGGGTGAAACCGTGGTAGTGATACTGGTAAATCCAGCCCTTGCCCAGGCGATAGGGCGTGGCGGTCAGCCCCAGCAGCCGCAGCTGCGGGTTGGTTTTCTGTAAATGCTGGATGATTTGCTGGTACTGGCTGTCGTCGTCGTCGCTGATGCGGTGGCATTCATCGACGATCAGCAGCGAGAAGGCGCCGTCGAACAGCGGCAGGTTGCGCGCGACGGACTGTACGCTGCCGAACACTACCTTGCCGGCGCTCTCTTTCTGCTGCAGGCCGGCGGCAAAGATGTCTGCTTCCTGCCCGTAGGCGCAGTATTTGGCGTGGTTTTGCGCCACCAGTTCCTTGACGTGCGCCAGCACCAGCACCCGCCCGCGGGCGCGCTTCGCCAGCTCGGCGATCACCAGGCTTTTGCCGGCACCGGTCGGCAGCACGATCAGCGCCGGTTCGGGGTGCCGCCGGAAATGGTTGATGGTGGCTTCGACCGCTTCCAGTTGGTAGGGGCGTAGGGTAAAGGCCATAAATGAACGCCGTAGGTTGGAATGGGCCGCCGGGAACCGGTTTTGTCACCTCTGTTCCCACAGAAACCGTGACATTTTACGTGCCGGGCGGCCGAAAAATTTCTATTATTATGCCTTCTGCGCGCGCGCGGTGCGAGAAGCGTGAAAATTACCCCTGTCGGGCAACGCGTTGTACCGCTATACTCGTGTGACAGCAATCGCTGTTCCCCCACGCGATTTCCCCCCTGAACCTGCCATTTGCACCCGGTGCAACGGCGGGCGTCATATTTTGGCAATACGATCAATGCGATCATAACAACGACAGGCAAAGCAGATCCCATGCGATTGGACAAGTTTTTATCTCAGCAGTTAGGCATTAGCCGTGCGCTGGTTGCGCGCGAACTTCGGGCTAAACGCGTCACCGTGGACGGTGAGGTGGTGAAGAGCGGGGCTGTCAAACTGACCCCGGAGCAAGAAGTGGCGTTCGACGGCAATCCGCTGCAGCAGCAGAACGGCCCGCGCTATTTCATGCTCAACAAACCGCAGGGTTACGTCTGTTCCACCGACGATCCCGATCATCCGACGGTGCTGTACTTCCTCGATGAGCCGGTCGCGTACAAGCTGCACGCCGCCGGACGGTTGGATATCGACACCACCGGGCTGGTGCTGATGACCGACGACGGCCAGTGGTCGCACCGCGTCACGTCGCCACGCCACCACTGTGAGAAAACCTATTTGGTGACGCTGGAGCACCCGCTGGCGGAAGACACCGCGCAGCGTTTCGCCGAAGGGGTGCAACTGCACAACGAGAAAGATCTGACGCGGCCGGCGACGCTGGAGCAGGTCGACGAGCACGTGGTGCGCCTGACCCTCAGCGAAGGGCGCTACCACCAGGTGAAGCGGATGTTCGCTGCCGTCGGCAATCGGGTGATCGAGTTGCACCGCGAGCGCATCGGCGCCATCGTGCTGGATGACGATCTGGCGCCGGGTGAATACCGCCCACTGACCGAAGAAGAGATCGCCAGCGTGGGCGCGCCGCACCTGCAGGACTGATAACCGATCATCGATTGCGGCCGATTAAGGAGTCGTGGAACGTGCAACAGAACCGAACCTCTCATCTCGGTTTGATTTTCATTCTGGGCCTGTTGTCTATGTTGATGCCGTTGGCCATCGACATGTACCTGCCCAGTATGCCGGTGATCGCCGCCCAGTTTGGCGTCGAGTCCGGCAGCGTGCAGATGACGCTCAGCGCCTATATGCTCGGCTTTGCCTTCGGGCAGCTGTTCTATGGACCGATGTCGGACAGCATCGGCCGCAAGCCGGTGATCCTGTGGGGTACGCTGATCTTCGCCATCGCCGGCTGCGCCTGCGCCATGGCGCAATCGATCGATCAGCTGATCGGGCTGCGTTTCCTGCACGGTTTGGCCGCCGCCGCCGCCAGCGTAGTGATCAACGCCTTGATGCGCGACATGTTCACCAAGGACGAGTTCTCGCGCATGATGTCGTTCGTCATTCTGGTGATGACCATCGCGCCGCTGCTGGCGCCGATGATCGGCGGGGCGCTGCTGCTGTGGTTCAGTTGGCACGCCATCTTCTGGACCATGGGCGCCGCGGCGTTGATCGGTTCACTGCTGGTGGCCCTGTTCATCAAGGAGACTCTGCCGAAAGAACGGCGACAGCGGTTCCACCTGCGCACCACGCTGGGCAATTTCGGTTCGCTGTTCCGCCACAAACGGGTGCTGAGCTACATGCTGGCCAGCGCCTTCTCGTTCGCCGGCATGTTCTCGTTCCTCAGCGCCGGGCCGTTCGTCTACATCGAACTGAACCACGTTTCGCCGCAACACTTCGGCTACTATTTTGCGCTGAACATCGTGTTCCTGTTCCTGACGACGCTGATTAACAGCCGCAACGTGCGGCGGTTCGGCGCGGTCAAGATGTTCAAGCTGGGGCTGCTGGTACAGCTGGCGATGGGGCTGTGGCTGCTGGCGGTGAGCGCTGTCGGTCTGGGTTTCTGGGCGCTGGTGATCGGCGTTGCGGTCTATCTGGGGTGCATCGCGATGATCTCCTCCAACGCCATGGCGGTGATCCTGGATGATTTCCCGCATATGGCGGGCACCGCTTCTTCCCTGGCCGGCACGTTGCGCTTCAGCATCGGTGCGTTGGTGGGGGCGGTGCTGTCGATGGCGCCGGGCAAAAGCGCTTGGCCCATGGTCACCTCGATGGCGCTGTGCAGCATCGTGGCGGTGCTGTTCTATGTTTACGCCAGCCGGCCGCGCGATCGCGCAGCCTGACGTTCTCCCGATTCGGGGCGTTTTGCCCCGCATCGCCTTAGGGTTGCGCCTTGCCATTTCAGGGTGCAACTGGCAATGAAAAATTTGTTGCTAAATATACGCAAGCTAATCAATTGGCCGTTTTCCCCTCTGTGTGCTTTTTGTTAAAAAATTCCGCCATCGTGCCGCCCAATATTCCCCGGGAGGCGCGGCGCTCTGTCGGCTGAACAGCGTGAGCTGTTTGTATTAGGATTGATATAAATCAAGCTATTAGAAGAGACAGTTGCGCTAACGTGGCGGGCTAAATGTTTCTTCATTGTAAAAATATGGCGACGGAAAAGTAGTCGCATTGCAAGAAAAAAGAGTTGAGATCGCTGCGGGAAAGGGTTACATATAACGCAAAAATGCGAGCTGAGTCGCAAAATGCCGTGAAATAACACCGCACGGCGCGCCAAAAAATGGCACGGCATCGGCAAGCACGGGGTCAGGTTAATGGCTAGCGGCAAAATTTACATTTAAATAACATTTGTGCGCGGCAGAGTCGGGAGTCAACGGCTATAACTTAGTAACCCTGTCAGGTAAAAGTGTTTCACCTTTTCAATCTAGGGATTTCATGTGGAAAGTATCCAACTTTCGGTAGTGCATCGCTTGCCGCAAAGTTATCGTTGGCTATCTGGTTTCACCGGCGTGAAGGTCGAACCGATTCCGTTTAACGGAATAGACGAAGATAACAACCTGATTGGTCTGAAGTTACTCAGCCATGAAGGGGCCGAGGCCTGGCAGGTCATGCAACAGCTCAATCTGTCGCTGCAGGAGATTCAGGTCGACTGCGCGATTGTTGAATGGGAAGGGGAACCTTGCCTGTTCGTGCAGCGCAGCGACGAGAGCGCCACCATGTGCCGCCTGAAAAACGTCGGCGCCGCGATCGCCGAACCGCTCAGCGCGCAATACCCTTTCTAAATTCGCCGCTAGTCCGCCAACTGCAGCAGTTGACGGGTATAGTCGGCGGCGGGCGCCGCGAAAATCGCCCGGCAGTCTCCCTGTTCAACCACTTCTCCCTGTCGCAACACGATGACCTGGTGGCATAGCGAACGCACCACCTGCAGGTCATGGCTGATGAACAGATAAGCCAGCCGGTGGCGTTGCTGCAGCGATTTCAGCAGCGTCAGGATCTGCGCCTGCACCGATTTATCCAGCGAAGAGGTCGGCTCGTCGAGGATCAGCAACTGTGGCTGCAGGATCAGTGCACGCGCGATGGCGATACGCTGGCGCTGGCCACCGGAAAACTCGGTGGGATAGCGGTGGCGCAGCTGCGGGTCCAGCCCGACCTCCTGCAACACCGCGATCACGCGCTGTTCCCGTTGCTCGGCGGTAAGCCGCTGGTGCACTTCCAGCCCTTCGGCGATGATCTGCTGTACGTTCAGGCGCGGGTTCAGGGCGGAATAGGGATCCTGGAAGACGATTTGCATTCGGCTGCGGTAGGGCAGCATCTGCTTCATCGTGAGCGGGTGCAGCGGTTCGCCGTCGAACCAGATGGCACCCTGCGAGGCCAGCAGGCGCAGCAGCGCCAGCCCGGTGGTACTTTTGCCCGAGCCGGATTCTCCCACCAGCCCCACGCTTTCCCCGGCGCGCAGCTCGAAACTCAATGATTTCAAGGCATAGTGATAATCCACCGTGCGGCGCAGCAGGCCGCGGCGAATGGGGAAGCGCACCTGCAGATTTTCCACCTTGAGCAGCGGCCGCTCGTCGCCGGGGCGCCTGTTGGCTGCGGCAGGCAGCGGCAGCGGTTCACCGACGTCCTCGGCGGCCAGCAGCTGCTGCGTGTAAGGATGTTGCGGGCGGCTGAACAGCTGCGTGCGGGCGTTTTGCTCTACGCAGCGCCCCTGACGCATTACCGCCACGTTATCCGCCAGGCGGCGCACGATATTCAGATTATGGGTGATAAACAGCAACCCCATGCCCATCTCCTGCTTCAGTTCTTGCAGCAGCGTCAGGATCTGCGCCTGGATAGTAACGTCGAGCGCGGTGGTGGGTTCGTCGGCGATCAGCAGTTTTGGGCGGGTCAACACCGCCATGGCGATCATCACCCGCTGGCGTTCGCCGCCGGACAGCTGATGCGGGTAATCCTGCAGCCGGCTCTTGGCCTGACGGATGCCGACGCGTTCCAGGCACTCGACGATCTCTGCGCGCGCGGCTTCGCGCCGCAGGCCGCGGTGCAGCATCAACACTTCCGCCAGCTGTTTTTCGATGGTGTGCAGTGGGTTAAGCGACACCATCGGCTCCTGAAAGATCATCGCGATCTGATTGCCGCGCACCTTGCGCAGCGCCGCTTCCGGCGCATGCAGCAACGAGTCGCCGTTGAACAGGATATCGCCGGCAGGGTAAACCACCGGCGGCGCGGGCAGCAGGCGCAGTATCGACAGGGCGGTGACGCTTTTGCCGGAGCCGGACTCCCCTACCAGCGCCAGCGTTTCCGCCGGCGCGATTTGCAGCGAGAGTTCGTTGACCACCGGCGTGACGGTGTCGCCCTGGCGGAAGGCGATGCTGAGATCTTGAATTGCGAGCAAAGGAGTGGCCATATCAATGCGCCTTGCTGGGGTCAAAGGCGTCGCGCACCGCTTCGCCGATAAAGATTAATAACGACAGCAGCACAGCCAATACCAGGAAGGCGGTGATGCCGAGCCACGGCGCCTGCAGATTGTTTTTGCCTTGCAGCAGCAATTCGCCGAGCGACGGCGAGCCTATCGGCAGCCCGAAGCCGAGGAAATCGAGCGACGTCAGGGTGGTGATCGAGCCGCAAAGGATAAACGGCAGGAAGGTCAGCGTCGCCACCGTGGCGTTAGGCAGCATATGGCGGGACATGATCACCCGATCCGGCACGCCCAT
Source organism: Serratia sp. CY43202 (assembly GCF_052168755.1). Taxonomy (NCBI): domain Bacteria; kingdom Pseudomonadati; phylum Pseudomonadota; class Gammaproteobacteria; order Enterobacterales; family Yersiniaceae; genus Serratia; species Serratia sp. CY43202. The sequence continues at coordinate 272,366 of NZ_JBJNMB010000001.1, forward strand.
GGCGCGCGCGGCGCGGATGTAGTCAAAGTTGCGGGTGCGCAGGAATTCGGCGCGCACTACGCCCACCAGGCTCATCCAGCCGAACAGGATGGTGATGCCGAGCAGCCACCAGAAATTGGGCTGGACGATGCTCGACAGCAGAATGATCAGAAACAGCGTCGGCATGCCCGACCACACTTCGATAAAGCGCTGCCCCCACAGGTCGAAACGCCCGCCGTAATACCCCTGGGTCGCGCCGACGCACACGCCGATCAGGCTGGAAAACAGCGTCAATGCCAGGCCGAACAGCATTGAAATGCGAAAACCATACAGCACCCGAGCCAGCACATCGCCGCCGTTGCTGTCGGTGCCCAGCAGGTTATGGCGCGAAGGCGGCGAGGGGAAGGGCACCTCGGTGGCGAAGTTGATGGTGTCGTAGCTGAAACGGATCGGCGCCCAGACCGCCCAGCCGTGCCGTTCGATCTGCCGCTGGACGAACGGATCCTGATAGTCGGCTTCGGTATTCAGTTCGCCGCCGAAGGCGGTTTCGCTGTAGCTAATCATAAACGGCAGGTATAACCGGCCTTCATAACGCACCAACAGCGGTTTGTCGTTGGCGATCAGATCGGCGGCCAGACTCAGGGTGAACAGCACCAGAAAGATCCACAGCGACCAGTAGCCGCGGTGGTTGCGGCGAAAGCGCGCCCAGCGCGCCTGGTTGATTGGGCTAAGGCGGCTCATTGGCGGGCCTCGAAGTCAATGCGCGGATCGACCAGGGTGTAGGTGACATCGCTGAGGATGTTCAACAGCAGGCCGATCAGGGTGAAGATATACAGCGTGCCGAACATCACCGGGTAGTCGCGCTGCAGCGTGGCGTCGTAGCCCAGCAGCCCCAGACCGTTGAGCGAGAACATCACCTCAATCAGCAGCGATCCGGTAAAGAACATGCTGATGAAGGTGGCCGGAAAACCGGCGATCACCAGCAGCATGGCGTTGCGGAACACGTGGCGGTACAGGATCTTTTTTTCGTCCAGCCCTTTGGCGCGGGCGGTGGTGACGTACTGCTTGCGGATCTCATCAAGGAACGCGTTTTTGGTCAGCATGGTCAGGGTGGCGAAGCCGCCGATCACCGTCGCCAGCACCGGCAATGTGATGTGCCACAGGTAGTCGGCGATCTTCGCCGGCCACGAGAGAGTGTCGAAGTTGCTGGACACCAGGCCGCGCAGCGGGAACCAGTCGAGGTAGCTGCCGCCGGCGAACAGCACGATCATCAGGATAGCGAACAGGAAAGCCGGAATGGCGTAGCCGATGATGATCAGCGTGCTGCTCCAGGTATCGAATGCGCTGCCGTTGTGGACGGCCTTGCGGATGCCGAGCGGGATCGACACCAGATAGATGATCAGCGTGCTCCAAAGGCCCAGCGTGATGGAGACCGGCAGGCTCTGGCTAATCAGTTGCATCACCGAAGCGCCGCGAAACAGGCTGTCGCCGAAGTCGAAGCGCATATAGTTCCACAGCATGGTGAAGTAGCGTTCGTGCAGCGGTTTGTCGAAGCCGTACCGTTGGGTGATCTCGGCGATCACCTCCGGATCCAGGCCGCGCGAACCGCGATATTGTCCGTCGCCTGCCGCAATGCCCGTCCGGGCATGGCCCAGGCCTTCGCCGACACCGCCGCTGCCAAAACCGCTGCCGTGCCCCAGCTCGATGGCGGCGATGGCCTGATCCACCGGGCCGCCAGGGGCGATTTGCACGATAAAAAAGTTGATGGTGATGATCGCCCACAGCGTGGGGATCACCAATAACAGTCTGCGTATCAGATAGGCCGCCATTCCGACTCCTTATTGCCGCTGAGCCGGTAAGCGCGCCGCCTTGTTGACGTCGTACCACCAGTTGTCGAAGCCAATCGCATAGGCCGGGCGGATCGACGGCGTGGAGAATTTGTCCCAATAGGCATAGCGATCGTGGTTGGAGTACCACATCGGCAGCATGTAGTTGTTCCAGGTCAGCACCCGGTCCAGCGCGCGGCCGAGCGGCAACAGGGCTTTTTCGTCGCCCTGATGGGCGGCGATTTGCCTGACCAGGCTGTCGACCGCCGGGTCCTTGACGCCGGCCGTGTTGTAGCTGGAGTCGATGTACTGCGAATCCCACAGGATTTGCAGATCGGCGCTGGGGAACGGCATCGCCATGTACACCGTCGACATCATGTCGAAATCACGCTCGCGCATGCGGCGGGTGTACTGCGAGGCGTCAATCTCGCGGATTTGCATATCGATGCCCAGCCGCTGCAGGTTGTGGCGAAACGGCAACACGTACTGGAAGTTGCTGCCGCTCAGCAGCATCAGTTCAAAGGTGAACGGCTGGCCGGTTTTGGCATTGACCAACTTTTGATTTTTGACCACCCAACCGGCTTCTTTCAGCAGTTGGGTCGCCTTCAGCAGGTTTTGCCGATCGTTGCCGCTGCCGTCGGAGGAGGGCGGTTGGTAGATGCTGGTAAACACCTCTGGCGGTATCTGGCCTTTGAGCGGCGCCAGCAAGGCCAGTTCAGCGGCGTCCGGGTAGCCGCGGGCGGCGTAGGCGGTGTTTTGGAAATAGCTGTCGGCGCGCTGATAGGCGTTGTAATACAGCGCTTTGTTCATCCAGTTGAAGTCGAAAGCCAGGCCGATCGCTTCCCGTACCCGACGATCGGCGAACAGCGGTTTTTGCAGGTTAAACGCCAGCCAGCGGGTATTCTGTGCCGCCTGGTTGGTTTCGTCCTGTTTGATGATGTAGTTGCGCGCGAAATTACCGCCCTGATACTGGGTGGCCCAGCTCTTGGGCGACGGCTCGATGCGGAAATCATAAGCGCCGGCCTTGAAGGCTTCCAGCGCCACTTTATCGTCCAGGTAATAATCGTAGCGAATGCTGTCGAAGTTATAGCGGCCGCGATTCACCGGTAGGTTGGCGGCCCAGTAGTCGCGCACCCGCTGATAGGTGATGTACTGGCCGAGGCGGTAATCGCCGATTTTGTACGGGCCGCTGGCGAGCGGCGGGGTGCTGAGCGGTTCGTTGAGCTTATGGTTTTTCCAGAAGCTTTCCGGCAATACGCGCAGGCTGAGCAGGCTGAGGATTTGATCGCGATTTGCCTTAGGCAGCTCGATGCGCACCGTCAGCCGGGAAATGGCCTTGACCGTGACGCCTTTGTAAAAGGAGCGAAACTGCGGTACGCCTTCGGTCATGAATTTATTGAAAGTAAAGGCCACGTCGGCGGCGGTGATCGGGCTGCCGTCCTGGAAGCGGGCGCGGGCGTTGATATCCAATTCCATCCAGCGCATGTCGGCTGGGAAACGGGCCGATTCGGCAATCAACGGGTAATAGCTGCCGGGTTCGTCGTCGGAGTTGGTGAACAGCGTATCGTACAGCTCCATCGTGCGCTCGCCGGGTACGCCGCGGGTAGCGAAACGGTTGAAGTTGTCGTAGGTGCCGATGGCCGCCAGCCGTACGTCGCCGCCTTTGGGCGCCGCCGGGTTGACGTAGTCGAAATGGCTGAAGTCGGTGGCGTATTTCGGTTCACCGAGCAGGGCGAAAGCGTAGCTTTCGTTGAGGGCTTCGGCCTGCAGACCGAAACTCAGTGCCGAGAGCACCAGAGCAGCGAAAATGCGCACGGACATCGGACGGTAAGCTCCTGCTGTGGAATAAGGTACAACCTGCGCCCAGCATAACATTCTTCGGGTGGGCGTAGGGTAAAGTTGCCTAAAGATTAACTATTTTTTTCCTGATAATCAAAGACCTGATTAGCATTGCAGTAAGCGACGAAATCATCGATGCTCAGCGGCTTGCTGAAGTAGTAGCCCTGCATGAAGTTGACGCCGTGTTCTTGCAGGAACTGCATCTGCTCGGCGGTTTCCACGCCCTCGGCCACCGTCAGCATTTTCAGCTTTTTCGCCAGCGAGATCACCGCATCCAGCACCGGCGCGGTGACCGTATCCTGGCCGATGGTGTTGACGAAGCCGCGATCGATCTTCAGGTAATCCATGGTGAAGCGCTCAAGATAGATCAACGCGCTGTGCCCGGTGCCGAAATCGTCCACCGCGATCTCGATACCCTGTTTGTGCAGCCAGTCGAACTCCGCCAGCGCGCTCTCTTCTTCCACCATGCCGCGTTCGGTGATTTCAAACACCAGCGTAAAGTAATCGCCCGGCAGCTGCGTCAGTAGTTCATACACGTCCTGATGGAACGACGGCGCGCTAAGGTGGGCAGGGGAAATATTGAGACCGACTTTGCCTCCCCGTGGCAGCGCTTTGGCGAGCTGCGGCGCATCTTCGGCGATCAGCCTGAACAGATGGCGGGTAAGCGGCACGATCAGCCCGTTGCTTTCGGCGTAGGGGATAAAGACATCGGGCGGGATGCGGCCCTCGAGCGGATGCTGCCAGCGGATCAGCGCTTCCAGCCCACCAATGCTGTTGCTGTCGGTATGGAACACCGGCTGGTATTCGATAAAGAACTCGTTGCGCTTGATGCCGCGCAGCAGCGCACGCTCCGGGCTTTGCCGCAACAGCAGCATATAGTAGCAGAGCACGCCAATCATCAGCGACAGCACCAGGCTGCCCAGCAGCGTCAGGCGAATGTCATTGGGCGTCAGTTTCTCGTTGTAGAACAGGATGGTCAGCGGCAGATTGGGCATCGTCAGGGTATCCGCCTTGCCTTTCGGCAGTTGATCGACCGGCATCAGGTTTGGGCTGAAGGTGGTCAGGGCGCGGTTGCCCATCACGATGGCGATGCCCGGCGCCTGTTCGTCATGCGAGGTGAACAGTAAGTAGGGCATCAGATCGATGTCCAACGTAGCGAGGATGCCGGTGGCCTTTTCGCCGGGATGCCGCAGCCAAACCGCAACCGCCGGTTTGTTCGGTACGATCGGCGTGCCCTGCTGCAGCTTCAGATCCAAAGGCAGATCCCAGTCGATTTCCTGGTAGAGATTTTTCATCGGCAACATCATGTCACCGGTGGCGGAAGAGCAATAGGCGTAGCCGCCTTTTACCAACAGGAAGGTGCGCACGCCGCTGGTAAAGGCCGCTTGGTAGGTAATATCCGACTGGCTGGAGAGGCAAGGCTTGTCCAGCAGCGGCATCATTTGCTGCATCACTGCCGTCAGGTGCGAGATATAACCCAGCGTGAATTTTTGCGTACGCGCTTCGACCTTGTGTTGATATTGCGTGCGCTGGTGGTTGATCAAAGAAAGCGTGACCGCAGTGAAGAGCGTAAAAAATACCAGGGCAGCGACACCGCTTTTAGCCAGGCTGCGCTGTCGGTGAGACACGCTGCGGGCAAAAGCTCTTTTCAAGCCCATAACCGAGTCCTCTGCAACCGGGCGTCAGGGGTGTCGCACAGCCAGTTAATGGATTGTGCCAACGGCTTTTTTTTCATTTTTGACTTTTTATCCCGAACCAACCGGCGGCGCCGTTTAAATACGCGACGTCGCCGACAGAAATATAATGCGCCTATTTTAAGCGGAAACGTTTTAAATAACGCCGGGGCGCCGTTGCCGTCATCTGACGATAATAGGCGAGTTTTTCCTCGATGGCGCGATTTCCTGCCAACAGTTTATCAAAATAACGACGTGCGGCAGTGTTAAGTGGGGAACGGTGACGATAAGGCAGGGATCAATCTTGATGATACCCATTCGACAGCCAAAAAAAACGCCGCCCGTAGGCGGCGCTTATCGCTCGTTTGGTATTCAGGATCTTCAGGGCGTTGCGCCGTCAGCCGTTGGTCAACACTCGGCGTGCTTCTCGATAACGTTTATTCCAATAGTTATCGGTCAGCTTGGAAATCATGACGCCACTGCTGGTAGAAGCGTGAACGAACTGATCGTTACCTAAATAGATGCCGACATGGCGCCCGGTAGAACCGGCGCGGAACAGCACTAAATCGCCGGCGCGCAGCTTGGTGCGCTGGATTTTCTTGCCGAGATCTTCCTGTTCATAGGTAGAACGCGGTAAATCCATACCGAACTGTTCGCGGAAGGTGCGCTGTACAAACGCCGAGCAATCGATGCCGCGCTTGGTGTCACCGCCTAAGCGGTAGCGAACGCCTTTCCAGTCCGCGTACTGATCCATAATCTTTGACTTGACGTCAACGTTGCGGACCATCGCTTCGAATTCATCCTGAGAGGCTTGCAGTAAAAGACCGTCTTTGTCATTAACTGCACGCATCTCAGTTTGTGCGTTATTCAAGTTCGAAGTGTGAGTCGAGCTGCACGCTGACAGCATAACCGCAGCGGCAATTGCAGGGACTACCCGCAAAAAATATCTCAGAAACGGTTGAGATTTGACCATTGTTGTTGTTTTCCCTTGAAGTCCTTAACGACGAAAGTCGCTACCTGAAAAATGCCAAACGGAACGAGCCTAGTCCGCACCTGTTGCATCGACAACCAGTTACCGTTGAAAACGTGCGAGAACGCACATTTTTATCGGATTCCATACTGATTCGACTTAAACCAGGCACAAACGCATCTGAGATTACCGGAACAAATAGGGGATTGCGAGCCTTTTTCCCGTCTTTTTTATATGAATTTGTGATGTAACATAATGTAAATCTTCATATAAAAAACGCCAATTGTCCGATGTATGAATCTGGCGTGAAATCAGGTTGCAAAAGCGTTAACGACTGGTGGCGACATTTTGCGCTCGGCGAAGGGGGAAAGGCCGGGAGGCGGGCACCTCCCGGTATGAGTCATAAATGCATATTATGGTTGGCTGGGACGGTGCTTGCCGGGCAACAGGCGGTTCAACCGATCGACGATCCAGTCGCTGCAAGGCGTCATCAGCACCCAGCTGGCACCAACCAGCACCACGGACAGCGAGCCGACGGCGATATCGGTAAACCAGTGGGCGCCAATCATCACGCGTGGCAATGAGAAGACCAGCGTAATCAGCAGGGCGATGGCAAAGGCGCCGCGGCCGAAATAGCGCAGCATAAAGCAGGAAAAAATAATCAGCATCATGCCGTGGTCGCCGGGGAAGCTGTCGCCGGAAGCGTCCTTAGTGGGGATGCCGGTCAGTTCGCTGACGCGATTGATATTGTCAAAGGTCAGGGTGGGGCTTGGATGCTTCACCGGCAGCAGATGGCCAAGCTGGTTCAGCACCACGGCGGTCAGCAGCATCACCACGCCGGTGATCACCAGACGGCGGCGGCCGGCGGCGTCCTGCTTCAGATAAAAGTACAGATACAGCAGCCCCATGGCGAGCAGCGAGATCGCGTCGAACGCGCGGTTGTTGGTGATGGCGACCAGGTGCAAAAACGCCGGGTCGGTGGCCAGATGGCGGTTAAAGAAGAAGAAGATCGCCGAATCCAGGGTAAACCAGCCGCCGTGATTGGCCGGCAGGAACCAGGACAGAAACAGCGCAACGCCCAGTAAATTGAAGAAGAGAATGAAGGGTAAATTGCGGCGCGTCATGACATAAACCTGTTGGAAAAATGAAAACGAAACAAAACCCGGTTGCCCTGCGACAACCGGGGGGCAACGGTACGGGGTTTAACTTAAACGAATCTTAAACAAGGCGGATTGCAGGGCGTTCCAATCGGCATTTTCGCTGTGGATCAGTTCAATTCGGCTGTCGAGCGGTGCGAGCGGGCGGGTTTCGATGTTGAGATCCTGCCCCTGGCGATTGATCAGCAATGTGCCTTCGGGGATGCGCACCACGCCTTTGATTCGTTCGACCGGCGCCAGCCGCACCCACTCCATGAAACCGACGGTATCGAACCGGGTGTCGCCGTCAAAAATCCAGCCGCAGCTGGTGAAGCCTTGCCCTTCGTTCAGCGCTCGCCGCCAACGGGCGTGTTCCGGCAGCCGCAGCGCCGCCAGCCCCTGCTTTTTCGCCTGACCATGATGATGCTGCGCGTCCGGCAATTCTGTACGATTTGTGCGAGGAAGTGACAACAGCGCGACATCTGCTTCGCCTTGCGCGATGGCGTAGCAGGGCCGCTGCAGCGAATCTTGCGCCCTCCAGGCTTCCAGCGCCAGTCTGTCTTGCGGTTGATAGGTGTCGTTTTTGCTGGCCAGAATAACGTCGGCCGCGGCCAGCTGATCGCGGAAATTTTCGTTGTCGCGGTAGCGGGGTTGGCTAAGCTGGCGGGCATCCAGCAGGCACAGCGTGGCCTGCAGATCGATCCAGCCGGCATAGCTCTCCTGGGTCAGCAGTGACAGGATTTGCTTCGGGTGTCCTAGCCCGGTCGGCTCGATCAGCAGCCGGTCCGGTTTGGCCTGTTGCAACAGCATATTCAAGCCCACCTGCATCGGCAGGCCGTTGACGCAGCACATGCAACCGCCGGGGATCTCTTTGAGCACCGCGCCGCTGTCCGCCAGCAGCGCGCCGTCGATGCCGATCTCGCCGAATTCATTGACCAATACCGCCCAGCGTTCATGTTCGGGTTTATGAGCCAGCAAATGGCGGATAGTGGTGGTTTTACCGCTGCCGAGGAAACCGGTAATCAAATTGGTTTTGGTCATTAATCATTCCTGGCGCAAAAATTAACCTGCTTAATAAATGAGTTACGCAGCCGTATCGGTGAAACGACCGCGATTTAATTTGTGCTCTATCTCGCAAATTTTGCACGTCACCCTGCGCTTTTCAACCGATAAAATCCACCTTTCTTTGCAAGAAAATTCTTAGATAAAACCCTGTATTAGATACGGTTAACTTTTGTTAGTAGCTTGTTTTTACATTGTTAATTACGCGATTAACGATCAAATCCTGTCCCTTTCCTTGCGATTATTCCTAACAAGATCCTCTATGGTTAAATTGGCTTAACTAAAAATGAGGTTGCCATGAATACCTTTCGGTTATTTTTGATCGTAGGAATGTTGTTTTCATGGACGGCAGTGAGTCAGGCAGGAGTGGCCGGTGGGGTAATTCGCTTCGTCGGCTCTATCGTTGAAAGTCCTTGCACGGTCAAGATTGCAGATTCTAAGGCGAATACGCAATGTTACCGCAACGGCCAGCATTATCAGGCCCAGCAAGCGTTGTCAGGTTTTGATACTACACGCAAAGAACTTCCGCTGAATCTTGGCACAACCGAAATGAAGTGGGTAGACCAACAGAAGAAACTTGCTGTTATGACGGTCGTTTATCGTTAAGTCGTTCCGCCATGCCGGCGTAACGTTACGTCGGCATGGTTATTCTCAGCCTGCAGGCACTTCACCGCTTCACCCACTCCTTCACCGTTTCACGCGCACCGCGATCGCGCAGTGACAAATAGGCTTGCGTCACTGCGTCGGTAAACCCCCCATGCGTCGCCAGCGCTTCGCCGAACACCGGTTTGAGCGCCAGCAGCGCCGTTACGCGCCGCCGATCGTCCGGCGTGGCGGCGACAGTCTGTTGCAGCACATCTGCCAGCGGATCGCGAATGTCGATCGGCTGTCCGGCGTCATCGACGCCGCCGATGTAACGCATCCAGCCCGCCACGCCCAGCGCCAGCCCGCTATAGTCGCCGCCGTGCCGCAGATGCCAGCGCACGGCGTCCAGCAGACGCTGCGGTAGCTTCTGCGAACCGTCCATGGCGATCTGCCAGGTGAGGTGTTGCAGCGCCGGATTGCTGAAGCGCGCGATAAGCTGTGCGGCGTAGTCGGCCAGACTGATGCCGGTGACGCTCAGCGTCGGGGCCTGTTCGTCCAGCATCAATCGCAGGGCGGCGCGACGGTAGTGCTCATCCGCCATGCACTCGTTGATATAGCGGTAGCCGCCCAGGTAGCCGAGATAAGCCAGGAACGAGTGGCTGCCGTTCAGCATGCGCAGCTTCATGTGTTCAAACGGCAGCACATCGCTGACCAACTGGGCGCCGGCCAGCTCCCACGCCGGGCGTCCGGCGACGAAGTTGTCTTCCACCACCCATTGAATGAAGGGCTCGCAGGCGATGGCGCATTCGTCGCGCACGCCGCCCAGCGCGGCGGCGATCTCATCCAGCGTGGTCGGCGTGGCGGCCGGCACGATGCGGTCCACCATGGTGCAGGGGAAGGTGGCGGCGGCGGCGATCCAATCGGCGAGCGACGGATCCCGCGCCTGCGCCAGATCGAGCACCGCCCGACGCAGCACGTGGCCGTTCTCCGGAATATTGTCGCAGGAGAGCAGGGAAAAGGCGGGCAGGCCGCGTTCGCGCCGCAGCCGCAGCGCCTCTACCACAATGCCGGGCACGGTCTGCGGCTGATGCGGCGCCGCCAGATCGGCGACGATCCCCGGATGCTGCCAATCCAGTTGCCCGTTGCCGGGCTCGATGCAGTAGCCTTTTTCGGTGATGGTCATCGAGACGATTGCCACCTGCGGCTCTGCCAGCTTCTCCAGCACTGCGGCGATGCCCTCCAGCTTGCGGTGCAGGCTTTCATGCACCGCGCCGATCACAATGGCCTGATGGCCGTCCGCGCCTTTCTCCAGCACGCTGTACAGATGATCCTGCTGCCGCAGCGCCTCAAACAGCGGCACGCCGCCAGACAGGCTGATTTCGCAAATGCCCCAGTCGCCGCCCTGGGCGTTCAATACCCGATCCGTCAGCAGCGCTTGATGTGCGCGGTGGAAAGCGCCGAAACCCAGGTGCACGATACGGCTGCGCAGGGCACGGCGATCATAGTTCGGTTGCCGGACGGTGCCCGGTAGCGGGGTGTTGGCGATCGTTTTCATCTCATCTCCAAAGCGTGTAGGACAGCTGGCGGGCCACTTGCATCAAGTTAGCGGACCAGTTTGCCGCCGTATGGGCAGGGTGGCGCCGGCGATAAAAAACTGCGACCAGTGTAGGTCTGTCGACAAGTTAAAGGAATTGGTCAGTCCAAAATAAGCCAAAATCGTGAAGTGGATCAACCAATGCGCGGTTCACTTTTGACAGCGCGTTGCGAAAGAGTACCTTAAAGGTAACTGACATCTACGTTAAACTGGTATAACAGCATCGCGATGCGAGACAGGCATAAGGACAAAACATGGAACAAACATGGCGTTGGTATGGCCCGAACGATCCGGTCTCTTTGGATGATGTGCGTCAGGCCGGGGCGACCGGAGTCGTGACGGCGCTGCATCATATCGCGAACGGCGAAGTCTGGCCGATTGATGAGATCCGCGCGCGCCAGACGTTACTGGCGGAAAAAGGACTGGTGTGGTCGGTGGTGGAGAGCGTGCCGGTGCATGAGGAAATCAAAACTCACAGCGGTGACTGGCAGCGGCATATCGCCCATTACCAGCAGACGCTGCGCAACCTGGCGGTCTGTGGCATCGATACCGTCTGCTATAACTTCATGCCGATCCTCGACTGGACGCGCACCGATCTGGCCTATTCGCTGCCGGACGGCGCCAAAGCGCTGCGTTTCGATCAGATCGCCTTCGCCGCGTTCGAGCTGCATATCCTGCAGCGCGCCGGCGCCGAGGTGGACTATACGCCGCAAGAGCGCAGTCAGGCGGCAGCCTATTTCGCCGCCATGAGCGAGGAGGAGAAAGCCACGCTGACCGGCAATATCATCGCCGGCCTGCCGGGAGCGGAAGAAGGCTATACGCTGGATCAGTTCCGCCGCCGCCTGGCGGAATACGACGGCATCGACAAGGCGCAATTGCGCGAAAACATGGCGATCTTTCTGCGCGCCATCGTGCCGGTGGCGGAAGAGGCCGGCATCCGGCTGGCGGTGCATCCCGACGATCCGCCGCGGCCGATCCTCGGCCTGCCGCGCATCGTCTCCACGATTGAAGACATGCAGTGGCTGAAGCAGACCGTCGACAGCATTCATAACGGTTTCACCCTGTGCACCGGTTCCTACGGCGTGCGCGCCGACAACGATCTGGTGCGGATGATTGAAACCTTCGGCGATCGCATTCACTTCACCCACCTGCGCGCCACCTGCCGCGAGGAGAACCCGAAAAGCTTCCACGAGGGGGCGCACCTGCAGGGCGATGTGGACATGGTGGCGGTGATCGAAGCGATCCTGACCGAAGAGCTGCGTCGGCAACGGGCCGGCGATCGGCGGCCGATCCCGATGCGCCCCGATCATGGGCATCAGATGCTGGACGATTTGAAAAAGAAAACCAATCCGGGCTATTCGGCCATCGGGCGGTTGAAAGGGCTGGCGGAGCTGCGCGGCGTCGAGCTGGCGCTCAAGCGGCGCTTTTTCCCGGAATTGCCGTAGCGGAAAATGAAACGGGGCCGAGACTCGGCCCCGCTGGCGCGACTAGTCAGCGCGGCTCATGTAGCGGCGTTCGGCGATATGAATGCGAATTTTGTCGCCGGCGCTGAGGTATTCCGGCACGTGGATCACCAGACCGGTCGCCATGGTGGCCGGTTTGTTGCGGGCGCTGGCGGAAGCGCCTTTGATGCCCGGCGCGGTCTCGACGATTTCCATATCTACGGTCTGCGGCAGCTCCAGCGCCAGCACCTGGCCATCCAGCGTCAGCACCTGCATGCCCGGCAGGCCGCCTTCCGGAATGAACAGCAGCTCGTCTTCGATCTGGTCTTTCTTGAAGATGTACGGCGTGTAATCTTCGTCATCCATAAACACGTATTCTTCGCCGTCGATATAGGAGAAGTTCACCTTGCGGCGCGACAGGGAAATGGTGTCCAGGATATCGTCGCCCTTGAAGCGTTCTTCCACTTTCAGGCCGGTGCGCACGTCGGAGAAGCGCATTTTGTACAGGGTGCTGGCGCCGCGGGCGCTCGGGCTCTGCACGTCGATATCTTTTACCAGCAGCAGCTTGCCGTTGTAGCTGATCGCCATGCCGCGTTTAATTTCGTTAGCTCTTGCCATTTCAATTCATCCGCAATGAAGAGTATTAGAGAAGTTGCGACAAGGTACTCGCGCCACCGATTTCAGGCAATAGCCCGGCGCAAAAACAGTGCGGGAAAGGGAGGGCGGCCGCCCTCCCGTCGGGGATTAGTGGAAGACCGGCAGCAGGCCGAAAAGCGACAGAATATGCGCGGCGGCGTTGATCAAGCCGAACAGGATGACGAACAGGATCACGCCGTTACCGCCCGGTGCGCGGTAACCCGCCTGCGGATAGCGGCGGCGGCTGGCGCGCGCCATCAGCGCCGGCACGATCACCGCCCAGATGGTGGCCGCCAGCCCGGCAAAGCCGATGGCGTACAGAAAACCGTTCGGGAACAGCAGCGCGGCCAGGGTCGGCGGCACAAAGGTCACCAGCGCGGTCTTGCTGCGCCCGACGGCGTCATCCTTGAACTTGCAGAAGTCCGCCAGGTAGTCGAACAGGCCCAGCGACACGCCGAGGAACGAGCTGGCCAGCGCCATATAGGAGAAGGCGTTCAGCAGTTGGCTGACGGTCTGGCTGCTGGAGACGTTGCCCATTTGCTTGAGCAGGCTGCCGATATTGCCGCCTTCGGCGATCACCTGCTTAAAGGCATCGCGCGCGATATTGCCCTGAATCACATACTGCCACAGGATGTAGATAGCCAATGCCAGCAGGGTGCCGTACACCAGGCTGCGCACCACGGAGCTGCTGTCCTTGTGGTAGTACTTCACCAGCCCGGGAATGTTGCCGTGGTAGCCGAACGAGGTCAGCAGGTAAGGCAGCGCCGCCAGGGCGTAAGGCAGATAGCTGGCCTGGTCATCGCCGGTGTTGAACAGCACCGCGGGCTGCACGTGGGTGAACATGTCGCCCACGGACATCACGAAGGTGATCACCATGCCGCCGATCAGAATGGTGCTCAGGCGGTCGACCGCGCGGGTGGAGAGCCAGACGATAAACGCCACGACCAGTGCGAAGACCAGGCCGGCGGTGGTCTGGCCGACGCCGACGATGCCCTCCAGCGTATGCGCGATAATCGAGCCGCCGGCGGAGATATAGGCGTAGGTCAGGATGTAGAGTACGAACGCCACCGACAGGCCGTTCACGGCGTTCCAGCCCTTACCCAGCAGATCCTTGACCATGGTGTTGAAGCTGGCGCCGCTCGGGTAGTGCAGCGTGGCTTCGAGGATCATCAGGCCGGAAAGCAACATGCAGGCCCAGGTATACACCAGCAGCGCGACGGAGCCGCTGAACCAGACACCGGAAGTGACGATCGGAATGGAAAACATGCCGGCGCCAACGGCGGTTCCGGCAATGATCATCGCGCCGCCGAGGACGGAAGGGCGGGCTAGCTTCTGGATGGTGTCCGTAGACATGCGTGCTCCTGATGGAAGAAGTTCTTTTGTACTAGCTCAATGGTACATGGGCGCATGGCGCATGTAAAGCGGGGGGATTGCACGTTTCACGCGTTTTTGTCTTTAAATTGCGGCTTTTTGGGCGTTTACTCGCCAGGCGGCGAATCAGCCGGGGTAAGACGGTTGCGGGACGAGTGTAAAGATCGCAGGGGCGCAGGGATTCTGCTGGCGGCCACCGCGCGCGGCTGCTATTGTCGCGCTTCTTTTCCCCAGCCCACCAGGAGTAGCGCTGATGGACTGTCGCAGCGACTGCGGCGCCTGCTGTATCGCGCCGTCAATATCCAGCCCGATCCCCGGCATGCCGAACGGCAAGCCCGCCAATACCCGCTGCATTCATCTGGATGAACAGCTGCGCTGCGGCCTGTTTCATTCGCCGCTGCGGCCGAAAGTGTGCGGCAGCCTGCAGCCGAGCCGCGATATGTGCCACGATCACCGCGATCAGGCGCTGATCTACCTCGCCAGGCTGGAAGCGGACACCGCGCCCTAAACTTCCCTCAGCTTCCACAGACACAGCGTCGCACCTGCCGCCATCGCCAGCGCGGCGTAAAATACCGCATGGTAGTTCCAGATTTCCGCCACCGCACCGGCGATGGCGCCGGCAATGACCCAGCCGACCCGAATGGTGTTGGTGAACAGCGTGGTGGCCGTGCCGGCCTGGCCGGGCATCAAATCCTGGAAGTAGAGCATGCCGATCCCCGCCAGCACGCCGATAAACGCCGCATTCAGCAGCTGCAGGGCGATGAGTTGCCAACTGCCGGTGATAAACAGCAGGCTGCAATAGAACAATACGCCGGCGACGGCGGCGCCGCGCATCAAACAACGCTTGCCGCAGCGTTTCGCCACCAGACCGGCGATCAGCATGATCGGGATTTCCAGCCCGGCGGCGGTGCCCATCAGCACGCCGACCAGCCGCTCCGGCAGCCGCAGTTCGTGCACCATATACAGCGGCATGTTGATCAGGTACATGCTGTTGGCGGTCCACATCAAAGTGCTGGCGCAAAACAGCAGTAGCGCATCGCGGCGATGCTGGCGCGGTGCGGCCAGGGGCGCACTCGCCGCGGCAGTTTTCGGCATGGAAGGCAGCCGTTTCCACACCAGCAGGCCGCACAGCACAAAGGCCGCCGCGCCCGCCAGATACATGGCCTTGAAGCCGAAGCCCAGCGCCAGCGCGAAGGCGATCGGCGGGCCAATGACCCAGGCGAGCGAGACCTGGGCGCGCATGATGGAGGTGAACATGACCGCCTCGCGGCCGGTGCGATCGGCGTGTTCGCGCGCCAGAGCGAACATTTGCGGGTTAGCGGTGGAGCCGAAGCTGGTGAGCAGTACGCCGACGAGCAGCAGCAGGTAATAGTTGCGGCTCCAGGCGAACAGCGTGAACCCCAGCGCACCCAGCATGCAACAGAGAAAAATCAGTGATTTGCGGTCGCCTTTTTTATCCGAGCGGCCGGCGAGAAACTGGCTGACCAGAATGCCGATCACCGCGCTGCCGGTAAAGAATAGCCCGACCAGCGCCGGCCGCACCTTGACCTCGGTTTCCAGAAACAGGCTCAGCGTCGGGGTTTGCAGGGCGCCGGCGATGCCGGTAAGAAACGCCACCGCCAAAAAGGCCAGCGAAGTGAGATCGGGCGCGCGTCGCGTTACTGCGGATGAAGTCGGCATGGTGGTTGAGAATTCGTCGAAAAAGGAAGGTCGCGCGCATCATACGCCCGTTGAAATGAAACGCAAACCGCTCCTTTGCGGCGAAGGGTAAACGGATATGTCGCGCGGCGACGAGAAAAAAGGGGCGCGTTGCGCCCCCTTGCTTGCTGGTAAATCAGGCGCCTTGCGGCACCGCGTGCGCGGTATTTTTCAGCGCCGGCCCCTGATATTTCTCGATCTGCAGCTGCGCCATCTGCCCGCAGTTGCCCTGCGCCAGGCTGGAAGAGCCGATGTCGAAGGTCAGGCAGTTGACGTTACCGTTCTTGCACAGCGAGCCGGGCTGCGCCGGATCGGCCGGATCGAACCAGGCGCCTTCGCTGATGCGCACCACGCCGGGCCGCACGTCTTCGCTGACCACCGCGCCCACCAGGATCTGGCCGCGATCGTTGTACGCCCGTACCAGATCGCCGCCACTGATGCCGCGCGGCTGCGCGTCCTGCGGGTGGATCAGGATCGCTTCACGATCCGCTACCGCGTATTTCTCGCGCAGCGGCGTGTTGTCGAGCTGAGAGTGCAGCCGGTTGGTCGGGTGCGCGGTATTGAGCGACAGCGGATACTTGGCCGCTTCCGGCCCGCGATACCACTCGTGCGGCGGCATCCAGGTCGGGATGCCGGGGCAATCCGCATAATGCATTTTGGCGATCGCGTCGGAGTAGATCTCGATCTTGCCCGACGGCGTGCCCAGCGGGTTCAGCAGCGGGTTGTCACGATAATCGGCGAAGCGCACCCACTGCTTATTGGCCTCGGGCACCGGGAAACGCACGTAGTTATTGGATTGCCAGAACATGTCGAACGGCGGCAGCGCCACCCGTGCGGCGCGCGCCTGGTTTTTCATGTCGTCATACATGCCTTTCAGCCACTGGGTTTCATCCTTGCCCTCGGTAAAGGCCTCCTGCACGCCCAGCCTGGCCGCCATCGCCGAGAAGATGTCAAAGTCACTGCGCGATTCGTGCTGCGGCGGCACGCATTGATGCATCGGGAACACATAGAGCTGCGAATAGTCACCCCCCATCTCCAGATCGTTGCGCTCGTAGCTGGTGGTGGCCGGCAGCACGATATCGGCATGCTTGGCGGTGGCGGTCCAATAAGGCTCGTTGACCACGATGGTGTCCGGCCGCTGCCAGGCTTTGACCAGGTTGTTGGTGTCCTGATGCTGGTGGAAGGTGTTGCCGCCCGCCATATACACCATTTTCACCTCGGGGTAGGTGACCTTGGCGCCGTTGAAGTCGATGGTTTTGCCTGGGTTGCTCAGGCATTCGGCGATGCGCGCCACCGGGATCGGCGCCGGTGAGTTTTTCGGCGCATTGCCGGCGGAGATGCCGGCGATGATGCCACCCTTGGCGGTCGGGCTGCCGCCGGACGAATAGTGGTAGCTGAAGCCGAAGCCGCCGCCCGGCAGGCCGATCTGGCCGAGCATCGCCGCCACCGTCACCAGCAGCCAGTGCTGCTGTTCGCCGTGGTGCTGGCGCTGAATGCCCCAGCCGCCCATGATCATGGTGCGATGCTTCGCCATTTCGCGCGCCAGACCGCGTAGCGTGTCGGCATCGACGCCGCTGATGTCGGCCGCCCATTCGGCGGTTTTCGCCACGCCGTCGCTCTCGCCCAGCAGGTAGGCCTGGAACTTGTCGAAGCCGACGGTATAGGTTTTCAGGAAGTCCGGATTATGCAGCTTCTCGGTCAGCAGCGTGTGGGCGATGCCGATCAGCATGGCGCCGTCGGTGTAAGGGCGCGGAGCGATCCACTGCGCATTGACGAACTTGGCGCTGTCGTTGTGCACCGGATCGATGCTGATCACCCGGGTGCCTTTTTTCTTCAGCGCCTCGAAGCCGGTCTGGCCGACGTGATCCGGCACGTTCCAGCTGTTTTTCAGCGTGACCATCGGGTTGCAGCCCCACAGGATCACCAGCTCGCTGTTTTCGATCACGTTCGGCCAGGCGGTCTGCTGTTCGTAGACCTCCATCGAGCCGACCACGTGCGACATGATCACCTGCGCCGCGCCGGTGGAGTAGTCGCCGGCGTAGCCGAGGAAGCCGCCGGTCAGGTTCATCAGGCGCTGCAGCAGCGTGCGGCTGTTGTGCAGCATGCCGACGCTTTTCCAGCCGTAGGAACCGGCGTAGATCGACTGCGGGCCGTGATCTTTCTGCAGGCGGGTGATCTCATTGCACACCAGCTCGGTCGCTTTGTCCCAGCTGACGCGCACCCACTCGTCGCGGCCGCGCAGCTCGGTGCGGCTGCCGGGGCCGCCTTCCAGCCAGCTTTTGCGCACCATCGGGTATTTGATGCGGTTCTCGGCGTGCACCTGATAAGGCGCCATGGTGATCAGCTCATTGGGATACGGGTCGTCCTGCACCGGCTGCACGCCGACCATCTTGCCGTCCTGCACGATGGCCTCAAACGCGCCCCAGTGGGCGCCGGTCAGGATGCCTTTTTGCGCCTGACGCAAGACGATGAACTGCGGCAGCGCTTCGCTGATGGCCTGCGCCAGCGCCGCTTTGGGCCATAAGCCCGCCAGCAGCGGGGCAGCGGTCAGCGCGGCGGCGCCGGTCAGAAAGCGGCGGCGGCTCATGGTTAACGGTTTTTGGTTGCTCATTGCGCTTCTCCCTTAAAGCTTGGCCGGTGCGGCAGGTGGCATGTCGCTGGCGTGTTTTTGTACGTATTGTGTCAGCACGCGCAGCTGTTCCTGCGTCAGCGAGGTGCGCGGCGCCATGCCTTTGATGACGCCGATCCATTGGTTGGCGTTGAAGCGATCGAGCGCGGTCAGCCCGTGGCAGCCGGTGCAGTTGGCCGACATCATGTCCGCGGCGTAGCGCCAGATTTTTTGCTGATCGTCGATCAGCTGCTTGCGCGGCAGCCACACCTGCAGAGAGACCTGATGCCAGACCAGGCCGGTTTCCGCATCGGTCTGGGTGGACGCGGTCTTCAGCTGTTTGCGCGCGTCTTCACCCAGCAGCACGCTGAGGATGCGCTTGCCCTGCGCGGCGTAGAACACTTCGCTGACCCCGTCTTGCTGCCAGCCGCTCACGGTGGCCAGCACCTTGTCGCCCTCCTGTTTCACCACCTGCACTTCGGTGGACGGCATCAGGTTGCCGGCATTATGGCTGTCGTCTGCGCTGAGGAAGAACGGTTCGGTGGCGATGGTGTAGAGGGTGGTGGCGCCCGGTGCGGTCAGCGCTGCGGCCTTGGCCAGCTCGGCGGCGCCAGCCTGGGTTTCGCCGCTCATGTCCGGCAGGATGTGGGCCACGCCTTTATGGCAGTCGATGCAGGTTTCGCCCTGTTTGATCGCCACCGGGTGCTGCAGGCGCGCCTCAGGGCGCTGGGCGGTGATGTCCATGGCGTCGTAGCTGTGGCAGGAACGGCAGGTGGCCGAATCGTTTTCTTTCAGCGTCTTCCAGACCGACTGCGCCATCGCCAGCTTGTGCGCTTCGTATTTTTCCGGCGTATCGATGGTGCCGACCATCTCGCCGTAGATGTCTTTTACCGCGCGGATCTTGGTCCACAGGTAATCGATCGGCTGATGGGGGACGTGGCAGTCGGCGCACTCGGCGCGGATGCCCTTGGTGTTTTGGAAGTGGACGCTGCCCTGATATTCGGCCAGCGGTTGTTGCATGGTGTGGCAGGAAACGCAGAAGGCGGTATCGCTGGTTTTATGGAATACGGTGGCAGTCCCGGCCAACAGCGCCGCGCCGAGGATAATCCCCAGCAGCAAAAGCCATAACCATCCCCACCGGCGCTTTTTTTCAAAGCCAGTCAGTTTTTTGCTCATGGTAAACCCGCTTATAATTATGAATTTAAAATAAAATCTTGCCAAAAGGCCACCGACCGGAGGTCAGAATGCCACGTCGATTGCAGGGGTAATAATAGAAGAGGGTTAACCCCATGGGGTTATCCGTAGTCAAAAAAATGGTTTATATCGCAAAAAATAGCGTTATATTCTAATTTATATAGCGGTGGGGCGGCGCAGCACGCGCTCGCGATGGGTCAGGCCGTGGGCAGATAGGCCTGGCCGCTCAGCCACAGGCGGATCGCTGTGCGGCTGGCTTCGAAATGGGGTTCCGGCAGAGAGTCTGGCGCGCACCAACGCCATTCGGCGCATTTTTCGGGTTCTTTCAGCTCGGCTTCGCCGCCGGGGTGATCCACCTGCAGGCAGATAGACACGGTGTGTTTGCCTTCGGCGTGCCAGGTTTGCAGATTGTTGCTGACGCCAACGAAGCGCGGCGGATCGATGATCAACCCGGTTTCTTCGGCAATTTCGCGCTGGGCGCACTGCTCGAAGGTTTCACCGGCATCCAGATGCCCGCCGGGGATAGACCAAAAGGGCGCATGGGAGCCGCAGCGTTTGCCCAACAAAATCTCACCTTGTGGGTTGACGATGATCACCCCGACGCCCGTCACTACGTTCATGCTTTTCTCCGTCAGCAAAGTTTCAGCACAGTATGTCATTTTGCCCTGGCGCTGACCAATGCGCCGGCAAAAGTGTGCGTAAGCTCAAAAATCTGCAATGGCGAAAGGGAGAAAACTTGCTTTCACATTGCGCTGCTTACACACTCCTTGAAACGTTTCAGCGTTATCCGACCGCTTGTGGGCAGCGGGTAGCGCTCCTTTTTCTCAATAAAGCTGAAACGATTCAATTCAGCAGGAGAGGAGAATCATGTTCCAGTTGTCACCGCAAGACATTCATCTGGGCGCCGCTGCCGCCGATAAGCAGGGGGCCATCCGTCAGGTGGCCGCCGCGCTGACCGAAGCCGGCTGCGTCAGCGCCGGTTACGTGGACGGCATGCTGCAGCGCGAACTGCAGACGTCCACCTACCTGGGCAACGGCATCGCCATTCCGCACGGCACCACCGATACCCGCGATCTGGTGTTGAAAACCGGCGTGCAGGTGTTCCAGTTCCCGCAGGGCATCGCGTGGGGGGAAGGCCAGACCGCCTATGTGGCGATCGGCATCGCCGCCCGTTCCGACGAGCATTTGGCACTGCTGCGTCAGCTCACCCACGTGCTGAGTGATGACAGCGTGGCGGAGCGGCTGGCGAAAACCACCTCCGCGGAAGAGCTGCGCAGCCTGTTGATGGGCGAACGGCAGAGCGCTGAATTCCAGTTCGACGTTTCGCTGATTGCGCTCGACGTCGCGGCCGACAGCCTGATGACGCTGCAGGCGCTGAACGCCGGCCGTCTGCAAAAAATCGGGGCGGTCAACGCGCAGTTCGTCAGCGATGTCATCACCCGCAGGCCGCTGAATCTGGGGCAGGGCATTTGGCTGAGCGACAGCGTTGAAGGCAACCTGGCCAGCGCGGCCACCGTCAGCCGCCCGGCGCAGGCTTTCGTGGAAGACGGCGAGCCGGTGGCGCTGCTGCTGACGGTGTCGGTCGCCGACGCGCAGCCGCTGGCGGTGCTCAACTACCTCAGCGATCTGCTGCTGGCCAACAAAGCTGAACGCTTGCTGAAGGCGGATGCCGCTGGGGTGCTGGCGCTGCTGACCAGCGACGTGGCGGAAGAGAGCAGCGTGCTGAGCGCCGAATTCGTGATCCGCAACGAGCACGGTCTGCACGCGCGGCCGGGCACGGCGCTGGTCAACGTGATCAAAAGTTTCAACAGTGACATCACCGTCACCAACCTGGACGGCAGCGGCAAGCCGGCCAACGGGCGCAGCCTGATGAAGGTGGTGGCGTTGGGCGTGAAGAAAGGGCATCACCTGCGCTTTACCGCCAATGGAGAAGATGCTGAAGCCGCGCTGAAGGCGATTGGCGAAGCGATTAATGAAGGACTGGGCGAGGGCGCAGCATGAGCAGAAGAGTAGCAACAATCACCCTGAACCCGGCGTACGATCTGGTGGGTTTCTGCCCGCAGATCGAGCGCGGGGAAGTCAACCGGGTAAAAACTGCCGGCCTGCACGCCGCCGGTAAGGGCATTAACGTCGCCAAAGTGTTGAAGGATTTAGGCATCGACGTCACCGTCGGCGGCTTCTTGGGCAAAGACAATCAGGACGGTTTCCAACTGCTGTTCAGCGATCTGGGGATCGCCAATCGCTTTCAGGTGGTGCCGGGCCGCACCCGCATCAACGTCAAGCTGACGGAAAAAGACGGCGAAGTGACCGATTTCAACTTCTCCGGTTTTGAAGTGACATCACAGGACTGGGATCGCTTCGTCAGCGACTCGCTGAGCTGGCTGGGCCAATTCGACATGGTGGCGGTGAGCGGCAGTCTGCCAGCCGGCGTCGATCCCGACGCCTTTACCGACTGGATGACCCAGCTGCGCGCCAAGTGCCCGTGCATCATTTTCGACAGCAGCCGCGAAGCGCTGGTCGCCGGGCTGAAGGCCTCGCCGTGGCTGGTGAAGCCGAACCGCCGCGAGCTGGAAATCTGGGCCGGTCGCCCGCTGCCGACGCTGGCGGACGTGGTCGAGGCCGCGCATGCGCTGCGTGAACAGGGCATCGCCCACGTGGTCATCTCCCTCGGCGCGGAAGGCGCGCTGTGGGTTAACGCCTCCGGCGCCTGGATCGCCAAACCGCCGTCCTGTGAGGTGGTCAGCACCGTGGGCGCAGGCGATTCGATGGTCGGCGGCCTGATTTACGGCCTGCTGATGCGCGAATCCAGCGAACACACTCTGCGTCTGGCCACGGCGGTAGCGGCGCTGGCGGTCAGCCAAAGCAACGTCGGCGTGACCGATCGTCCCCAGTTGGCCGCGATGATGGCGCGCGTCGATCTGAAACCTTTCAATCAATAGCAGGAGGCAGAATGAAAACGCTGCTGATGGTAGACAGTTCGCTGGGGCAGGCCCGTGGCCACCTGGCGAAACGCATGCTGGAGGCCGCCGCGGCCAAAACTGGCCTGACGCTGGTCGAGTCACTGCAGGACGCCGAACTGGTGGTGGTGGCGGGGCAGGCTGCTCCTGCTGACGCCGGGCTGAACGGCAAATTGGTGTATGTGGGCGATGTCGAACAGGCGGTGCGGGAACCGGATGCTTTTCTGGCGCGTGCCAAGGCCGAAGCTGAAACCTATCAGGTGCCGCAGGCGGCGGCACCGGTGAAAGCCAATGGGCAAAAACGCATCGTGGCGATCACCGCTTGCCCAACCGGCGTGGCGCATACCTTTATGGCGGCCGAAGCCATTGAAAGTGAAGCCAAGAAACGCGGCTGGTGGGTGAAGGTGGAAACGCGCGGTTCCGTCGGCGCCGGCAACGCCATCACCCCGGAAGAAGTGGCGGCGGCGGATCTGGTGATCGTCGCGGCGG
This sequence comes from Serratia sp. CY43202, assembly GCF_052168755.1. Taxonomy (NCBI): domain Bacteria; kingdom Pseudomonadati; phylum Pseudomonadota; class Gammaproteobacteria; order Enterobacterales; family Yersiniaceae; genus Serratia; species Serratia sp. CY43202. The sequence goes on from NZ_JBJNMB010000001.1 coordinate 295,425, forward strand.
ACATCGAAGTGGATCTGGACAAGTTTGCCGGTAAGCCGATGTATCGTACTTCCACGGGTCTGGCGCTGAAGAAAACCGCGCAGGAACTGGACAAGGCGCAGGCCGAGGCGGAGGTGTTCCAGCCGCAGCAGCGCGGTAGCGCGGCGCCGGCGGCGAAAAAGAAAGAGGGCAGCGGCCCGTATCGCCACCTGCTGACCGGCGTGTCCTACATGCTGCCGATGGTGGTGGCCGGCGGTCTGTGCATCGCGCTGTCGTTCGTGTTCGGCATCAAGGCGTTTGAAGTCAAAGGCACGTTGGCGGCGGCGCTGATGCAGATCGGCGGCGGCTCCGCCTTTGCGTTGATGGTGCCGGTGTTGGCCGGTTTTATCGCCTTCTCCATCGCGGATCGTCCGGGCCTGACGCCGGGCCTGATCGGCGGCATGCTGGCGGTGAGCACCGGCGCCGGGTTCCTCGGCGGCATCATCGCCGGCTTCCTGGCGGGTTATGTCGCCAAGGCGATCAGCAGCAAGCTGCGCCTGCCGCAAAGTATGGAAGCGCTGAAGCCCATCTTGATCATTCCGCTGGTCGCCAGCCTGATCACCGGCCTCATCATGATTTACGTGGTCGGCACGCCGGTGGCGAAAATCATGGAAGGTCTGACCCATTGGCTGCAATCGCTGGGTACCGCCAACGCCGTACTGCTGGGGGCAATCCTCGGCGGCATGATGTGTACCGACATGGGCGGCCCGGTGAACAAAGCGGCCTACGCGTTTGGCGTGGCGCTGCTCAGCTCTTCGGTGTATGCGCCGATGGCGGCGATCATGGCGGCGGGCATGGTGCCACCGCTGGCGATGGGTCTGGCGACACTGCTGGCGCGCCGCAAGTTCCCGAAATCCGAACAGGAAGGCGGCAAGGCGGCGTTGGTGCTGGGGCTGTGCTTCATCACCGAAGGGGCGATTCCGTTCGCCGCCCGCGACCCGATGCGCGTGTTGCCGTGCTGCATCGCCGGCGGGGCGCTGACCGGCGCGCTGTCGATGGCCTTCGGCGCCAAACTGATGGCACCGCACGGCGGGCTGTTCGTGCTGCTGATCCCGGGCGCGATTTCGCCGGTGTTGCTGTACCTGGTGGCGATCGCCGCCGGTACGCTGCTGGCGGGCGTAGCTTATGCCCTGCTGAAACGTGCGGAAGTACCGGTTACCGCCGCGGCGTAAGCCTCGCGATACCGCAAAACGCGCAGCCCCGAGCTGCGCGTTTTTGTTTGTGCCTTAGGCAGTTAGCACGATTTACCCCTGGTCAGAAACCACAACGCTTTCTAAGCTGATAGCGCGACTTTGTTCCTGCGAACAAGCAATGACTCAAGGAGATTCATCCGTGGCTAAAAAAGTGGCGATCGTACTCACACCCGGTTTCGCCGATTGGGAATACGCGCTGATTGCCGGCGTTGGCGGCCCGTTTTATGAGCTGGAGGTGGCGTTTTTTGCGCCGCAGGCCGGAACGCTTCGCTCACAGGGCGGGCTGACGGTGGAGGTTGAAAAAAGCGTGGCCGAACTGGCGGATTGGCGCCCCGAGGTGCTGGTGGTGGTCGGCGGCACCCTGTGGGAAACCGAACGGGCGCCGGATATCCGCGCGTTGCTCAACGAGCAGTCTCAACGCGGCGCGACTCTGGCGGGCATTTGCGGCGGGACGTTGGCGTTGGCGCGGGCCGGCCTGTTGAACGGCAGGGCGCATACCTCCAACGCTGCCGAGTTCTTGACGGGCAATGTTGAGGGCTACAGCGGGCAGCGCCATTACGTTGCGAGCGCCGCCGCCGTCGTGGATGACCGTGTCATTACGGCACCAGGCTCGGCGCCGGTCAGCTTTACCACCGCGGTGTTTAGGGCGGCGGGCCTGGATGAAGAAACGCTGTGTCAGTTCGGCGCCATGCTGGCGGCAGAGCACACGGTGGGGGAAACCGCTCGCGCATAGGCGAGCGGCCAAGGGAGGGTTACTGCTGTGCTTTCAGCCAGGCGATCTCTTCCGCCCAGATATCCGGGTTTACCGTTTCCAGAATCAGCGGAATATTGTCGAAGCGCGGATCGCGCATGATGTAGCTGAACACCGTTTTGCCGATGTTGCCTTCCCCCAGGCTGTGGTGGCGGTCGACGCGGCTGTTGAACTCGCTCTTGGCGTCATTCAGGTGCATGCCGCGCAGGTAGTTGAAGCCGACGATGTCGCCCAACTGCTTGAAGGTGTGCTCGCAGTCTTCTTCGGTACGCAGATCGTACCCGGCGGCGAAGGCGTGGCAGGTGTCGATGCAAACGCCGACGCGGCTCTTATCTTCCACGCCGTCGATGATCGCCGCCAGATGTTCGAATTTGAAGCCCAGGTTGCTGCCCTGGCCGGCGGTGTTCTCGATCACCGCCGTCACGCCAGCGGTTTTATCCAGCGCGATGTTGATCGATTCGGCGATGCGCGCCAGGCACTTGTCTTCATCGATTTGCAGCAGGTGGCTGCCGGGATGGAAGTTCAGCAGCGTCAGCCCCAGCTGTTCGCAGCGCTGCAGTTCGTCGATAAACGCCTCGCGCGATTTTTCCAACGCCTCGGCCACCGGGTGGCCCAGATTGATCAGGTAGCTGTCGTGCGGCAGGATCTGCCCCGGCCCGAAGCCGTACTGGGCGCACGCGCTCTTGAACTTATCGATCACGTCGGCGGCCAGCGGTGCGGCCTTCCATTGACGCTGATTTTTGGTGAACAGGGCGAACGCGGTCGCCTCCAATTCGTGCGCGCGGATAACCGCCTGATCCACGCCGCCTGACGCGCTGACATGTGCACCGACAAACTTCATCTTCATTCTCCTGTGTTATCGGTGACATTATGGCATTGATGGCGGGCGGATTGAATGGCGAAAAGCGGCGGCCCGCCGAAGCGGACCGCCGAGGGGGATTACAGCAGGTGTTGCACCAGTTGGTTTATCGCGCCGCCGCCGACCAGCAGCCAGACGAACAGCAGCGTCGCCAGCAGAATCGGTTTCATCCCGGCCTGGCGCACGGCGCTGATGTGGGTGGTCAACCCCAGCGCCGCCATCGCCATCGCCAGCATCCAGGTATCGGCGGTGATCAGATGGCGCACCAGCGCGGCCGGCAGCAGGTTGAAGGAGTTCAGCCCGGCGACGGCGATAAACAGCACGGCGAACCACGGAATGGTGATGGCGGATTTTTCCGCCTTGCCTGCGCTGCCGCGGCTGATGTAGCCCGACAGCAGCAGCAGGAACGGCGCCAGCATCATCACGCGGATCATCTTGGCGATCACCGCCGCATTTTCGGCGTCCGGCCCGATGGCGTGCCCGGCGGCGACCACCTGAGCCACTTCGTGGATGGTGGAGCCGGCGTAAATGCCGAAGGTTTCCTGGCTGAACGGCAGCCACTGGAAGTGTTCATTCAACTGATACAGCCAGGGATAAACGAAAATAGCCAGGGTGCCGAATACCACCACGGTCGAGACCGCTACCGCCACTTTGCTGGAATCGGCCTTCAGCACCGGCTCGGTGGCCATCACCGCCGCCGCGCCGCAAATGCTGCTACCGGCGCCGATCAGTATCGCGGTCTGGCTGTCGATGCCGAACACTTTCTTGCCGAGCCAGCAGGCCAGCAGGAAAGTGGTGATCAGGGTCAGTGCGTCGATGATGATGCCGCTGGCGCCGACATCGGCGATCTGCTGAAAGGTCAGCCGGAAGCCGTAAAGGATAATCCCCAGACGCAGCAGCCGCTGTTTGGCCAGCTGTACGCCGCTGTGACAAACGGTTTGCCAGTGGGGGTACAGCGTGTTGCCCACCAGAATGCCGAGCAGGATCGCCAGCGTCAGCGCCCCCAGCCCCAGCTCCGCCACCCAGGGAATATCGCCGGCCCAGACGGCCAACGCGGTGAGCGCGCCGGTCAGCGCCAGCCCCGGCACCAGCCGTGGCAGGCCAAACAGCGGAAAGCGTCGCTCGGGATAGGTGTGAGTGGTATCAGTCGCCATAAAAGTCAGTCCTTCAGTCTGTTTCTTGCTGCTAAGAGTACGTTTGGGCTGAATAAAAGAGAAATTGATTATATATTTATAACCTATCTGAATAAGTGGTATGGGATCAGGCATTGGCATAACGCCGCATTGCGGCTAGGGTGTGGAGGAGCGGCGAGCCGCCGTCAACTTTCCAACTAACAGGAGCAGGCGATGGATACCGACGATCAACGCAGAGAGCAGGTAGATCAGGAAGTGGGGCGCGCGGTGCGGCGGTTGATTGAAGAAAACAAGGCGATCGACCGCGATCACCTGGTGGCGATGCTGCAATTGATACTGCGGGACGAAGCCGGCACGCCGCGCGAGCCGGTGCTGGTCGCGGCGGCGCAGCTGGTCGCGTTGGGCAAATAGCGCGCCGATCTGGCCGCAAACAGGGTAGCCTGGCCGGGCTGCCCACATCACCATGTTGGGTTCTCTGGCAGAACCTTCTTTCAATACCGGGACGGCTATGCATATCACGTTGCGTCAACTGGAAGTTTTCACCGAAGTGCTGAAAAGCGGTTCGACCACTCAGGCCTCGGTGGTGCTGGCGCTGTCGCAGTCGGCGGTCAGCGCGGCGCTGGCGGATCTGGAGGGGCAGCTGGGCGTGCAGCTGTTCGATCGCGTCGGCAAACGGCTGGTGATCAACGAGCACGGCCGGTTGCTGTATCCCAAGGCGCTGGCGCTGTTGGAACAGGCGGGGGAGATAGAGCAGCTGTTCCGCCATGACGGCGGGGCGCTGCGCATCGCCGCCAGCAGCACCATCGGCAACTACATGCTGCCGGAGATGATCGCCCGTTACCGTCGGGATTTTCCGGCCACGCCGCTGGAGCTGAACGTTGGCAACAGCCAGGACGTGATCGTAGCGGTGGCGGATTTTCGCGTCGATTTGGGGCTGATCGAAGGGCCTTGCCATATGCCGGAGCTGGTGACGCAGCCGTGGCTGGAGGACGAGCTGGTGGTGTTTGCCGCGCCGGACAATCCCTTGACCCACCAACCGCCGACGCTGGAGGCGCTGGCCAATGCGCCTTGGATCCTGCGCGAGCGTGGTTCGGGCACCCGCGAGGTGCTGGATCATCTGCTGTTGGCGCACCTGCCGCACTTCCAGCTGGTGATGGAACTCGGCAACTCGGAGGCGATCAAGCACGCGGTGCGGCACGGTATCGGCATCAGCTGCCTGTCGCGGCGCGTGGTGGCAGAACAGCTGGCCAGCGGCGCACTGGTAGAACTGCCGGTGCCGCTGCCGCCGCTGCGGCGCACCCTGTACCTGATCCGCCATCGGCAAAAGCACATTTCCAACGCCTTGCAGCGTTTTCTCAGCTATTGCGCGCTGTAATCGACAGCGCGTCACGTCCTCTGCTGCTGCGCAGGCCGAAGAAAGCATAAAAACCTGCGCGCGCTCACATTAATGAGAGTAAGTAAGGCCATAAGGGCCGCGGCTAATAATTGCCTCTGAATTATGAAGCTATCTTATATCAGTGCAATGTTGCTAGTTCACCGGCGGGTATTTGTTACAATCCGCCCTCATTTTTTCAAAGAGCAGATAGGGTACGAATGGCTCAGCAGGATATAAAAACATCGGGGCAGCAAGCACCCGGATTGCGCCGCGAGCTGAAAGCCCGGCATTTGACCATGATCGCCATCGGCGGCTCCATCGGCACCGGCCTGTTTGTGGCCTCGGGGGCCACGGTTTCTCAGGCAGGCCCCGGCGGGGCGCTGCTGTCTTACGCTCTGATCGGTTTGATGGTGTACTTCCTGATGACCAGCTTGGGCGAACTGGCGGCCTTTATGCCGGTCTCCGGTTCATTCTCCACTTACGGCGCCAAATACGTGGAAGAAGGCTTCGGCTTCGCGCTGGGCTGGAACTACTGGTACAACTGGGCGGTGACCATCGCCGTTGACCTGGTGGCCTCGCAGTTGGTGATGAACTACTGGTTCCCGGACACCCCAGGTTGGATCTGGAGCGCCTTGTTCCTCGGTCTGATGTTCCTGCTGAACTACATTTCGGTGAAAGGGTTCGGCGAGGCGGAATACTGGTTCGCGTTAATCAAGGTCAGCACGGTGATTATCTTCATCGCCGTCGGTGTGCTGATGATCGTCGGCATTCTGAAGGGCGGCGAGCATGCCGGCTGGCAGAACTGGACGGTAGGAGATGCGCCGTTTGCCGGCGGCTTCTCGGCGATGATCGGCGTGGCCATGATCGTCGGCTTCTCGTTCCAGGGCACCGAGCTCATCGGTATCGCGGCCGGCGAATCGGAGAATCCGGGTAAAAACATCCCACGCGCAGTGCGTCAGGTGTTCTGGCGTATCCTGCTGTTCTATATCTTCGCCATTCTGATCATCAGCCTGATCATTCCGTACACCGATCCGAGCCTGCTGCGCAACGACGTGAAAGACATCAGCGTCAGCCCGTTCACCCTGGTGTTCCAGCATGCCGGCCTGTTGTCGGCGGCGGCGGTGATGAACGCGGTGATCCTGACGGCGGTGCTGTCGGCCGGTAACTCGGGCATGTACGCATCGACTCGCATGCTGTACACCCTGGCATCGGAAGGCAAGGCGCCGCGCATTTTCGCCAAGCTGTCGAAAGGCGGCGTGCCGCGTAACGCGCTGTATGCGACCTGCGTGGTGGCTGGCCTGTGCTTCCTGACGTCAATGTTCGGCAACCAGTCGGTTTACCTGTGGCTGCTCAATACCTCGGGCATGACCGGTTTCATCGCCTGGTTGGGCATCGCTATCAGCCACTACCGTTTCCGTCGCGGTTACATGCTGCAGGGGCGCGATCTGAACGATTTGCCGTACCGTTCCGGGTTCTTCCCACTGGGGCCGATCTTCGCCTTCGTGCTGTGCCTGATCATTACCCTGGGCCAGAACTACCAGGCCTTCCTGCAAGATAAGATCGACTGGTATGGCGTGACCGCGACCTACATCGGCATTCCATTGTTCCTGCTGATCTGGTTCGGTTACAAGCTGTCGCAAGGCACCCGTGTCGTGAAGTACAGCGAAATGGAATTCCCGAAGATGGACGTGAAGTAATTTTCGGTGAGTGATACGCGGCGGGGGTTCCCGCCGCGTTTGGCTTTACTTTTTCCCGCCTTTGGCTTCCGCCAGCGCCTGCTGCGCCGAACTCATCAAATCTTCCACCGTCGCATAATGCTGCGTCAGCGCCACAATGCCAGCGTTGAGCTGCATGTTCACCTCGCCGAACGCGCCAAAATCGTAAGGTGCCTCCAGCGGCGGCACGATGCGCGCCAGGAATTCGCTTTCCGCGCCGTAGGGCAGATCGTGCACCAGAATCAAAAACAGGCCGCCGGTATAGCGGCAGACGTAGTCGCTCGGGCGGATCAGCGTCTTGAGACGCTCGCCGACGGTGCGCAGTACGTCGTCGCCGATCTGGACGCCGTGGCTTTGGTAGAGCGCCGCCAGCGGACCGAACTCAAGAATGAACAGGTGAGAGATCGTCTGTGCCGCTGCGGGGCGGCAGATGCTGCGCATCACCACCTCGCCGCCCGCTCGGTTGAGGAAGCCGGTCAGGCGATCGCGGTGCGACGCCTGCTGCTTCTCCCAGGCCAGCGTGACGTGCTGCACCAGTTGGCGGTGGTAGCGTGCGATCATGCCATGGGCCAGCACCAGCCACAGCGGCGCGAGGTCCGCCAGGACAAACAGATTTTGCACGCGCGACAGCGGTGCCGCCAGCAGGTAAGGCAGCGTCAGCGCGATCACCTCAAGCAGCGCGAAGCGTGGCGCGGCGGCGTGGCGCTGCATCAGCCAGCAGGCCAGAGCGGTGATGGTGAGGCCGGCGAAAAGTATTAAAACGAAGCGGCCCGACAGCATCGCCAGCGCGGCGCTGGCGCCGACCAGCAGCGCCCACAGCAACACCGTCACCAGCATGGCGTCCGGCCAGGCGGGTTGACGCCGGCGCGCCAGCCAGGCTCGCCCGGCGGTCAACAGCAGCAACAGCAGCAGCAGGCCGATACCGACCAGCGGTCGGTTCAGCCAGGCGTACCCCACCAACAGCGCGACCGGCCCTGCGGCATTCAGCCAGGGAGTGAGAGGAGAGGGCGTCAGCGTGAGACGCAGCTGGCGTTGAAACGGCTCGTCATCGGCCTGCAGCGGGCTGTATAACAGCCAGTTCAGCAGCGCCGGACGTTTGGGCGTTGTCGCCGGAGATGGACTTCTCATTACAGCCTCGTCAATAAGGCCGCTCTTGCGGCGGCCTGAAGGTTTTTTGCACGCGCGGTGCTGTGGCTTTGGATTCTATGTGGTTTTGCCGTTATTTGTCAGAGTCTGGTCGGATCAGGGATCACTTTCAGAATAATGAACCTACTGGCCGCTGGCGGGGGTAAGCGTGGTGGTTTGAAAAATGGCGTGTAAAAACAAATTGTTACATTTATATAACGCTGTTTTCACCGATTGATATGATTGATAAGTATTATCGTTTGCTTTATTGTGGACGGCTGCGCGCAGGCTGCTGCCGCACACTTTCCGGTTCACGGCGGACGCCTTCGCGCCGCTGTCATGATGGTTGTAACAGGTATCTTAACGAATGAGCGTATCCACCGATCCCATGACTGACGCCAAGGGGCAACCCAACGCCGGCGTGATGGGGCGTTATCAGCATATTCTTCGCCATCGCCTGATGATGATGGGCGTGTTGGCACTGGCGATCCTGGGCTCGCTGCTGCTGGATTTCACCATGGGGCCGTCCGGCCTGTCGCTGTCGTCCTTATGGCACACGCTGCTTGACCCCGCCGCGGCCGATGCCGGCACGCGGGTGATCGTCTGGGACATCCGATTGCCTTACGCGCTGATGGCGGTGGTGGTGGGCTTTGCGCTCGGCCTGGCCGGGGCGGAGATGCAGACCATCCTGAATAACCCGCTGGCCAGCCCCTTTACCCTCGGGGTCTCTTCCGCCGCGGCCTTTGGCGCCGCGCTGGCGATCGTGCTTGGCATCGGCATTCCGGGGATTCCCGACCAGTGGTTCATCTCCGCCAACGCCTTTATCTTCGCGCTGTTCGCTGCGCTGATGCTCGACGGCATCACGCGCTGGACGCGGGTCGCCACCTCCGGCGTGGTGCTGTTCGGCATCGCGCTGGTGTTTACCTTCAACGCGCTGGTCTCGATGATGCAATTCATCGCCAGCGAGGACACGCTGCAGGGGCTGGTGTTCTGGACCATGGGCAGCCTGGCGCGCGCCTCGTGGGACAAACTGGGCATTCTGTTCGGGGTGTTCGCCGTGCTGCTGCCGCTGTCGATGATGAGCTCGTGGAAACTGACCGCGCTGCGTCTGGGGGAAGACCGGGCGGTGAGCTTCGGTATCGACGTGCGTCGTCTGCGTTTGACCACGCTGCTGCGCATCAGCATGCTTTCGGCGCTGGCGGTGGCGTTCGTCGGGCCGATCGGCTTTATCGGCCTGGTGGCGCCGCACATCGCCCGCATGATCTTCGGCGAAGATCACCGTTTCTACCTGCCGGCCAGTGCGCTGATTGGCGCGCTGGTGTTGTCGATGGCCTCGGTGGCGTCGAAAAACCTGGTGCCCGGCGTGATCATTCCGGTGGGCATCGTCACGTCGCTGGTCGGGGTGCCGTTCTTCCTGAGCATTATTCTGCGCCATCGGGGGAACGTATGATCCAGGGTTTACGGATAGAAAACTTCTCGGCGGGCTACCCGAAACGCCAGGTGATCGACAATCTCTCGGTGCCGATGCTGCCGCGCGGGCAAATCACCGTGCTGCTGGGGCCGAATGGCAGCGGCAAATCGACGCTGCTGCGCTCGCTGGCCGGGCTGAACCCGGCGCAGGGCAAGCTGTGGCTGGACGACGGCGATCTGATGCAGATGCCGTTCGCCCGTCGGGCGGAGAAAGTGGTGTACCTGCCGCAGTCGCTGCCTGCTGGGGTGCATCTGCACGTGCTGGAGTCGATCATCGTGGCGCAGCGCGCCTCGGGCGGCCGCAGCAACGCCGGCAGCGAAGCGGAAGTGATGGCTTTGCTGGAACAGCTGGGCATCGCCCACCTGGCGCTGAGCTATCTCGATCAGCTGTCCGGCGGCCAGAAACAGCTGGTGGGGTTGGCGCAGTCGCTGATCCGTCAGCCGTCGCTGCTGCTGCTGGATGAGCCGCTGAGCGCGCTCGATCTCAACTACCAGTTCCACGTGATGGATTTGGTGCGCCGCGAAACCCGCAAGCGCAATATCGTGACGGTGGTGGTGGTGCATGACATCAACATCGCGCTGCGTCACGGCGACCACGTGCTGATGCTGCAGGATGGCGATCTGATCGCCGATGGCGCGCCGGATCAGGTGATTACGCCGCAGAGCCTGGCGCGGGTCTACGGCGTGCGCGGGCGCATCGAGCGTTGCTCGCAGGGCACGCCGCAGGTGCTGATAGACGGTCTGGTGAACCAGCCGACGATTTAACCCAAGAAAAAGCCCGGCATCGCCGGGCTTTCTTTATCGCGCAGCGTGGTTTAGGGCCTCGCTCACGCGTTCGACGACGTGCTGGGCGGTGACGATGCCGCCGGACAGATACACCTCGGCTGCCGGCAGGTAGACCACCTGGCCTTTTTTCACCGCCGTGGTTTTCTTCAGCGCGGTGCCGGTGAGGATTTTCTGCGGTGCCACCGCGTTCGGCCGCCCGGTCGCGGCGTCTCTGTCGATGACGAACAGCCAGTCAGGATTCAGTTTGGCGACCTGCTCAGGTGTCAGCTTGTTGCCGCGCACGTCTTTTTCGTCGGACTGCAGCGCGGACGAGAAGCCGAGGGCGTCATAGACGAAGCTGAAACGGCTCTTGGGCGCGTAAGCGCTGATCTTGCCGCCGGAGAACAGCACCACCAGCCCACGCCCGGCCTGGGTGGCCTGTGGTTTGACTGCGGCGATCTGCGCATCCAGCTTATCGATCGCCGCCTGCGCCTGTTGCTGCTTATCGAACAGCTCGCCCAACTGCAGGGTGCGCTGTTTCAGGCTGCCCAACTGATCCTGCTGATCGACGGACATGTTCAGCGTCGGTGCCAGCGCGTTCAGCTCGTCATAAGCTTTGGACGCCCGGCCGGCGATCAGGATCAGGTCCGGCTTGGCGGCGCGCAGCACGGCCATATCCGGTTCGAACAGGGTGCCGGCATTGAGGTATTTGTCATCCTGATAGCGCTTCAGGCTATCCGGAAAGTTCTTGCGGTTGCCGGGCAGCGCCAGCGGTTCGACGCCCAGCAGCTGCAGCGTTTCCAACGACGCGTAATCCAGCACCACGATGCGCTGCGGGTGCTTCTTCACCTCGGTGCTGCCGTTCAGGTGCTGGACGTTGACGGTGGCCGGGGTAGCGGCTACCGGCGTATCGGTTTTGCTGTGGCAACCCGCCAGCGCCATTGCGGCTAGCAGGGCGATCATCAGGGGGGAGCGGCGTAATCTCATGGAGCTTCCTCACGGTGATGGAATGAAAAGGGCGCGCAGTGCGCGCCCAAGGGCATCAGAAGTTGTAGGTCATGCCGACGGTGTAACGGCGGCCGTCCAGCGTGGTACGGTAGTGATCGTAATCCACGGTTTTGTCGAGGATGTTGTAAACCCCGCCGGTCAGCTGCAGGTTTTTCGCCGCCTGGTAGCTCAGGCCCGCATCGACGAAGGTGTAGGATGGCGTGCTGGTCGCCATCGAGGTGCGGCTCAGATATTGTGAGGTTTTGCTGCGGAAGTTAACGCGCGACCACAGGCTGAGGTCCTGCGTGGCACGCCAGTCCAGCACGGTATTCAGCATGTGCTTAGGCATCTGGTTGAGCGCCTTGCCCTGGAACTCGCCGCTCTTCTGCTCGGAAGAGGTGTAGGTGTAGTTGGTGTTCCACTTCCAGTCTTTGTTGATCTGCCAGCCGAAGGTGGCCTCTACGCCGCGCATATTGGCTTTGTCGACGTTGACGCGATCGCTGATAAAGTCGTAGGACGTTCCGCCGATGGTGCAATCCGGCGTGTCTTCACAGCGGCGCACTTCGGTGATTTTGTCTTTAAAGTCGGTGTTGAAGACCGTCACGCCGGCGTTAACGCCTTTCAGGCTATCCCACATCAGGCCGATTTCTTCGCTCAGGCTCTTCTCTGGCTGCAGATCCGGGTTGCCGACGATGATGCCTTTACGCACGCCGCCGCCGGTGACCTGCCCCCAGTTAGGGGAGGATTGGCGCAGATCCGGCGATTTGTAACCGGCGGAGACGCCGCCTTTCAGCGTCCACTGTTCGGTCAGGTGCCAGACACCGTACATGCGTGGGGTCCAGTGGCTGCCGAAGTTTTCATCACGGTCCATACGGATGCCGCTGGTCAGGCTAAAGTCGTTGGTCAGCGCCCATTCGTCTTCAGCGAACAATGCCCAGCTCCAGCGCGTCAGCTTGCTGAGACCTTGAGCCGATTCAAGCTGGTTGCCACCGTCGCCCAGTTTTTCATAGCGGTATTGGCCGCCGAGGTTCAGCATGTGGGAACCCAGCTCGAACTGGTTCTGGGTGTTGAAGATGGTGTTGTAGGCCTTCATGTTACGGCCCGGGTTACCGGTTTCTTCGCGCTGCACGTAGCTTGTGGAGTTGCCGAAGTCGTAATAGCCGTTGTGGGTCAGCGCGTAGTTGGTGCGAGTGTATAGGCTTTCGCTGACCTCGGTTGGTGTGCACTTGCCTTTGCTGCAGCGCTCCGCCACTACCGATTTGCCCGGCGTGCTGTTGCGATCCTGCAGCGAGCGGCCGATTTCGAAATCGAATTCGTTTTTCTCGTCCGGCGTCAGGGTGAACACCGCGGTGCCGCTGCGCATGCGCTGTTCGTTGTAACCGTTGGTGATTTTATCTTCCGCGCGGCGCGACAGCAGGCCGTTGACCCGCAGGCCGAGCAGGCCTTCAACCAGCGGGCCGGAGGCGTAGGCGTTGGTCTGGAACAGATCGCCGGAATCGCGGTTTTCCTGAACGGTGGCGTCACCGTGCAGCGAGCCTTTCCACTCGGTGCGTGAGGTTTTGCGGGTGATGACGTTGATCACGCCGCCCATGGCGTCGGAACCGTACAGCGAAGACATCGGCCCGCGCACCACTTCGATGCGTTCGATGGCTTCCAGCGGCGGCAGCCAGCCCTGTTCGATGCCGGCGTTGTCGCTGTTCGGGCGGGTGCTGCGGGTGTCGACGCGCTTGCCGTCCACCAGGATCAGCGTGTACTTGGAGGACATGCCGCGGATGCTGATGTCACTGCTGCTGGCGCCGCCAGTGACCACCACGCCCGGCACGTCTTTCAGTGCATCGGTCACGTCGCGATAGGCCTTATCTTCGATCTGCTGGCGCGGGATCACCGAGATGGACGCGGCGGAGTCCTGAATTTTTTGCTGGAAGCCGGAGGCGGTGACGACCATGGTGTCCTGGGTGTCGTTCTGCGGCGCGGCCAGTGCGGCGGTGGCGCTGAGTGAGGCAATCACCAGAGCGGCGAGCTTGCTGTAACGTGGCGTTTCCATGAGGTGAACCTTTCCTGGATTGAAGTGAAAGTAATTAACCAATTGAATTTCTAATGAAATTATTCATCGTTCGCTGAGAAATACTTCGCTTCGTCAGCGTTGCGTGAGGGTATTGTAAGGATTTTTTACTGAATGTAAACGCTAATGATAATTCATATCATTTGTATGCTTGTTCTACTGACGGGAAAGGGTAACCGGATGAATTAAAGGGAAAAGCGGCGCAGCGGGCGTGCGCCGGGGAGGATCAGCGTTTCTGGATGTAGGTGATGGCCAGCGCCAGCGCCAGCACCAGGCCTTTGATAATATCCATGGCGTAGTAGGGCACCGACAGCATCACCAGGCCGTTTTGCAGTACGCCGAGGATCACTGCGCCGATCAGGGTGCCGAGCGCATTGGGTTTGCCGGAGCCCGCCAGCGAGAAACCGATATAGGCCGCCGCCACCGCGTCCATCAGATAGCCGCCGCCGGCATTGACCTGCGAAGAGCCGATACGTGACGCCAGCAAGATGCCGCCAAGCGCCGCCAGCCAGGAAGAAATGACGTAAGCGGCAACCCTGTAACGTACGGTGCGGATACCCGACAGACGCGCAGCCTCGGGGTTGCCGCCGATGGCGTACATCCGGCGGCCGTGCTTGGTCAACGAGAGGAACAGCTGTACCGCCACGGTGACCGCCAACATGATCAGCACGATCACCGGCACCTGGCCGAGGGCGGAAAACACCTCTGGGATCAGGCCTTCCGCCATGTCGCCATTCGGCAGCACCATGTTTTGGGTGATGGAGCCGCCGTAGCTGTAGGTCATCGCCACGCCCTGGATCACGAACAGGCTGGCCAGCGTCGCCAGCATGTCGGGGATTTTGAGCACCACGATCAGCAGGGCGTTGAACAGGCCGACCAGCGTGCACAGCAGCAGCGTCACCACGATGGCGCCGGTGGTGCCGAACCCGTGCCAGACGAACAGTGAAATCACCAGCGCGTTGGCCAGCGAGGCGGTCGAGCCGACCGACAGATCGAAACCGCCGACCGACAGCGAGATAGAGACGCCGATGGCGATCACCGTCACGATGGCGATCGAACGCAGGATATTGATGATGTTATTGGCATCGAGAAAGTTGTCCGACGCCAGGCCAAACAGGGCGATCAGTGCCGCGACGGTCAGCAGCATGCCCCACTTGTAGAGGAAATCAAACAGCTGTTGGCGCCAGGGCAGCGCAGGCCGCAAGGCAAATTCTTTACTCACGCAGGGGTTCCTCCGGTGGAATAGAGCAATAAGGTTTCTTCGTCGATGTCGGCGGCGTTCAACTCCGCCACGATGCGGCCGTCCCACAGCACGCAGATGCGATCGCACAGGCCAATCAGCTCGGCGAACTCGCCGGAGGCGTAAATCACGCCTTTACCGGCGCGGGCCAGGCCGTCGATCAGGCTGAACAGCTCCTGCTTGGCCTTGATGTCCACGCCCTTGGTCGGCTCATCGAAGATCAGCACCTCGGCGTCGCCGCGCAGCCACTTCCCGATCGCCACTTTTTGTTGATTGCCGCCGGACAGGCGCGCCAGCCGCTGTTGCGGGCCGGAGGCGCGAATGTTCAGACGCTGCATGATCTCGCGCGCCCAGCGCAGCTCTTGCCGCCGGTTGAACAGGCTCCAGCGCGAGAAGCTGTCGTCGGCGCTGACGCTCAGGTTCATTGGGATCGCCTCGTCGATGAAAATGCCCTCTTTGCGGCGCTCTTCCGGCACCAGCGCCAATCCCTGTTCAACCGACAGGTGCGGCGCGCGTGGCGCCCAGGGCTGCCCACGCAGTTCGCCGCGCTCGAGCTGCACGGCGCCGGCGCCGAACAATGCTTTGCACAGTTCGGTTTTGCCCGCCCCGGCCAGCCCGGCGATGCCGAGGATTTCGCCTTCATGCAGCCGCAGCGAAACGTCGCGCAGCTTGTGGCGATCGCGCAAGCCTTGCACCTGCAGCAGCGTTCGCTCAGGGTGCGGCGGGCGCGGCGGCGGGAAAATGTCGTCCAGCCGATGGCCGAGCATCTTCTCGACGATCTGTTCGCCGCTCAGCCCGCGCATGGCGTCTTCGCTGACGCGCCGCCCGTCGCGCAGCACCGTCAGCCGATCGCAAATATCGCTCAGTTCGTGGATGCGGTGAGAAATGAACACGATGCCGATGCCTTCGGATTGCAGGCGGCGCACCACGTTAAACAGGCGCTCGCTCTCGGCGCGATCGAGCGGCGCGGTCGGCTCGTCGAGCACCAGAAAACGGCAGCGGTGCGACAGCGCGCGCGCCAGCAGCACCTGCTGTTTTTCCGCCAGCGTGCAGTCCGCCAGGCGTCTGCGCGGGTTGAGCGGCAGCGCCCATTGCTGCAGCAGCTGCGCGGCGCGGCGGTGCAGCTCCGCCCAGTTCAGCCAGTGGCCCGGCTCGTTCAGCCAGTCCAGCATGATGTTCTCCGCCACCGACAGCGTGGGGATCAGCGCGACGTCGACCTCTTGCTGTACCACGTGGATGCCGTGGCGGCGCGCCTGCAGCGGGGAATGAATTTCCACTGCCCGGCCGTCGATCAGGATCTCGCCGCGGTAGTGATCGTGGGCGCCGGAGAGGATCGCCATCAGCGTCGACTTGCCCGCGCCGTTGGCGCCGACCAGCGCATGGATTGAACCGCCCTGCAGCGTGAAGTCCACGTCCTGCAGCGCGTTGAAGCCGGCGAAGGCGATCGAGATATTGCGCATCTCGAGGCGTGAAGGCGTTGCGGTTGACATAGGGTAGTAAGGCCGTTTAGATGTTTAGATGGCTGTTTTGCTCTGTTGTAACACAGATTACGCCGTTGGCAACCAACAAAATGGCATAACGGCGATGAAAAACGTGGAGAGGCAGGGGCGCAACCCGCGTCAGGCTGCGCCGGTGCGAGAAGCGGTCAGAAGGTGGTAGGGGTGTGTGCGCTGACGATGCGGCAAATGCGCGCCGAGGTATTGCTGAAGCTGTGCGGAATGCCGGTGTTGATGGCGTAACTCTGACCGGCGGTCAGGCAGTAGCTCTGGCCGTTGATGGTTAGCACAATCTCGCCCTCCAGCAGGGTGCCTATCTCTTCGCCCTGGTGCTTGATCTTTTCACCGGTGGTGGTGCCGGGCTGGTAGGTTTCCAGCATCATCGCCAGGTTGCGCGTCGGGCTGCCGTTGTGCACCAGCTTCATCGACACCCCCTGGCTGCCGATCTCAATCAGGTCCTCGGCGTCGATCACCACGCGCGGTTCGTCGGCGGCTTCCGGTTCGGCAAAGAATTCAGACAGCGACAGGCCATACACCTTCAGCAGCTTTTGCAGCGTGCTGATGGCCGGGCTGACCTTGTCCTGTTCGATGGTGCTGATCGCACTGTGGGTTAACCCGGACAGTTCGGCGACCCGGCGCTGTGACAAACCCAATTGCTGACGGATCTGCGACAGGCGTTTGCCCGGTGCCAAGCTGACTTCGCTCATAGCGGTACTTCCTTCTGGTAAGGGCGACAGGCAGAAATGAAGATCGCTATCGGGTGCCTGTCTGGTCGATAACGATACTGCATGATATCGGTAGTTAGGGTGGGTTTGGAAAATATATTGCCCATGTTCACTCTTGGTGCGTTGGACAAAATAGTTGACGTGAAAATGGCAGTAAGGCCTTTTCGGTCAATATTTTATCAATTTAGCAGTCGCCGGCGAATAATCAAACAGGATTGTAACATTTGCAAACCCATTCTGTTAATACTATGTTTCATATTGTGGATGTTATTTTGAGCGCCCGGCAGCGGCGCGGCCTGACGAGAAATCCAATCATGTGTTGAATCGAACGGTGGACGGGCGCCAACGCGCCTTCAGAGCATAATGGCGGGTGACGTATGCAAACCAATAGCGCAGCAGTTGAACATTTTGCACAGCATCATGAAGAGAGGCGAAGTAGCGCGTTCCAAAATGAGGTTGCTCATTATTTGGAACGCCATCCCGCCACGCAGTATGTCGATATCCTTCTCACCGATCTTAATGGTTCCTTCCGCGGCAAACGCATACCCGTCTCTGGGTTAAAAAAACTGGAAAAAGGCAGCTACTTCCCCGCGTCGGTGTTCGCCATGGACATCCTTGGCAACGTGGTGGAGGAGACCGGCCTTGGGCAGGAGCTCGGCGAACCGGACCGCATTTGCCTGCCGGTGCCCGGTTCGCTGACGCCGTCAGCCGCCGATCCGGAGCACATCGGCCAGGTGCTGCTCACCATGTTGGATGAAGATGGCACTCCCTTTGACGTTGAACCCCGCAATGTGCTGAACCGCGTGTGGCAGGCGCTGCGACAGCGCGGTTTGTTTCCGGTGGCAGCGGTAGAGCTGGAGTTTTATCTCATCGATAGGCTGCGCGACGCGGAAGGCGATCTGCAGCCGCCGTGTGCGCCCGGCACTCAGGAACGCAACACCCAAAGCCAGGTGTACTCCGTCGATAACCTGAACCATTTCGCCGAGGTGCTGAACGATATCGACGCGCTGGCGAAGCTGCAGGGGCTGCCGGCGGACGGCGCGGTGGCGGAGGCGTCGCCGGGGCAGTTCGAGGTCAACCTGCGTCATACCGACGACATCCTGCTGGCCTGCGACCACGCGCTGGCGCTGAAGCGGCTGGTGCGGCTGGTGGCCGAGAACCACGACATGCACGCCACCTTTATGGCCAAACCCTATGAGGATTACGCCGGTAGCGGCATGCACGTGCATGTCAGCATGCAGGATAGTGCGGGCAACAACCTGTTTGCCGACGCCAAAGGCGAGGATTCGCCGCTCTTGAAACAGGCATTGGCCGGGATGATCACCCTGATGCCGGCGTCGATGGCGCTGCTGGCGCCGAACGTCAACGCCTACCGGCGCTTCCAGCCGGGGATGTATGTGCCGATCCAGGCCGCCTGGGGCCACAACAACCGCACTGTGGCGCTGCGCATTCCCTGCGGCGAACCGGAGAACCACCGGGTGGAGTACCGCGTGGCCGGCGCCGATGCCAATCCTTATCTGGTGATGGCGGCGATCCTGGCCGGCATGCTGTACGGGCTGGACAACCTACTGCCGCTGCCTGAGCCGGTGACCGGCAACGGGCTGGAGCAGGAAGGGCTGCCGCTGCCGATCCGCCAGAGCGACGCGCTGTACGAGTTTGAACATCAGCACGCCCTGACGCACTATCTGGGCGAGCGTTTCACCCAGGTGTATCACGCCTGCAAGACCGACGAACTGCTGCAGTTTGAACGGCGGGTGACGGAAACCGAGATCGACTGGATGTTGAAAAATGCCTGAATGGGCGTATAAAGTAAGAGGTATGTGCGGGTGACTGGCCTGCCGGCAGCGGAATAATTCGCCTGCCGGGCTGGTTTTCCGTGCGATCGACAAAAAGAATTTGTATTTGAGGGTTTCCGGATCTTGTCATTCGGAGGCATTCTGGTGCAAAATATCTCAAATGCAGATAGCCGACGTTTTGAAAGCGTCGGTTATTTTTTTTGCATTATGTTTTACCAACGTAGCGTTTCATACACCAAGCGAGGCCGGACACCGATCCGGATAGATAAATAGTTTCGTGCACGATCAAACAAAACTTTATGGTCGTGACTCATGAGGATTAGAAAGATGGGGCAATTTTTCACTTTAGCGCCGGTGCCCGCCGGTTTCCGCTGTGGCCGCAGCGACTATGGAGCAGCCGAGGTTTCCTCGACCCGTTATCCAGCTTACAACCCCCTTCTTTTAGAATTAAGTCGCTCGTTGCGAAGTTTCCCCGCAACCTTAAGTCTTGGCGTGTCCGCCATCCGCAAGGCTCAAGGTAAGGGGGGGCTGAACAATGTCCGATAACACCATCAACGCCGCTCCGGCTCAGCGCACTCAACTGCGTAAAACCCTGACTTTAGTTCCGGTAGTGATGATGGGCTTGGCTTACCTGCAGCCAATGACCATTTTCGATACCTTCGGCATCGTATCCGGCTTGACCGATGGTCACGTCGCGACCGCGTACGCCTTCGCTCTGCTGGCGATCCTGTTTACCGCCCTGAGCTATGGTAAGCTGGTGAAGAAGTTCCCTTCCGCCGGTTCCGCTTACACCTACGCCCAGAAAGCCATCAGCCCGCACGTCGGCTTTATGGTGGGCTGGTCATCGCTGCTGGACTACCTGTTCATGCCGATGATCAACATTTTGCTGGCTAAGATTTACCTGGAAGCGATCTTCCCGGGCGTACCGTCCTGGATCTTCGTGGCGGTGCTGGTCGGCTTGATGACGATTTTCAACCTGCGCGGCATCAAGCTGGTGGCTAACCTGAACTCCATCATCGTGGTGGTGCAGGTGGCGATCATGATCGTGTTCCTCGGCCTGGTGATCAACGGTATTTACCACGGCGAAGGCGCCGGTACGCTGGTCAGCAGCCGCCCGTTCTGGTCCGATAACGCCCACGTGGTGCCGATGATTACCGGCGCGACCATCCTGTGCTTCTCGTTCCTGGGCTTCGACGGCATCAGCTCGCTGTCCGAAGAGACCAAAGACGCGGAAAAAGTGATCCCGAAAGCCATCTTCCTGACGGCGCTGATCGGCGGCATCATCTTTATCGTGGTGTCTTACTTCGTGCAGCTGTACTTCCCGGACATCTCGCGCTTCAAGGATCCGGACGCCTCACAGCCTGAAATCATGCTGTACGTGGCGGGCAAGTTCTTCCAGTCGGTGATCCTGGTGTTCTCCTGCGTGACGGTATTGGCGTCGGGCATGGCGGCGCACGCGGGCGTTTCGCGTCTGATGTACGTGATGGGCCGCGACGGCGTGTTCCCGACTCGCTTCTTCGGCTATGTGCATCCGAAGTGGCGTACCCCGGCGCTGAACGTGCTCCTGGTTGGCGCCATCGCGCTGTCCGCGGTGTCGTTTGACCTGGTGACCGCGACCGCGCTGATCAACTTCGGTGCGCTGGTGGCCTTCACCTTCGTCAACCTGTCGGTGATTTCGCAGTTCTATATTCGCGACAAGATGAACCGCACCGTGAAGGACACATTTAACTACCTGATCCTGCCGGTGATGGGCGCACTGACCGTTGGCGCGCTGTGGATCAACCTGGAAGCCAGCTCGATGACGCTGGGCCTGGTTTGGGCGGCCATCGGTTTGATCTACCTGGCCTTCGTCACCCGCAGCTTCCGTCTGCCGGTGCCGCAAGCGAGCGAAGACGCCGCCTAAGCGCGAGCCGTCTCCTCAGCCACAAAAAAGGCCGCTTTCGCGGCCTTTTCCTTTTCTGCTTGCTGCGGGGTTTATCCCACCAACTCTTTGCCGTAATCGAACAGCGCTTTCAACAGGGCGGTTTTCTCTTTGTCGCCTTCGTGCAGGTTATACAGCGATTCGAGCTGCAGCAGGTAACCCTGCACGCGCTCTGCGCTCAGCGCTTCCTGGCGGTGTTGCAGCCAGCGACGCTGCTCGGCGTCGTCCAGCGTATTCGGGTAGTTGCGCGCGCGGAAGCGGAACAGCAGCTCTTTCATGCGGCCGTCGCTGAAGGCCAGATCCAGCGCCGGCAGGTTCTGCGGCTTGGTCTGCTGGATAATCCTCATCGCCGCCTTGTCGGCGTCGCTAAAGAAACCGTCGTACAAGCGGGCGTCGACGTCGTCGGCGCCTTTGAACGGCTCGGCTTCGGCGAACAGCGCGACCACTTTCTCGCGCACTTCCGGATGCTGTTTCAGCAGCTGCAGATTTTGCAGACACGCCTGACGATCGATGCCCAGCCGCTCGGCGTTCTCCGGCAGCAGGGTTTTGGCCGGCGCCAGCACCGGGCATTTGTTGATGTGCACCAGCTTGATCGGCACCGGTGCCTGATCCGGCGCCAGATCGTCACGGCGGGTATACAGCCGTTCACGCAGCTGCTCGGCGCTCAGCGTCAACAGCGGCGTCATGTCGCCGGCCAGATCGCACATGATCACCGCGTTCTTGTTGTCCGGGTGCCAGGCCAGCGGCGACACCCAGCTGGTATTGCCGCGTGCCGCGCCGAACATGCCGGAGACGTGCACCAGCGGCGTCATGTCGGCGACGTCGATCAGGGCGTTCAGCTTGTGCTTGTTGCGGTGCTGCAGCAGGAAATCGAACAGCCGCGGCTGTGCCTGTTTGACCAGCTTGGCCATGGCGATAGTGGCGTAAACGTCCGACATCGCGTCGTGAGCCTGCGTGTGCTCGACGCCGTTGGCGCGCGTCAGATGTTCCAGGCGGAAGCTGGGGAAACCGTCTTCGTTTTCCGGCCAAACGATGCCGTCCGGGCGCAGAGCGTAGCAGGCGCGCATCACATCCAGCAGATCCCAGCGCGAGTTGCCGTTTTGCCAGCTGTAGGCGTAGGGATCGTAGAAGTTGCGATAGAAGATATTGCGGCTCACTTCGTCATCGAAGCGGATGTTGTTGTAACCGAGAATGCAGGTGCCGGCCACGCTGAAGGCCTGATGGATTTGGCGGGTGAACTCGGCCTCGTTAACCCCTTTAGCACGCGCCACCTGCGGCGTGATGCCGGTGATCATCACCGCCTCGGGTTCCGGCAGGTAGTCATCGGCCGGGGCGCAGTAGATGACCAGCGGCTCTTCGATAATGTTGAAATCCATATCGGTGCGCACGCCGGCGAACTGCGCCGGGCGGTCCAGCGACGGGCTCTTGCCGAAGGTCTCGTAATCGTGGATATAAAATGTGGCCGGTGCCTTGCTGCTCAAAATCGCGTCTCTTCAGTGGCGGATACAATATGCCTCTATTGTAACGGCGTAGGGAGCGATGCCAAGCGGCGGTTAGCGAAATGCGCGCAATTACGCACGGCGATAGAAATCCAGCCGCTGGTGAAAGTAGGGGAGCAGGTGGTCGGGGATCTGTCGTTCTGTTTCCGCCTGGGTCGAAGCGATGCCGTAGCGCTCGTTGTAGATCACGCTGATGGCCAGCAAATCGGCTTCTATTTTCTCGCGTTGCGCCTGCGGTAAGCTATCCAGCTTTCGAACCATCGTTATCTCCCTGTTAACCTTAGGGTATAATAGGATCGTTAGCGGGTCTTGTCCCTACCCATTCCGAGGGGAGGTGGACGCCTGCGCGCTTTGCTTCGAGCTGGGGGCCAGACTGTGGCGCGCGGCGAACTCGCTCTGCGCCTGGTGCGCATTGAGGCGATCTGCCCGGTTATACAGCGAACAAGCGCCGCTTATCACCGCCCCCCAAAACAGGGTGCACAGCAGTAAAACCCCCAACCAGATTTTTTGGTTATAGGTCATAAGTCCTCCACGGACGAAAAGGGAAATAACATTGACCGTTAAATTAAATCAGGCACTACATCAATGGTATTTAAACGGCAGAGATTAATCATGGAATCTGCGTGGTTCTTTTGTTACTAAAGCCACGATGGATGTTTCAAAAGATTCCTTAAGATAATATTAAGAAAAGTGATTCTGGGCGCCGTAATTCTATTTAATATTTGTTTAAATATCCGCAGATACAATCTCCCACATTCAATACCAATGTGGGTGACAATGATGAAAACGCTACTGTTAACCGGCGCTACCGGCTTTCTCGGTGGTGCAGTTCTTGAAAAATTATTGATTGAAAATCAGTCCATTAATTATCTTCTACTGGTGCGCGCCGATGATGCGCAGCAAGGATTGGCTCGTATTCGCACGAATATGGAAAAGTTTAATATCGACGCGAATCTGCTGTCTAAAATTACGATAGAAAATATATTGTTGGGAGACCTTTCCGAGCCGGCCGAATTTTTAACTGACGCACGTATTAACAATGTCACGCACGTTATTAACTGTGCGGCCGTTGCTTCATTTGGTAATAACCCGCTCATTTGGAAGGTAAACGTAGAAGGCACCCTGGCCTTTGCCGAAAGAATGGCGCAGGTGCCGGGATTAAAACGCTTTCTGCATGTTGGTACCGCCATGTCCTGTTCCCCGGAACCGGGTTCGCTGGTGGCGGAGAGCGGCGAATTTGAGGAAGATGCCGAGCATCTGGTGGAATATACGCGTTCCAAATCCACCATCGAACAGCTGATGCGCCAACGCTGCCCGCAAATGCCACTGACCATCGCTCGTCCGTCGATTGTCGTGGGCCACACCCGCCTGGGCTGCCAGCCTTCGAGCAGCATTTTCTGGGTGTTTGGCATGGCGCTGATGCTGCGCAAGTTTATGTGCTCGCTGCAGGACAATATCGACGTGATCCCGGTGGACTACTGTGCGGATGCGCTGGTGATGCTGATGCTGATGAACAGCGAAACGCTGGAGAACGACGTTTATCACATCTCCGCCGGTGAAGAGCGCAGCGTCAGCTTTGCCGAAATCGACCGCGCCATGGCGGCAGCGCTGGAAAAAGCGCCGGTGGGCGATGAGTATGCGCAGGTGACGTATGACGCGTTGGTGAAAATGCGCCGTCAGCTGAAAGACATTTTCGGCCCGTGCAACGAGCGGCTGATGCTGAAGGCGATGCGCCTGTACGGCTCGTTCGCCATGCTCAACGTGCGTTTCAGCAACGAGAAGATCCTCAAGCTGGGCATGCCGAAACCGCCGCGCTTCACCGACTACATCGCCGGTTGCGTGCAGTCGACTCGCGGGTTGTCTATCCAGCAGCAGATGGTGGTGGACTTCAAATAACCGCCGGGCGCAGCGGGCGCCCGAGGTTGCTCTGCTACCAGGACGAAGAGGACCAGAAGACGCGGCCGAGCACCACCAGTTGCTCCTTGCGCTGCTGATAGCTGAGATGCTCGTCCTGGTACTCTTCACGGTTGAGGGAGCGGATGATGACGCCGCCGTCCGGCTGCTCGATCAGCACCTTCACCCGCAGCAAATTGCCGTGGCGGATGGCATAGGTCTTGCCCTCGCGGATGCGCGTGTCGTCGGTGTTGATGCCGACCACGTCGCCATCCTGCAGACGCGGTTCCATGCTGGAGCCGGAGATGCGGATAATGCGCGCGGCGTTGACCGCCACCCCCATCTTGTGCAGATAGTAACGGCGGAAGATCAGCGAAAACTCCTCGCGATCGACGATTTCGTAGCAGCCGTCGCCGGCGGAAAAATCAATATCCAGCAGCGGGATCTCCACAAACTCTTCCTTGTCCTGTTCGGTATCTTCCCATACCACCGGTTTTAAACGGGCGGGCTGGAAGTCCGACTCCGCCGCCACGTTGTCAAACGGGCGCACCAGCTGCTTTTCATGAAACACGTCGAACCAGCCCTTGGGCAAATTCAGCCTGGCCTCGATCCGCCTGGCCAGATTGTCGCCAAGATTGCGGGAGGATTTCTCCCCGATGATTTGGCTCAGCGTCGGCGCGGAAGACTCAACCAGCGTGGCGAATTCATTCTGGTTGACGCCTTGCCGGGCGTAGCGGGCCATCAATTCGCGCAGATTGTTGCGCCTGATTTCTTTAGTTTCCATCGTGCAATGATCGCACTCTTTAGCAAAAAGGTAAATAACGATTTTGCTAAAAAATACTTGCGCATGATTTAGCAATTAGCTAAAACAAAAAGAGTGAGCCAAAGGTTCACCCGTGCGGGGCGGCCTGTCATGATGAGGGGCCGCTCAGTGAAATCAAACGAGAGAGGGACTTTACGATGTACAAGATTGATTACAATAGCTACCGATCGGTCGCCAGCTTCGGCCACCGCGTGCGCTTTCTGGTGCTGCACTACACGGCGCAAAACTTCGCCGACTCGGTGAAGTCGTTGACCGGAAAATCGGTCAGCGCGCACTATCTGGTGCCGGATCCGACCGAGGCCACCTATCAGGCCGCCGGCTTCAGCGGCGTGCGCATTTTCAACCTGGTGGACGAGAACGAGCGCGCCTGGCATGCCGGTACCAGCCAGTGGGGCACCCGCAGCAATATCAACGACACCTCAATCGGCATCGAGATCGTTAACCTGGCGAGCGGCGACGGTGGAAACATCACCTTCCCGCCGTTCAATCCGCAGCAGATCGAGGCGGTCACCCAGCTGGCGCAGAACATCCTGCAGCGTTATCCGGACATCTCGCCGGTGAACGTGGTGGCGCACTCCGATATCGCGCCGGGCCGCAAGAGCGATCCGGGCCCGCAGTTCCCGTGGCAGCAGCTGTATCAGGCCGGCGTCGGCGCCTGGTATGACGAAGCGACCAAGCAGCAGCGCCAGCAGGAATACTGCAGCCAGGGCCTGCCGGCGCAGGCCGATTTGCTGAAACTGTTCGCCCAATATGGCTACGACACCTCGGCGGCGAACACCGCAGAAGGCTATCGCCAGCTGGTGCGCGCGTTCCAGCTGCACTTCCGTCAGCAGAAGTATGACGGCGTGATGGATGTCGAAACCGCCGCCGTTCTGCGCGCGCTGGTCGACAAGTACGCCGCCTGAGCCTGACCGCGAATGGGGGACGCCTCATTCGCCTTTTCCTCGCCGGGCTTCCTCCGCTAAAATAACGGCCTGGCTGGTCTTTATCGGAGGCATCGTGCGCCTCGATCGAAAAATCTCTTCCCTTGAACTGCTGACCTATCGCCACTACCGCATCGTACACGGCGTGCGCATCGGGCTGGCGTTTATTCTGACCTTTCTGCTGATCCGCCTGCTGGCGGTGCCCGAAGGCACCTGGCCGCTGATCACCCTGGTGGTGGTGATGGGGCCGATCTCGTTTTGGGGCAACGTGCTGCAGCGGGCGCTGCAACGCATTGCCGGCACGGTGTTCGGCGCCGCGTCCGGCCTGATCGCCCTGTATCTGGAACTCTATTCGCTGCCGCTGATGCTGGCTTGGTGCGGCGTGGTGATGTTCGTCTGCGGTTACCTGACGCTCGGCAAACGGCCGTATATGGCGCTGCTGGTGGGGATCACGCTGGCGGTGGTATGCGGCGCGGGCGCCGGTGACATGCACACCGCGCTGTGGCGCAGCGGCGACGTGATCTTCGGTTCGCTGCTGGCGCTGCTGTTCACCAGCATCTACCCACAGCGCGCCTACATTCTGTGGCGCATGCAAATGGCGGACTGCCTGCAAACCGCCGCCCGCCTCTACGGCGCGTATTTTTCGCCGAACGTTATCGAGCGGCCGCGGCTGGAGCCGCAGCTCAAGGATCTGTTGAATCAGGTGGTGAAGCTGCGCAGCCTGATCGTGCCCGCCAGCAAGGAAACCCGCATCCCCAAAGCGGTGTTCGAGGCGGTGCAAACCCTCAGCCGCAATTTGGTGTGTACACTGGAGCTGATGGCCGACGCCTACTGGGCCTCGCGCGAAACGCACTTCATCATGTTGAACGCCCGCACGCTGCGCAGTACCCAACTGCTGACGCTGAGCTCGCTGGAATCGCTGGCGGTGCTGATGCGCGAAGGGCCGCAGGCGCAGCGGCAGGCGGTGGCGGGGCAGTTGGCGGAGATCGCCGGCGAGCTGAAAACGCTGATGCAGGAGGTCAGCCTCGGCCAGCACGGCGAAGCGCCGATTTACGGCTACGTTTGGCTCAGCATGGAGCTGGCGCAGCAGTTGGAAGAGTTGGGGGATCTGCTCCAGGTTTGTACCGCCGCCGGGCGTGAATAGGGGTCAGATCATGAAGGCGGCGCTTTGGGTTTTGGCCGCCGGGGCAAAGTGGGTAAGATAAGGCAATCACTGTTGTGCCGGACCGCCACAAACCTGTATCTTGGTGCCATGTGGCCGTAAGCAAATGAATCTGTGTATTACTAAAGCAAGGGTATAAAGATGGATAATGCAAATAAGCCGAGTTTCCAGGACGTGCTGGAGTTTGTGCGTATGTTCCGCCGCAAAAACAAACTGCAACGCGAGATCGTCGACAACGAAAAGAAAATTCGTGATAACCAGAAGCGCGTGCTGCTGCTCGACAACCTGAGCGAGTACATCAAGCCCGGCATGAGCATTGAAGACATTCAGGGCATCATCGCCAACATGCGCAGCGACTACGAAGATCGCGTTGATGACTACATCATCAAAAATGCCGATCTGTCCAAAGAGCGCCGCGAGCTGTCCAAAAAGCTGAAAGCGATGGGCGAAGTGAAGTAACCCGCTTTATCGGGCCGGGTGCGATGCCTGGCCCGCATTCCTGCCAATCATCTTCTTCCCGCCGTTTCGATCATCTCCCGATCCTCATCGATCCTTTAAATGGGATCGCGATCCGCATTTGTAGCATTTTTAGCCGCAATGTTAACGAACTGTGATTTTGCTCAAACAATTATTTTTGCAGCTTTGGTTATATGTCGATCAATGTTCACGTTGTCATTTTGAGTTTTCGGGATGTTTGATGATTAATTCATTGAAATTTATCATGTTGTTTCGTTACTTGTTTTTTGTTGGATAAAAATGACAACGTCAACATTAAGAAAATTCAAGCGTTTAACGAGTGTATTGGAGGAAGAGATGAGCCAGTTGCCGGAAAAAATGCGCGCGGTCGTTTGCCACGGCCCGCAGGATTATCGTTTCGAACAGGTGCCTACGCCGCTGCCGAAGGCGCGCGAGCTGGTGATCAAGGTGGAAGGCTGCGGCATCTGCGCCGGCGACTGCAAATGCAAGAACGGCGCGCAGATGTTTTGGGGGGAGAACCCGTGGGTCAAACCGCCGGTGGTGCCGGGGCATGAGTTCTACGGCCGCATCGCCGCGCTGGGCGAGGGCGCGGAAGGCAAATACCGGATCGGCGAGCGGGTGATCGCCGAGCAGATCGTGCCGTGCTGGGAGTGCCGCTACTGCAAATCCGGCAGCTACTGGATGTGTGAGACGCATAACATTTACGGCTTCCAGAAAGACGTGGCGGAGGGCGGCATGGCGGAATACATGCGTTTTTCCGAGAACGCCATCGTGCACAAGATCCCGGAAAGCCTGAGCCATGAAGACGCGGTACTGATTGAGCCGATGGCCTGCGCCATCCACACCGTGGCGCGCGGCGACATCCAGCTGGACGACGTAGTGGTGTTGGCCGGCGCCGGGCCGCTCGGGTTGTGCATGGTGCAGGTGGCGCGCCTGAAAACGCCGAAGAAACTGATCGTGATCGATGCCATCGACGAGCGGCTGGCGCTGGCGAAGGAGTTCGGCGCCGACGTGGTGATCAACCCGCTGAAGGAAGATGCCGACCAGATCGTCAAATCGCTGACCGGCGGCTACGGCTGCGACGTGTACATCGAGGCCACCGGCGCGCCGATCGGCGTCACCCAGGGGCTGCAGATGATCCGCAAGCTGGGCCGCTTCGTGGAGTTCAGCGTGTTCGGTAAGGAAACCACCGTCGATTGGTCCATCATCGGCGATCGCAAGGAGCTGGACATTCGCGGCGCGCACCTGGCGCCCTACAGCTATGAAATCGCCATCGATCTGTTCGAGCGCGGGCTGGTGACTTCCAACGGCGTGGTTACCCACAGCTATTCATTGAACGACTGGGACGAAGCCTTCGCCCTGGCGGACTCGACCGACTCCATCAAGGTGATCCTGGTTCCCTGACCCTCCCGCCGTACCGCTGTTGCAGTCACGATCGCCGGCCCGTTCGCAATGGGGGGCCGGCCGGTCGGCCAAACGTAAAGACATGCTGTTGCTCTGATAACCACAACAAGAAGCTTCCCTACAGGAGAATTGGCTATGTTTTCATTATTCAAAAAGACCCTGCCTTTTATCGTCGCCGGTGGAATGTTGGCGGCCAGCCATGGGGCGCTGGCCAAGCAAATCACTATCGGTATGTCGTTCCAGGAAATGAACAACGACTACTTCGTCACCATGAAGCAGGTGCTGGATCAGGCGGCGGCGGATATCGGCGCCAAGGTGTACGTGGCCGATGCGCGCCATGACGTTGCCAAACAGATCGGTGATGTGGAAGACATGCTGCAGAAGAAGGTGGATATCCTGCTGATCAACCCGACCGATTCGGTGGGGGTGCAGTCGGCGGTGATCTCCGCCCATAAGGCCGGCGCGGTGGTGGTGGCGATCGACGCGCAGGCCGAAGGGCCGCTCGACTCGTTCGTCGGCTCGGAAAACTACGACGCCGGCTTCCAGGCGGGCGAATACCTGGCGAAAGCGCTGGGCGGCAAAGGCAAGGTGGCGATCCTCGACGGCATCCCGGTGGTGCCGATCCTGGAGCGCGTGCGCGGCTTTGAAGCGGCGATGAAAAAATACCCCGACATCAAGATTGTCACCAAGCAAAACGGCAAGCAGGAGCGCGACACCGCGCTGACCGTGACCGAAAACATGCTGCAGTCGGCGCCGGATCTGGCGGGCATCTTCAGCGTCAACGACGTCGGCGCGCTCGGCGCCCTGGCGGCGATCGAAAGCAACGGCGCCAAGGTCAAGCTGGTGAGCGTCGACGGCCAGCCGGAAGCCATCAAAGAGATCCTCAAGCCGAATTCGCCGTTCATCGCCACTTCGGCGCAGTTCCCGCGCGACCAGCTGCGCATTGCGCTCGGCATTGCGCTGGCCCGCTACTGGGGCGCCACGGTGCCGAAAACCGTGCCGGTCAAAGTGAAGCTGATCGACCGCAGCAATGCGGCCGGCTTTAGCTGGTAACAGCGGCCGGGTTCGCCCCGCTGCGGCGGGGCGTTCGGCGCGGAGGGCAATGCGGTGACACCTTTACTGGAACTGAAGCGAATAAAAAAGAGCTTTCCCGGCGTGAAGGCGCTGGACGGCATCGATCTGGCCATTCAACGCGGCGAGGTGCACGCCCTACTGGGCGAAAACGGCGCCGGCAAATCGACGCTGGTGAAAATCATGTGCGGTATCTATCAGCCGGACGAGGGCGATATTTTTATCGACGGCGAGCAGCGCCGCTTTAACAACTATCGCCAGGCGATCGAGGCCGGGGTCGGCATTATTTTTCAGGAATTCTCGTTGATTCCCTACATGAGCGCCATCGACAACATCTTCCTCAACCGGGAGATCAGGAACCGCTGGGGCCTGCTGGATCGGCAGGCGATGCGGCGCAAGGCCGAGGCCATTTTCAAGCGGCTGACGGTGGCTATCGATCTCGATTGCCCGGTGGAGCAGCTGAGCGTGGCGCAGCAGCAGTTCGTTGAGATCGCCAAGGCGCTGTCGCTGGAGGCGCGGGTGCTGGTGCTGGATGAGCCGACCGCCACGCTGACGCCAGGCGAGGCCGAGCACCTGTTCAGCGTGATGAACGATCTGCGGCTGCTGGGCGTCGGCATGGTGTTTATCTCGCACCACCTGGACGAGATTTTCACCATCTGCGATCGCATCACTGTGCTGCGCGACGGCGCCTACATCGAAACGCTGGCCACCGGCGACACCAACGTGGAAGAGCTGGTGCGGCTGATGGTCGGGCGCAAAATCGAGAACGCCTTCCCGGTGAAACAGCACCCGGTCGATACCGCGACGGTGCTGCTGGAGGCGGAGATCCAGCGCGAGAAGCACGGCGCGACCGACCGTTTTCACCTGCACAAGGGCGAGATCCTCGGCTTCGCCGGGCTGGTGGGCTCCGGGCGCACCGAGACCGTCTCGGCGCTGATCGGCGCCAGCCGCTGCCACCGCAAACGCGTTAGCCTCGGTGGCCAACCGGCGGCGCTGCGCTCCCCAGCGCAGGCGCTGGCGCAGGGCATCGGCCTGCTGCCGGAGAGCCGCAAAACCGAGGGCCTGGTGCTGCCGTTTTCGGTGGCGCAGAACGTCACCCTCAACCGGCACCACCGGCGCGGCAAGATCTTCGTCAGCGCCCGCAAGGATCGCGACGTGGTGCAGCGGCTGATCCGCGCCGTGGGGGTGAAAACCCCGGACGCTGAGACCGCCGTCAGCACCCTGAGCGGCGGCAACCAGCAGAAGGTGGTGATCGCCCGCTGGCTCAACAACGACTGCAACATCCTGATCTTCGACGAGCCGACGCGCGGCATCGACGTGGGCGCCAAGGCCGAGATCTACCAGCTGATGCAGCAACTGACCCAGCAGGGCATCTCCATCATCATGATTTCCTCCGAACTGCCGGAGATCATCGGCGTGTGCGACCGCGTGCTGGTGTTTCGCGGCGGCCACATCGTCGCCGAGCTGACCGGCGACGACATCGAATCCAACCACATCATGCTTCACGCGACCGGGAGTGCCTTATGATCGGAATTGAACAACCCGCCGTGGCGCGCCGCGCCGCCGGCCCCAGCCTCGGCAAGCGCTGGGAAAAACTGCTGCATCACCCGGCGGTCTTGCCGTTTATCGGCTTTGTGATCCTGTTCGTGCTGATGAGCCTGTTGAACGACAGCTTCCTCAGCGTCAACAACCTGACCAACGTGGCGCGCCAGGTGTCGATCAACGCCATCATCGCGGTGGGCATGACCTGCGCCATCCTGACCGGCGGCATCGATCTCTCGGTGGGGCCGGTGATGGCGCTGGCCGGTTCGGTCGCCGCCGGGCTGATGCTGGCGGCGGTGCCCATTCCGCTGGCGATGGTGG
This sequence comes from Serratia sp. CY43202, assembly GCF_052168755.1. Classification (NCBI taxonomy): domain Bacteria; kingdom Pseudomonadati; phylum Pseudomonadota; class Gammaproteobacteria; order Enterobacterales; family Yersiniaceae; genus Serratia; species Serratia sp. CY43202. The sequence goes on from NZ_JBJNMB010000001.1 coordinate 327,171, forward strand.
CGGCGCTGGCGGTCGGCGCGCTGTTCGGCCTGGCCAACGGCGCCTGCATCGCCTACCTGCGCATGCCGCCGATCATCGTCACCCTGGCGTCGATGGGCATCGCCCGCGGCCTGGCGCTGCTCTATACCGGCGGCTACCCGATCTCCGGCCTGCCCGACGTTTTCTCCTTCTTCGGCCGCGGCACGGTGCTGGGCATTCAGGTGCCGATCCTGATCATGCTCGGCGTGTACGTGCTGGCCTGGCTGATGCTCAACCAGCTGCCGTTCGGCCGCTACGTCTACGCGATGGGTGGCAACGAAGAGGCGGCGCGCCTGAGCGGCATCCGCGTGCCGCGCTACAAGATGCTGGTGTACGTGATCAGCGGCCTGACCGCCGCGCTGGCCGGGCTGGTGCTGACCTCGCGCCTGATGAGCGGGCAGCCTAACGCCGGCGAAGGCTTCGAGCTGGACGCTATCGCCGCCGTAGTGCTGGGCGGTGCGGCGATCTCCGGCGGGCGCGGCGCCATCGTCGGCACGCTGGTGGGGGCGATGATGCTCGGGGTGCTCAACAACGGCCTCAATCTGATGAACGTGTCGCCGTATATCCAGAACGTGGTGAAGGGCGGCATCATCCTGGCCGCCATCTACCTCAGCTCCGTGCGGCGCAAATAGGAGGCGCGATGTCAGTCTTTCTTGGCATAGACGTCGGCGGCACGGTGATCAAGGCCGGGCTGTACCGGGCAAGCGGTGAAGAGCTGGCGATCGCCGAGCGCGACGGCGCGGCGATTGCCGCCCAGCCGGGCTTCAGCGAACGCAATATGGACGCGCTGTGGGATGACGTCTGTGCGGCGATCCGCCAGACGCTGCACGCGGCGGGGCTGGAGGCCGGGCAGGTGCGCGGTGTCAGTTTCTCGGCGCACGGCAAAGGGCTGTACGCCATCGATCGCTACGGCAAACCGGTCGGCAACGGCATCCTCTCTTCGGACAACCGCGCGGCGGCCACGGCGGCTGAGCTGCGCCGCGCCGGGGTGGACGCGCAGACCTACCCGCGCAGCCTGCAGCCGCTGTGGCCCAGCCACCCGGCACTGCTGCTGCGCTGGCTGAAGCAGCGGCAACCGGCGCAGTATGCCGCCGTCGATCGCATCCTGATGGCACACGACTACCTGCGCTTTCGCCTCACCGGCGAGGCGGCGGCCGAGGTGACCAACATCTCCGGCAGCAACCTGTTCAATCAGCACAGCGGCGCTTACGATCCGGCGCTGATGGCGGCCTTCGGCATCGAAGAGGCGCAGGAGAAGACCGCGCCGGTGATCGGCTCGGCGCAGCTGGCCGGGCGGGTGACGGCCGCTGCGGCGGCGCAGTGTGGCCTGCGCGCGGGCACTGCGGTGTACGGCGGCCTGTTCGACGTGGTGGGCGCGGCGCTCAGCTCCGGCGTGGCCGACGATCGCACGCTCAGCGCGGTGGCGGGCACCTGGTCGATCGCCACCTGCGTGACCGAGCGCATCATTCCTGCCGATTACCCCTACGCCTGGGGGCGTTACTGCATCGACGGCCGCTATTTCGTGCACGAAGGCAGCCCGACCTCGGCCGGCAACCTGGCCTGGTTTCTGCGCCAGTTCTGCGCCGACGACCGGCAGCGCTACGCCCAGTTCAACGCCTGGGTGGCCGAGCGCCGCGAGCAGCCCAGCGGGCTGCTGTTCCTGCCCTATCTGTACGGTTCCAACCTCGGCGGCAACACGCCGGGCGGGCTGATCGGCTTGAGCGCCCACCACGAGATGGCGGACGTGGTGCAGGCGATCTACCAGGGCATCGTGTTCTCGCACCTGATCCATCAGGAGCGCATGGTGCAGCTGAATCCGCGCATCGAGCGGGTGCGCATGACCGGCGGGCCGACGCAGTCCGAGGTCTGGATGCAGATGTACGCCGACGCCGGCAACCTGCCGCTCGAGGTGGTGGAAACGCGCCAGAGCGGCTGCCGCGCCGCCGCTCTGTGCGCCGCCGTCGGCGCCGGGGAGTACGCCGGGTTCGCCGAAGCGATCGCCGCCGCGCCGCCCAAGCTGCGCTGTTATTATCCCGCGACCGCCGCCCACCGGCGCCTGCGCGCCCAGCAGGCGCGCTATCTGGCGGTCGCTCAGGCTTTGAGTGAGGTGACTGATGCAAACGACTAACGCCGCCTGTCTGGGGCTGTATGAAAAGGCGCTGCCCGCCGATCTGAGCTGGCCGCAGCGGCTGGCCACCGCCGCCGAGCTGGGCTTTGAGTTCGTAGAGATGTCGATCGACGAACAGCCGGCGCGTCAGCAGCGGCTGGATTGGGATCGCCGCCAGCGGCTGGCGTTTATCCAGGCGCGACTCGACAGCGGGGTGACGGTGCCGAGCCTGTGCCTGTCGGCGCACCGGCGCGACCCGTTCGGCAGCGCCGACGCCGCCACCCGCGAGCGGGCGCGGGTGCTGATGAGCAAAGCGCTGGAACTGGCGACGGATCTCGGCATCCGCAACATCCAACTGGCGGGTTACGACGTCTATTACGAACCCGCCGATCGCCACAGCCGCGAACGCTTTATCGAGGGCATGCAGTGGGCGGCGGCGCAGGCCGCCAGAGCACAGGTGATGCTGTCGGTGGAGGTGATGGACACGCCGTTCATCAACAGCATCAGCAAATGGCGCGACATCGCCCGCCACGTCAACAGCCCGTGGTTCACGGTGTATCCCGATCTCGGCAACCTCAGCGCCTGGGGTAACGATGTCGCCGCCGAGCTGGCGCTGGGCATCGGCAGCATCACTGCCGTGCACCTCAAAGACACCGTCGCGGTGGGGCCGGGCAGCGCCGGGCAGTTCCGCGACGTGCCGTTCGGCGAAGGCTGCGTGGATTTCGCCCACGCCTTTTCCGTGCTCAACGCGCTCGGCTATCGCGGCCCCTACCTGCTGGAGATGTGGGCGCGCGAAGACGGGCAGGATAAGCAACGCATCGCCCAGGCCAAGGCCTGGATCGAACAACAGATGATCGAGGGAGGCATCGCATGCTGAACGAACTCAAGCGGCAGGTGCTGGCCGCCAACCTCAGCCTGCCGGCATACGGGCTGGTGACCTTTACCTGGGGCAACGTCTCGGCGATCGATCGCCAGAGCGGGCTGGTGGTGATCAAGCCTTCAGGCATCGCCTACGAGGCGATGACGCTGGAGGATCTGGTGGTGGTGGATCTGGAGGGCAAGGTGCGCGAAGGGCACCGCAAACCCTCATCCGACACCGCCACCCACCTGGCGCTGTACCGCGCCTTCGCCGATATCGGCGGCGTGGTGCACACCCACAGCCGCAACGCCACAATCTGGGCGCAGGCCGGGCAGCCGATCCCGGCGCTGGGCACCACTCACGCCGACTACTTTTACGGCGACATTCCCTGTACCCGGCCGATGAGCGAGGCGGAGATCGCCGGGGATTACGAGGGGGAAACCGGCAAGGTGATTATTGAGACCTTCAGTCAGGCGGGGCGCGATCCGCAGCAGGTGCCGGGGGTGCTGGTTTACTCCCACGGCCCGTTCGCCTGGGGCAAGGACGCGGCGGATGCGGTGCACAATGCGGTGGTGCTGGAAGAGGTGGCGATCATGGCGATGGCGACGCGCCAGCTGGCGCCGGCCATCGCCCCGATGCAGCCGGAGCTATTGGATAAACATTTCCTGCGCAAGCACGGCAAACACGCCTACTACGGGCAATAGCGCCCGTCAGCGATTCAACAGCGAGCCGGTGAAGAACTCTCTGCGCACCGGCAACTCGCCGCGTGGGCTGTTAATGGCGCTGAACAGCAGCTCCGCGGCGATCTCCCCCAGTTTCTGCGTATCGTGATACACCCCCGGAATGTGCAGGCCGTAAGCGCCGGCGCGCGGCGGTTCGTCTATCGAGAAGAACTTCACTTGCTCATAAAGCCCCATCTCGTGGCAGATGGCGATGGCGCCCAGCGTGATGATGCCGTTCAGGCCGATGATGTAATCCGGGCTGTTCTCCGGCTGCGCCAGATAGGCGCGCACCTCGCTCTCTTGCGAGGTGAAATCGTAGTCGCCGTTGATGATGTGAATCTCACGGCCGCTGCCCTGCAGCGCCGCGACGATGCCGGCGGTGCGCGTTAGCGTAATTTCGGAATCCGCCGGGCCGCCGATAATCAGCAGCTTCTTCTCCGGCTGCTCCGCCAGATAGCGCCCGGCCAGCACGCCAATCTCGCGGTTATCGAGGAACACGCCGCTCAGCTGCTGATCGTAAAGATCGCGGTCGATAAGGATCAGCGGCACGCCGTACACCTCGGCCAGCTCGAGATAGGCGGGGCGGTAGCGCTTGTCGTCGCGCACCGCCGACAGCAAGATGCCGCGCGCCTTGTAGCCGAACAGCGCCTGAATGGCGCGCATTTCCGCCTCTTCGCTGCCGTCGGTGTCGAACAGCATGATCTGGTAGCCCTGCTGACGCGCAATGCGCGACACGGTCTTGATCAGGCCGGAATAGAACGGGTTGTACATGCTGCTGGTGACGATGCCGATAATCTGGCTGCTGCTGCTTTTCAGCCCCTGCGCGAAGGCGTTGGGCACATAGTTCAGCTCTTTGGCGATGGCGTGAATGCGCTCACGGGTTTCCGGCTTGACCAGCTCGGGCTTATTGAAGGCGCGGGAAACGGTGATATTGGTCACCCTGGCGCGGCGGGCGATATCCACGATAGTGGCATTGGGATTGGCTTTCGACACCGTCTTTCCTTGCGTTATGCCTCAACAGATCCCTTATTGTAGGGAAAGGGCGGGGCCGGTGCTAGGGGGGAGGGGGAGTTAAAAGGTAGATAATAATCCACTCATTAACTAAAAAGGGTTAAATATTTAATGAGGCTATTTTATTGTCGTTAGATTGTTGCAAGACGATGTCAGAGGTGTTTCTTGAGTAAGCATGTTTTTATTAAGAGACGAAGTTGCTTAACTAATGTAAGAAAATTAAAAAAAAGTGGGGGGTATATTGACAGTCAAAGAGTTTTAGCCATTTAATTAATGGTTCTATGTTGTTATTGGCCCCCCCTCGAGAAGGGCCTAGCATTTAATTTGGTGTTTCTATTTGATTGTTTTAATCCAATCACCATCAGGCTCAAATGAATGGTGTCCAAGGTATATTAAATAACGTTCATTAATTGATGTATGAACATTTCTCCGAGAGCAAATTTCTTTTAAATAAGTGCCTTGTAAGGAGGAGAGTATCGTTCCAAATGTCAGAAGCAATTCACTGTATTTATCAATTGATTTTTCAACCTTTAAAGAGCTAACTATTAATTGATTTTCCTCATGCAAACCAATTATATCTACAAGATTAAGTGATTTCAACTGACTCCCAATTCTTAGCATATTTGGCTTGCTTAATCCATTGATTTCATCATAGCCAAAGCCAACCTTATAATTTACAATATTTCTTATCTTAGACGGCCATGAATGCCCATCTGCAAACTTACTCAAATTTAGGCATGAAAGAGCTCTAAGGTCAATATCTGCTGGTTTGTCTTTAAAAAGCTCTAATCGGTCAACTATATCATTGTTAAATGCAACCCATAATCCTTCGTGGAAATTATTTGATTTTAATCTTTGTAACTTAAAATTAGCTCTTGAACCAGATGTATCCTCAAATTTAGTAATAAATGTACCATTCTGTGGTGATTTGTTATTCAAAGGATTAAGTTTATTAAACCGAGTAATCTCTTCACTTGGCAGATAGGTAACAACCTGACCAGTCATCCTCAACCATGATAATACTAAGTAAACACACCAATAATATGTAGTGACAAGTAACCAAGAACTACTCAGTGTTTTACCTGATGCTATAGCAGAACCAATAATGGTTTTGTGTTCTAGAGCTTGATTGTTAAGAGTTGTTGCTTCCTTAAGTAGTACACCACCTAATTCTCTTGCTGCGCAACTTAAATAAAATTCTTTTTTATTAGAACCAGAAACTAAATACCCTCCTTTCTCTCGCCATTCATAGAAGCTCATGATTTTATTTAGGTCTGCTTCAACACCCTCTGGAATTGCATCAAGAGAATCAGTGATGACAGAGTCATATATTATCCCATGTTGTATATCCATTTTCAAACCATTGAGTCAGAGATAGAAACGCTCTTTTTAAGGGCTGATTTAATTGGTTCGAGATATGTTGTTTTAGAGGTTCTTCCCCTTGAGAGTAATTCTTGGAAATCAATTGCTGATATAGGGGATAAGATATCAACAAGCGAATCTTTTTTAGCATTGCCATGCTTTGCAATTGATGTTTGAACAACATCATCAAACACTTCAAATATACTCTCGAAAAATGCAGATCTAACTAATATTGAAGAGTCATCGATAACTTGTATTACAGCTGATATATAATTTATTAAAAGTTGAAGGCGTGATTTTTCAGATGCATCAGCCCATATACCTGAGCGAATTACTGGAAGTAATGCTTTGTTGAAGGTTACTCTTGATATTTTACCTGTAAGGGATCTGTTTGGGCTCAATAGTTTTCTTAACGGCGATTTCTTATCATCATTTAGGCTGTCAAATAAAGCTCTAAGAATTTGCTCTTTAGAATTTTCTAACTGAGCAACCTGCTTAATATCCAAAAGTAAGGCGGATGGAACCCCAACTTGAGTTGTGTTGATGTCAATAAATAGCTTTGCTTCTTCCACACGATTAAGGCCTGTGTAAATAGCGACTGGAACTCGATGATCTATGTTATATTGTTCATAGCAGAGTTGGTAACCCCATAATCTATGTTGTCCATCAAGTACCAAAAATGATCCTTTTTTACCGGGGTAAGCAATGAGTTTTGAACGACTGTTGTAAGCTATTCCTGAGTCTTCCTGTGCTGATAGTACAATATTAGTTGGTATAGATCCTTTGCCACTTGATAAGTATTTTGCTATGTCTTCAGCCCGTGTTTTATTTAGCTTTCTTTGAAAGCCCTCAGAGGGGTTTTCATCTCTACTAACTACGAAGCACGATTCAAACAAAGCTGATACTGGAATCGTGCTGAAGTAAAAACGTTGTTCATTTTGAACAATAGGAACTGCTGGGTAAGAATGGCCCGTTTTATTCTTAGATGTAGCAGACATAGATTTTCCTTCAGTTTTTAATGTAAATACTTTATGTTCAAATATTGTATCGGTATAAGCTTACCCTTATCATACTCTGACATCAATGTTCAACAAAATAAGATTCAAATTTGTTGAGTTTCTCGCCTTATCCTCGTTGATTGACATCTCACAATACCACGCAGGCTTCTTGCCCATAACAGTCCCGTCTAAACATACAAAAGTCTGCGCAGCCCCATGGAATGCCCTATTAAATCACCCCCCGCCACAATCCCGGCAACAGCGCCAACGTCTCATCAATCAGCGCCCGCCGGTCATTGCCCGGCTTCCAGATGGTCACCATGGTTTGGCTGATCCCCTGGCTGCCCACTTCGGTGCGCAGCGTGTTGACGCTTTTCCACTGTTCCGCATGCATATGCGTCGGCAGGAATCCCCAGCCGCAGCCTTGTTCAAGCAGGGCGCGCAGCATTTCCAGCTCATTGGTGAAGATAGTGTGCCCTGAAATTTGCAGGCGGCGCGCCACCGGTTCGTCAGAATCCGGGTGCATGATCACCTGCGGCGTGAGTGAGAGCTCCAGCAGCGAAAGCGGCTGTTCCGCGCCGGGGAAAAGTGCTTTAGACGCGTAAAAATCCATCTCTATCGCCCCTAAGGCGCGCCACTCCATGGTGTCGCCCACGCTGCGGTGGCGCGCCTGGCAGATGCCCAGATCGGCCTGACCGAGTGCCAGCAGGCTTTCCGCTTCTTCGCGCGAGGCGTTAATCAGGCTCAGGCGCGTGTTGCGCTGGGCCATGGCGGCAATCAGCGCCTGCAGTAGCACGCGGGGCGTGAAGGGATCGTAAACCAGCGAGATTTCCTGCGCCGCGCTCTTGGGCACGTCTTTGGCAAATGCCTCAAACGCCTTCACCTGGCGCATCAGCAGGTGCGCCTGGCGTTGCAGCTGTTCGCCTTCCTGCGTCAGGTGCAGGCTGCGCCCCTCGCGCAGAAACAGCGCATAGCCCAAGCCATCCTCGAGAAAATCAATCAAATCGCGCAGCGTCGTGCGGTCTTTGCCCAGCTTGAGCGCGGCTTTCGCCAGGCTGCCGTGCTCGGCCACGGCGGTGAAGGCTTCCAATTGGGCAAAGGAATAAATCAGGCTCGGCACGCGGTTCCCCCGTCGATTTTGCGGGGGATTTTCCCCCATCAGGCGTTTTTTATTATAGGTCGCGTTTTTTTAAGCTGAACGCCTTCCTGAGCTAAGCGAGAAAAAATATGAAAAGCAAAGTGTTTAACCGCAGCCTGCTGGCGGGTGTTGTCATCAGTCTCTGCAGCGGCCTGTTGGCGCCCGCCGCCCTGGCCGCCTGTGCGGGCACCGAACTCAGCGCCTGTCCCGCACCTTTTGATGCGCAATTGCCGGACACGCACGAGATGCTCACCTGGAGCCAGAGCGATCGGGTGATCGGTTTTCGTAACGACTACCGCAACTATGCCGGGGATGTGTTTCATCACGGTAGTGCCACACCGCTGGTGGCTGCCGCTAAACAGCTAACGAATGCCAGCTATCAGGTGAATGGCAAAACCTACAGCCTGCAGGACTATCTGCAGCGCCAGAACGTCAGCGGCATGCTGGTATTGAAAGACGGCAAAATCGCCTGGAAATACCTGGGGCAGGGCAATACCGACGCCACCCTGTGGACGTCGCGCTCGGTGGGCAAATCCGTGGTCGCCACGCTGGTGGGCGTGGCGATTAAACAGGGCAAGATCCACTCACTCGACGATCTCATCACGCAATACGAACCCGATCTGAAAGGCACCGCGTGGGATGGCGTGACCCTCAGGCAGCTGATTACCCACACCTCCGGCGTGGCGTGGAATGAGGATTACACTAACCCGAAATCGGACTTCGCGCAGCTGACCGAGTGTGAAGCCAGGCCCGGCGCCTACGCCTGCGTGCGCAAGCTGGTGGCCGGTTTGCACCGCGCGCACCCGGCCGGGCAGAACTGGTCTTATTCCTCCGGCGGCGCTTGGCTGCTGGGCGACGTGCTGGAGCGCGCCACCGGCATGCCGCTGGCGGCTTATCTGCAGCAAAGCATCTGGCAGCCCTACGGCATGGCGAGCGATGGGGTGTGGCATGCCTACGCGAAAGGCCAGCATGACGTAGGGGCGCACGGCTTCAACGCCACGCTGGAAGACTGGGGGCGCTTCGGCGAGTTCATTCTGCATAATGGGACGTTGCCGAACGGCAAACAGATCTTGCCGGAAGATTGGGTAGCCCAGTCGTCCAATTGGACTCAGGCGGTGGGCTCGGTGTCGGCGGCGCATCCCAACGGCATTTACGGATTCCAATGGTGGAACAACGAAGTGCCGGTGAATGCGACCAACGTTGAGCCTGTTCCGCAGGCCTCCCTCAAGCATTCCCTGTGGGCGCTGGGGATCTTCGGCCAGATGATCATGGTCAATCAGGCGGAGAATCTGGTGATCGTCCAGTGGTCTACCTGGCCGCAGGCGGAGCCTTCTTTCAGCGCGCAACCGCTGGAGGCGTCGCTGATGTTTAGCGCGATAGCGAAGGAATTGCGTTAACGTCGGCTGGGCAAGCAGGGGCTGGATGGCGGTTGTCATTCAGCCCCTATTTCTGCCCTTAACGCTATCAATCTTTGCCATACCAGGATTTAAAATACTTTAGGAAACTGTAGGCCACGGCATAAAACCCAGTAACGGCGCCGACTTTGCCTTCCTTCCATGCGCCGCTCAGTACGTACCATTTGAAAAACGCGCCGATCGCGCTTACGACGCCACGAAATATCGAGGGCCTAATGTCTCGGTATTTTACTACCCTTGTCGTATAGCTATTGAGCTTATTGAGTATTTCATGGAGAGAATAAAAAGTATCGTGCTTAACATTGCCCGGAATGACCGACGTGTGAATATAGCCTTCAGCGGCATCATCTACCGGAGCATCATTGAACCTGACCTGTGTTCTATTGAACAGTCGAACGGGGTAGTCCGGTGAGGAGATGGGATAAATCGTTCTGACTGGCTGCCCGAGTACAAACCAATTCCTTTTTATTCTATAGGCTTGCTGTGGTGGCGGGTTTGCCTGCGATTTGAATGTTAAAATGGACGCTATGGTTTCGGCATCAAGGATTTCGTCGCTGTCCAGGCACAGTACCCAATCATGGTGAGATTGAGAAATCGCAAAGTTCATTTGTCGTCCATGCGTTTCGAAACGATGGTAAATAGGACTTATTCCAAAGCTTTGGCAAATAGACAGCGTTTTATCCGTACTTCCGGAATCCACCACAATCCACTCATCCGCAATGCCCATGAGTGGAGAAAGCACCTCGTGTAATAAACGAGAGGAGTTAAAAGTCAGTATACAAACAGCTATCTTTGCCATTAACTAACATCCTTAAAAATCGCTGAGCAGGTGAGCGCGTAATGTTTTCTCTGGAATGGAAATTGCGATTCTCTTCTTATCCCTTATCAACCTCAGAAAATGCCTAACCCCGCCGATCAAACCGATAAACCAGCGCCAGCGACAATGCCAGGAGTAAAAGCGGCGGGGCGAGGGCGGTGAAGGGCGCGTTGAGGGCGAACAGCAACCCCAGATTGAGGACGATCTGGTAAGCGATGTAGGTCAGCAGCCCGATGATGACGCCGAGCGCTAATCGGCTGCCCATGCCGGGCGCGCGCGGGGCGGTGAAGGTAAACGGGATGGCCAGCAAAATCATCGCCAGCACCAGCAGGGGCTGGCCGAGTTTTTTCCACAGCGCCAGGCGGTATTCGGTGCTGGGCTGCCCCGAGCCCAGCAGGTAATCGATATAGCGATCCAGCTGTTGGAGCGAGAAGCTGCCGGCCGGCAGGGTCAGCTCTTTCAGGCTCGGCACGGCGAACAGCGAGCGCCAGAGCAGGCTGTCTTGCCGCTGAATCGTCTCCTTTCTGCCTTGCCAGCTTTTTTGCATCACGTTGTGCAGCAGCCAGCTGCCGTCGGCGGCGGTGCTGGCGCTGTCGGCGTAAAGGTAAGATTCCAGCGCGTGGTTGGCCTGATAGCGGAAGATCTCAATGCCGTGGGGCTGGTCGTTCTCATCGACGGTTTTGACCGTCACAAACTCGTTGCCGCGCCGTGCCCACAGCGGGTTAACGGTGACGTCGTTATCGTTCGACTGCGCCAGCGCGTTGTTCTTTATCTGCAGCGCGCGTTGCTGCAGCGGCGAAGCGGCCCATTCATCGAGGGCGCCGAGCGAGAGGTTCATCAGCAGCCCGGCGGCGAGCATCACCAGCGCGATGCGGAATATCGACATCCCGGCGGAGCGGATCGCCGTCAGCTCCAGGGTTTTAGACAGCTGCCCCAGCCCGACGATGCCGCCGAGCAGCGCGATAAACGGCCCCAGATCGACCAGGCTGCGCGGCAGGGTCATCACGGTCACCAGCAGCGCCTGCTGCCAGCGGTAGCCGCCCGGAGTGACGTCCTCCAGCTCGTTGATCAGCGTAAAGGTGGTGAACAGCGGGATGAGCAACCCGGCCGCGGCGGCGAAGCCGATGAACACGTTGCGCATTAGGTAGCGGCTAAAAATGGTCATCGGGAGGGTTTCCGCAGCAGTGATAAGTCGCGCGCCAGCAGCAGGGCGATGCCGACAGCCATCGCTATCGGCACCAGCCAAACGCCGGGGATCGTTGGCAGAGAGCCGTTGGCCACCAGCGTGCGGCAAATGTTGCCGCCATAGAAAATCACGGTAAACAGCACCGTCAGGGGCAGCAGCGCGGCGTAGCGCCCCTGCCGCGGCTTGATGCGGCTCAAGGGGATCGCCAGCAGCACCATCAGCACGGTGGTCAGCCCGCGGCTCTCGCGCCATTGCAGTTCGGCGGCGTCGCCCGGATCGGCGGAGCGCGCCAGCTCCGCCGGCGAGGCCGACTTGTGCCGGCTCTCGGCGCTGGGCACGAACGGTTTAAGCGCGATGTCGAAATTGTCGTAGTTCTGCCCGTTGTCGTCGGCGCCCTGGCGATCCAGCACATAGGCAGTGCCGGTTTTCAGCCGCACGGCGGGGCTGGCGGGAGAAGCGTCGAGTACCTCCACCGACTGCGCGCGGTACAGGTTGGTGTGATGGCCGCCGCGCACATAAATCAGGGCGTCTGTCAGGTGGTTGGCCGTTTTGTCGACGTGATTGGCGAGGATCATGCGGCCGTTGCCGCTGACGTTGAATTTGTCGGCCTGCAGGTGGCTCACGTCCAGCACCGATTGCGACTGTTGTTGCAGTTGATAAATATTGGCGTACGCCCAGGGCCTGCCATACAGCGACAGCAGCGTGACCGCTATCGCCAGCGGCACGGCGAGCAGCAGCACCGCCTTGTACAGCCGCAGCGGGCTGGCGCCGGCGGCCAGCATGGCGGTGATCTCCGCATCGCTGTACATCTGGCTCAGCGCCACCGCCACCGAGACATACAGCGCGACGGGCAATATCATCTCCAGCGCGATCAGCGATTTATAGAAAACCACGTCGGCCACCACCCGCAGCGCCAGCGTGCCGTTGGCGGCGTCGGTCAGGTAGCGCTGGGCGGAGTAGCTGGCGAACATGAAGATCAGAAACCCGGCGATCATCATCACCAGGCGGCGGATCTCAACCGTGATATAGCGTTCAATCAAAGGCATGCGTCATCGGCTCCCGGCGGCGTGCGCTTCATGGAGTCTCCTGCGCGATCAGCGCGCGCAGCAGGGCGATCACCTGGTCAACTTCCTGCGGGGTGAGTGCGCCGTCCTTCGCCCACTGCACGCGCCCGGCCTTATCCAGCACTACGATGGTGGAGCTCTCCTCCGGCAGCCGCCAGGCCATGCGCCCCAGCCCGTCGCTGTCGACGATGAACTGCGCCCAGGGATAATGGCGCTTGTTTTTCTCGATCTTGCCGCGCACGAAGAAGCCGGAGCCCGGTATCGCGTCGTCGGTGTTGACGATGGTGGTCGGCTGGAAGCGATCGCCCGGCAGGTTCGCGTCCTTGACGGCGTTGATCAGCAGCGAGTTCTTCTTTTTGGCGGAGGTGCGCCCGGCGATGTACTGGATCACCCGCACCTTGCCCGCCAGTTTTGCGCTGTTCCACGGCCGGTAACTGAAATCGCCGTTGCGCAGCAGCAGCTCGCCGCGATCGGCGATGGCGATCGGCGCCACCGGCCGGCCCTGCACGAAGTTATGCGCCGGCGCCGCCAGCGGCGACAGCAGCAGCGCAAGGGCCAGCAAGCGAGGTAACGTCATCATGGCTACGGGCAACGCGCTTATCTGCCGGCCGCGACGGCCGACGGGGAAAACGACAGCGGAAAACGCGCCAGCAGCAGCTCCAGGCGCTGGCGGATGTCGATATCCAGGATCGCCGGCCGATCATAGATATCGCCGCCGGCCAGCTTGTCCGCCACCATCACGTCATGCCGGTCACCCATCAGGCCGTTAATCGCCGCCAGGAAGCGCGAGATCTGCCGGGCTTCGCGGTTGTCGGGATCGATCGATCTCAGCGTGTCGTAAAACGAGACCTGGCGGCTGACGATTTTGCGCACGTCATGGAACTGATGCCCGGTCAGCGCCGGGCCAGCGATCAGCGTTTGCAACTGGCGCATCTGCTCCTGGCGGTAGGTGATAAAGCCCTGTGCGCTTTCCAGGCGGGTGTGGCGCAGCGCATAACGCACGTATGACCACACCGGCTTGCTGAGCAGCAGCCGCAGCAGGTTGCCGTACAGCGTGAGGTTCTTCTGGTTGCCGTTGCGAAACGCGTCCTGAAAATGGCCGAGTACCACGGTGGTGGTGTGGAACAGGCGGTTGGCGCGGTGGGGGGCGCCGTACAGCTGCTGGGCGAAGCGCAGGTGCTTGTAGCGGGCGCGGATATATTTGTAGCGCATGCGGGTAGCCGCCGCCAACTGCGGGTCTTGCAGGAAACCGTTCACCAATTGCAGCAGCTCGCGGCGGGAAAAACCGTCTTCCCAAAACTGCAGGCACAGCGCGTAGTTGTCCCGAATGCTCTCGGGGGAGCATTCCAGATCGATCTGCTGCGGCAGGCTGATATTCGCCTCGACCAGGTCATCCTCTTCCACCGCGACAAACAGCGCCTGGGTGGTTTCGGCGGAGAACTTCTTCCAATTCGTGATAGCGGTCATTGATTACTCTCTTTGGGCACATTCAGCCCCAACATAAAGCGATTGCGGTAGGCGCCGATCGTCGGTATCAGGGATAACAGCACGTCTAAACATTGCCCCAGTAAATAAGCGAAGGCGGCGCCCTGCACGCCGAAGGCATACGCCATCGACACCAGCAGCGCAATGTAGGCCGCCGAGGCCGTCGCCTGCGCGATCAGGAAAGCGCGCTGCTTGCCTGCCATAAACAGTAAGGATTCCTGCGGGAAGCCCATCATGGAGACGATGATCGCGCCCAGCATGATTTGAATCAGGTCATAGGCTTCCAGGTATTGCTGCCCGAAGACCGCGGAAATGAGCGGTTTGCCCACCAGCAACATCAACACCGCGACGGCCAGGCCGATGCCGCCGGCCAGCAGCGAGGAGCGCAGGCCCAGCAGCCACGGGGTCTTGGTGCGCGGATCCAGGCGCATGATCTCGGGATAGAAGCTTTTTTCCAGCAGCTTGGCCGGGGTGCCCGTCGCATCGAAGAAGGTCATGGCGATCTTGAACAGCCCGGCGGCGGCCGGCCCGAGCACCACGCCCACCAGCACGGTGGTGCAGGAGTTGCGCGCGGCCCAGATGGTATGGGCGATGTTGGTGGTCCAGACGAAGTTCCAGGCACCCTCGATGCGGCGCGCGACGTTGAACAGGCGTGGCCTCAGCGCGCCGTGGATATCGCGGCGGCGCAGTTCGCGCGCGGTGAACCACCAAAACAGCGTGCCGCCGATCAGGTTAGAGGCGTACCAGGTGACGATAAAGCCGGGGAACCCCAGATCGAAATAATAGGAGATGACGCTGCCCGCCGCCTGCAGGAACGGCTTGATCGCCTGCTGGATGGCGATGAGATCGAAGCGGTTGAAGGCGCGCAGCACGCCGGTCGGCGTGGACGAGGTCATCGACGGGATCAGGGTGCAGTACAGCATGGCGAGCCAGAAGCTTTCGCTGTCCAGCCCCAGGGCGTGAGACAAGAACGGCAGCATGATCATGCCGCCCAGCACGGCGATGACGCCGCTGGCGATATCCAGGCCAAAGGAGAAGGCGACGACGTCGCGGAAGCGCCCGGTATTTTGATGCTCCAGCGCCGGGGTGCCGAATTGCACCACAAACTGCCAGGTCTGGAATTTGATGAAATCGCTGACCGCTTTGGTGTAGGCCTGGATCACCACCAGCACGCCGAACATTTCAGGCGACATGCCTTTCCCGGCGCAGGAGAGCGCCAGCAGGCCGAGCAGCGCGCTGGCGACGCTGCCGGAGCCTAAATAGGCGGCATTACGTAAAATGGAGCGAAACGCGCCATCGGAAAACCACCGTTTCATAACCAAAACCAGCCGTTATCGTTGTTTTGCTGCATTTTTTGTCCCGCCGTCATGCGCTTGCCCTGTATGCGTTTAATAAACCTGAGTTTCTTCGCCGGCGTTTTCGCCGGGTTGCCCGATATCGCTCTGTGGGCGCTTCGCGGGACTCACTACGGCGGAAATGGCGTTGAGCGCGTTGCTCAGCACCTCGTCGTAAGGGGCTCTGGCGTCCAGCTCGATGATGCGCGCACCGTTGTACTGCAGGCGCACCATGGCGGCTATCTTGTCTTTCAGCTCTTCATAGCTGTGATCGGGCTTGCGGGAAAATGCCGTATCGACGTCGATATCAAGGCGAATGATCAGCGCCGGCCGATAGACGGCCATGCGTTGATATAAACGGCGTTCGCGCGCCGCCAGGCGGCTCAATAGCCAGCCTTTTGCGCGTTCCACGCCGATGCCGGGCCCATCGTAGTAAAAACCTGAAATTTCCGCCTGCGGGTAGCGATCGCTGACCACCAGCACGCCGCTCTGCGCCAGCCGTCGCACCTTGCGCAGGTTGGCGGCGCGCCACAGCGAAAAGCCGTACATGATCAGCGCCGCCCACAGCGCCGGCGGCCTGTTGCTCATGCGCTGGGTTTTATCGGATTTGGCCGCGAGGCGCCGTTCCAACCACACGCCGATGAACGGCAACTTCTTGATTTTGTCGCCGTCTTCGCCGGAGATCAGCCCCAAATAGCGGCGCTCCGTGGGGCGATGTTGCTGCAGGTTTTTCACCAGATCGGCGGTCAGCGTGGACTTGCCCGTGCCGTCGCTGCCCACCACGGCAATCAGCCCGGTAATGCAGGTGGGAGAGGTATCCTGTTCGGCGGTGAGTTTATTTTTTTTCATCTGTTTCGGTACGAAAAGGTTATTTGGCGGCTAGGCATTGGCGGCCCTCAGCGATATTTTAACGGCGCGCAGTGAGGCATCGAAAATACGGTTAGCCGGCTCGCGGCCGTCTAAATCCAATATGTTAGCGCCATTAAACGTCAGGTGCGGGATGACGGCGATCTTTTCACGCAACGCCGCCAGCGAGTGATCGGGTTTACGTGAATAGGCCGTTTGTTCGTCAATATCCAGCCGAATTAATAATAAGGGCTGATAAGACGCCATCCATTGGTACAGCTTTTGTTCGCGCTTTCTCAGCCCGCGGATCCAGCGATTGCCGCCGGCGGTTTTCGCCAGCTGCGGGCCATCGAAACGAAACCCTGCCACTTCGGCCTGCGGATAACGATCGGTGATCAGCAATGCGCCGCTGCGGCTTTTCTTCAGCATGCGACGGAATTTATAAACGCGCCAATAGGAGAGTAAAAAAATTACCAGCGCCGTGGCATTATCCGGCGGTGTGGAAGGGCGCTCATGCACGCGTTCCGATTTCTTCAGCAAATAACGCCCGAAGGGCGAGCCAATAATCGGCAGCGAACTGATCCATTCGCCGATGCGCCCGGAAGACTGGCCGAGATACAGCAGTTCGGCAGGTTCTTGTGCCGATAACGCGTTGACCAGGCTGGCAGCTAACGTGGATTTTCCCGAGCCGTCACAGCCGGTTATCGCTATTACGCGCACGGGCGAGCGATCAGATGAAGGTCTTATCTGCTGACTCACAATAATTGATCCAATGCGAAAAAAACTATTGTATTCCAATACGCCTTGGGTTCAAGATATTTATTGTGCTTTGCTGCGATAAAATAATGAGATTGGTATTCTTGTTCGCTATTTGAATTGATATTTATGGCGTTCGTTCTTGTTATTTTGTGCTAATTGTTCGTGCGCGCGCCGGTTTCGCTTTTTATGTTAATTCCCGGTAGGGCTCACGGTGAAAAAAGAGCAGAGGTTTTCCATTTTCGCTTAATATTTTGTGCTTTTTGGCGCCGCGCTACGGTAAATTTTTTCACGTAGCCGCCACGGCAATGATAAGCGACAGGCCGCTTCAAATATGGCACGCCGTTTCTGGTGTATTGAAAGAGAGTCTTATTATGAGTGCAAAATTTCCGCCGCTGATTGCGGTTATCGGCAGCGACGGATCGGGTAAGTCCACCGTTTGTGAACATCTGATCGCGTATATGAAACATTATGGCCCGGCGGTGCAAGTGCATCTGGGCAAACAGGCGGGCAACGTCGGCCGCGCGGCGGCGAAATTGCCACTGCTCGGGCGCTCGGTGGGCAAGGCTATCGAGAGTAATACCAAAAAAGTCAAAACGAAAAAATCCCGCATCGGCCTGTTGCCGTCGGCGGTGATCATCGCTTTCGTGGGGCGGCGGCTGCTGCGTTTCCGCCGCATGCTGGCGTACCGTCGGCAAGGTTTCATCGTGTTGACCGACCGTTTTCCGCAGGCGCAAATCCCCGGCGCTTACGACGGTACGGTTTTTCCCGTCGACGTGGAAGGGAGCCGTTTTGTCCGTTGGCTGGCGGCGCGCGAGCGGGCGGCGTTCCAATGGATGGCGGGGCAAAAACCGGATCTGGTACTCAAGCTGAATGTCAGTCTGGACGTGGCCTGCGCGCGTAAACCCGATCACCGCAAAGCGGCGTTGGAGAAGAAGATCGCCGTCACGCCGTTATTGACGTTCGAAGGCGCCGACATCGTGGATCTCGATGCCGATCGGCCGATCGAGGAGGTGCTTTCGGCGGCGGAAAAAGCCATCGGGGAATTTATGGCGGCGCAGGGTTATCGCTATTCGGCTGATGGGGTATCAACGGCTGCGCACTGAGGTGCGCAGCGATTCGGCAGGGCGGCGATACCATTTTGGCACCGCCGCCGCGGCCGAGAGGGAAGGCTTTATTTTTTCAGCGCCGCAAAGGCGCGCACGATGGCGTCTATCTCTTCATCACTGTGCGCGGCATTGACGCTGCAGCGCAACAGGGTGACGCCCGCCGGCGCGGCCGGTGGCAGCACCAGGTTTACATACACCCCGTGGGCGATCAGCTCGCGCCAGAAACGCAATCCTTCTTCTTTTGAACCGATCATCACCGGCACCACCGGGCTGATGCGCGGCCCCAGGGTATACCCCAGTTCGGCGAGGCCGTGGTACAGACGGTGCGCGTTGCTCCACAGCTTTTCCCGCAGCTCGGGATGGCGCGCGATTTTTTGCAGCGCCGTGCGCACCGATGCGATGCTGGACGGCGACGGCGAAGCGGTAAAGATATACGGCCGGCTGCTGTAGCGCAGCACGTCCATCCCTTTGCCGCCGACGGCGAAACCGCCGATTGAAGCCAGGCTTTTGCTGAAGGTGCCCAGGATAATATCCACGTCTTGCTCGACGCCGAGCGCTTCGGCCAGGCCGCGGCCGTGCTCGCCCATCACGCCGAAGGAGTGCGCTTCGTCGACCAGCAGATAGCCGCCGAGCCGCCGCTTGATATCGACGATTTCCACCAGCGGGGCGACGTCGCCCAGCATGCTGTAGATGCCTTCCACGATAATGATCGCCTCGCGGGCGCGTTCGCCCAGGCGCACCATGCGGCGCTCCAGATCGGCGGCGTCATTGTGGCGGAAGCGAATAATCTCCGCGCCGCCGAGGGCGCAGGCGTCGTAAATGCTCGCGTGGCTGTCCGCGTCGATCAACACCACGGAGCCTGGTCCCGCCAGCGTGCTGATGACGCCCAGGTTGGCGGTATAGCCGGTGGAGAACACGATGGCGCTGGGGCGATCGAAGAATTCCGCCAGCTCCCGTTCCAGCGTCAGGTGCGATCCGTAACTGCCGTTCGCCATGCGCGAGCCGGTGGTGCCGGTGCCGAGCGCGGCCAGGGCCGCCTGGCCGGCGGCGATCGCCTGCGCATCGAACGTCAGGCCAAGGTAATTATTGGTGCCGGCGAGGACAATCTTTTGATCGCCGATGCGCCCCTGGGTGGCGGAATAGACTTCGTCGATGCAGGTGCCGAACGGATTCAGACCGGACGTTTGAAATTGCTCACGGTCATTGGCGAGCCGCGCAAACTTATCATACAGTCCCATGGTTTTTCTCCAGATAAGGGCGCAGCGCGTCAAGCAGTTGCTCAGGCGTTCTGACATCAAGCAATATATTGATAGGAATGGAGATATCTAATTCATCTTCCAGCATCATCAGCAGATCCAAGACTCTGATGGATTCCAGGCCAAGATCATTGACGAGATCGCTATCAGGTTTTATTTCCACTCCGCCTTCGACGATACCTTGCAAACACGTCAGGATATAATCCATTACAGCATCGCGATTTAGCATAAGAACGTTGACACACCTCTAATTGGAATAATTAAAACAGCCCTTCGCGCAGTGCGCGCTCCAAACTTACCTGTGGAAACCAATTAATCTGTTGCGACAGCGCGTGATTACTGGCGGACCAGTCGCGATGCGTTAATTCGCGTATTTTGCTGCGCGTCAGCATCGGCTCTTGTTTGACCAGGCGGTTCCACACCACGCTGATATCCGCCAGGGCTTTCAGCAGCGGCAGCGGAATGCCCACCAGACGCACCGGCCCGTGACGCACGGCGGCGCCGATGTCGCGTAGGCGCAGCCAGTTATAGCCTTCGGCTACGCCGTCGCACAGTTCGTAAATATTCGGCTGCGCGGGTTCGGCCTGCACCCATTGGCTGACCGCCTTTGCCAAATCGCTCACGTGCAGAAAAGTGAGCTTGGCCTCAGGCGCGCCCAGCCGGGGCAGTACGCCGCGCAGCAGGCCGTTGAACAGCGGTTTCAGCTCTTTATCGCCCGGCCCGTAAACCGCCGTTGGGCGGAAAATCCCCAGCGCGATATCGCCGGAGGCGGCGATGAGTTGCTGCTCGGCGGCCTGTTTTGAATGGGCGTACCAGGACAGCGCCGGATGGCGGGCCGCCAGCGACGACATGAACAAGAAACGATTGCAGCGACCGTTTTGCCTGGCCGCCTGCATCAGGTTCAGGCTGCCGGTGACGTTGCAGCGGGTGAACACCGCTTCCGCATGCCCGCGCACCTGGCCCGCACAATGCACGACGTATTCTGCGCCGCGCACCAGCTCGGTGAGCGAGGGCCGATCTTCCAGCGCGCCGGGGATCCACTGCAGGTTGTCCGCAGCGGCTTTTCCGGCTTGCCGCGTCAGGGCGCGCACGTTAAACCCTTGCGCCAGCAGTTCCTGGACGATATGCCGACCGATAAAGCCGGTCGCGCCCGTCACTGCGACGGTGCCGCTCATTGCGCGAAACCGGCCAGCTGCGGCATTTGCGGATAGAGCGAAGCGCTCAGCCAGCGTTTTTTGGCCTCCGCACGGGCGGGTTTGCCCGATGACGTGCGGGGAATGCTGTGCGGCGGCAGCAGCTCGATGTCCACCGCAATGCCGAACTCGCTTTGAATGCGCGCGCTCAGCGAATGCACGATTTGTTCCCGGCGTTCTTCCGAACTGACTCGGCACTGGATTTGCAAAATGATCCTGGCCGCTTCGTCGTGTTCTTCAGTCACGAAGGCAATCGCATCGCCGGAACGGATTTCCGGTTCGGATTCCGCGACGTACTCGATATCCTGTGGCCAGATATTGCGGCCGCGAATGATGATCAAGTCCTTCTTGCGGCCGGTGACGTACAGATAGCCGTCCAGCAGGTAGCCCAGATCACCGGTATCCATCCACCCGGTCACCTGAATTTGCTTCTGAGATTCATCGTCGCAGAAATAGCCGTTCATCAGGCTGGGGCCGGAAATCGTGATATGGCCGACCTGGCGCTCCGGCAGCGGTTGCCCGGTTTCGCTGCGGATCTCGATGCGGTGGCCGGGCAGCGCACGGCCGCAGTTGACGAAGGTCGAGACGGCGCGGGTTTTTTTGCCCGGCGCGACCGCTTTACCCTCGTACTCCAAAATATCGCGGTCGACCGCGTTGGTTTGCGGGCCGGAGCAAGGATCGGAAAAGCTCACCGCCAGGGTGTTCTCGGCCAGGCCGTAACACGGCATGAAGGCTTTGCTGTCGAAGTTGATGCTGCTGAAGTGTTCGCCAAACTGGCCGAGCAGCTCGGCCGGGATCGGCTCGGCGCCTACGCCGGCAACCCGCCAGCTGGAAAGATCCAGATCGGCCAGCTCTTTGGCGTTGCTGCGGCGTAGACACAGATCGTAGCCGAACGGCGGGGCGACGGACACCGTGCCGTGATTCTTGGCGATCAGTTTCAGCCACTGCATCGGGCGCATGGCGAAATCTTGCGTGCGCAGATAATCGACGGACAGCTGGGTCGCTACCGGCGTCAGCAGGAAACCGACCAGGCCCATGTCGTGATAGAAGGGCAGCCATGAAACGCAGCGATCGCCCGCACGCAGCTTGATCCCGTCGCGGCTGATCGCGTTCAGGTTCGCCATGGCCGCCCGCTGGGTAATGATCACGCCGCGCGGAAAGCGGGTGCTGCCCGAGGTGTATTGGAGGTAGGCGATATCGTCGGGCGAAGGCGCGGGCAACGCGATCTCCGGCTCCGGCAAGGCGTTAAAATCCTCGTCGCTGAGGATGTGCATCGCCGACGTGTTTTCCGTGGCCGACGCGATGAGCGGTGTCCACTCTTCGCTGCTGATGATCGCCGCCGGGTTGCAACTGGCGATCAGCCCTTTCAGTTTGGCGGTGTAGGAGTCGCGCTGGCCCACGCCCATCGGGATCGCCAACGGCACCGCGACCAGGCCGGCATATTGGCACGCGAAAAAGGCTTCGACGAATCCCGCGCTGGTTTCGGCGATAAGCGCCACGCGATCGCCTTTCTTGAGTTTCAGGGACAATAAACGCCGCGCGCCCGAGATCGCTTTTTGCTGCAGCGTGCGATATTCGAGAACGGTCACGAGTTGATTGCGCCGGTCGTAAAAATTCATTCCCGTATTGCCCAGCGCCGCGTAATCCAACGCGTCCACTAAAGTGGGGAAGTCCGCATAGCGCATGGGAAGAGAATGAACGGAACTTGTTTCAGACATAGACAAACTTAGCCATAGATTAAAAATCACCAAAAGAGAAAATCACTCTTGGCGAGGTAATTGATGTTTTACTATGAATAGGTTTTTGAATAAGTTTGTTATTCAACCATCTTCATTCCGCGAACAGCGTATATTGCCGTGCTTGAGCGGCACGCCGGTTATTAACCGGTCAGAGCGCGAGTAGCCCGTGCTATCAGCCTGAACGGCACCCCGGCGATATACGAGAGGCTATTGTAATATCCGGGTTTCGCCGTTCTTTAGTCTGCATCTGTCGGGCAGGAAATAACTGTCGGCTCATAGGTTATGACCTCATGCATGGCTATCTTGGAACTTAAACACTTCCTAAACAGTATGCCGCAAGAAATCCAAAAGTGAACGATTCATTTAAGGCTAATCTTAAAAAGAGCATTAAGTGGTAAAGATGGCGGCACACCTCCTGATTAAAGTCGGTACACTAAAGACGGCGAGTTTATTTTGCCATAACAGCACGAAATAATAAAAGAGCACCATTAGCGTAGCCTGGCTGCGCCGCTTTCTGTTTCCTTTTTTTATCAATTATGGACATCACAGGGTGAATGTAGAGCCAATAATGCGCTGATTCACAGGGGGTAATATTCGGTTTTTCTTATCATTTAACCGGAGGCAATACACAATCCAATAAAAGAGAACAGCATAAAAAATGCTAAAGGCGTTGTCGCGCGCTCATTTAATTATTTTATTAAAACGTAAGGCTATTTATGATCCGTATTGAGAAAGTTCTGGATAAACGCGAACTTAAAGAATTTATTGCTTTCCCTTCGCAACTGTTTCGCGATGATCCGAACTGGATTGAGCCGCTGCATGTCGAGCGCGAAGAGCACCTGTCAAAGAAGAATCCCGGCACCGACCATATTGAATGGCAGGCATGGGTGGCCAAAAAACAAGGCAAAGTCGTTGGGCGCATCACGGCGCAAATCGATTCTCTGCACCGGGAGCTGCATGGCGAGGATACCGGCCACTTTGGCATGATTGACGCCGTTGACGATCCCGCCGTTTTCAGCACCTTATTCACGGTCGCGGAAGAGTGGCTGAGATCGAAAGGCGCGCGTAAAATCACCGGGCCATTCAGCCTCAATATCAATCAGGAAAGCGGCCTGTTGGTCGAAGGGTTCGATACCCCGCCTTCCGCCCTGATGACGCACGCGAAACCCTACTACGCGGCCCAGATAGCGCAACAGGGCTACAGCGAAGGGATTGATTTGCTTGCCTATTGGATGAAAAGAACCGATCTGCATTTTTCGCCGTCGCTGACCCGGATGATGGATCAGGTGCGCAAAAAGGTGACCGTGCGCCGCCTCAATCGCAAGCGCTTTCGCGAGGAGATGCAGGTGCTGCGCGAGGTGTTCAACTCCGGGTGGCAGCATAACTGGGGGTTTGTCCCGTTCACCGAGCATGAGTTCGCCACCATGGGGGATCAGCTGAAGTTTCTGGTGCCCGACGATATGATCCATATCGCCGAGGTGGATGGTGCCCCCTGCGCCTTTATTGTCGGCTTGCCAAACATCAACGAAGCGATTGCCGATCTGCAGGGGCGGTTATTGCCGTTCGGTTGGGCGAAGCTCTTGTGGCGGCTGAAAGTCAGCGGCGTGCGCACCGCGCGCGTGCCGTTGATGGGCGTGCGTCAGGAATATCAATTCAGCCGCATCGGGCCGATTATTGCGCTGTTGCTTATTGAGGCGCTGCGCGAGCCTTTCGCGAAGCGCAATATCGACGCGCTGGAAATGTCGTGGATCCTGGAAACCAATACCGGCATGCGGACGATTTTAGAACGCATCGGCGCAGTTCCCTATAAGCGCTACCGCTTGTTCGAGAAAACGCTTTAACCGGCTGATAACGCATCGCCTTTTCACGTTCTCAGAATAATAACCGCGGCAGGGTATTTTCGGGCGGTGCCGTTTCAGGGGCAGGGTGACGGCGCGTGAGGGAATGCATCGCCTCCTGGAAGAGAACAGTTAAGGTCCTTAATTAATAAACTCGTGATAAATTCACGCCGCGTTATTTATTCGCGAGTGATTGTCGCAGTCTTGACGAGAGCAGATTGTATGCCTGTGGAAAAGAAAAAAGGAATAAGCCGATTAACCTACAGCATAAGGAATTCCTGGGCCGGGTTTATTGACGCCGTGCTTACCGAAGATGCGTTCCGCCAATTATTGGTTATTAACGCCATTTTACTGGTTGTTACATTTGGTTTAGATATTACAAATATAGAGCGGCTGTTATTAATCACCTGCAGTTTTCTGCTATTGGTGGTTGAACTGCTTAATACGGCGATTGAAACCGTGGTCGATCGCATTTCGCTGGAATTACATCCGTTATCCAAACGCGCCAAAGATTTGGGCGGCGCAGCGCAGCTGGTGGCCGTGGTGATGACTATCATTATTTGGGGAATGGTGCTGCTGGGGCGATAGGGGCTTTGGTGGCTCAACCAGCAAGCCGGTTGCCGTGGCGATATAAGCGGTTATCATCGTTGTTTTGCGTCCTCTGCCATTTCAGCAAGGAGAGTTGGCCGTTATGCCCGTGAATTTTGATCTCAACGATCTTTATGCGTTTCGCGCGCTGGTGGAGTACGGCAATTTTCGGCTGGCCGCAGAGTCCATCTGCCTGTCGCAGTCGGCATTGAGCCGCAGGATTGAGAAGCTGGAAAACGCGCTGGGCATCAAATTGTTCGACCGCACCACCCGGCGCGTGACCTTGACGCTGTACGGGCAGGCCTTCGCCGAACGTTCGGAGCAGTTACTGATGAACGTCGAAGCGGTGATGGCCGATATCGATAAGGTCAGCCAGGAGCGGGTGGGGCTGGTCACCGTCGCCACGGTACCATCGGCGGCCTACTATTTCATGCCCGACGTGATACGCCGTTTCCGGCTTCGCTATCCGCGCGTGCGCGTTAAGCTGATCGACGGCAGCGCAGGCAATGTCATCGAGGCGGTCACCGGCGGCCAGGCCGATTTCGGCATCTGCTTCGCCGGGCGGCTGCAGCCTAATCTTGAGTTTGTGCCGTTGGTGGGGGACGTCTACGTGGCCGCCTGCCGGCGTGACCATTCGCTCGCCGGTAAAAAGAGCCTCACCTGGCGGGAGTTTTATCAGCAGGATTACGTGTCGCTGGATAAAACCTCCGGCAATCGCAATCTGCTCGATCAGCGCCTGGAACACCTCGTGCCGGAACGCCCCAGCGTGTGTGAAACTCGCCATGTGACGACCATGCTGGGCATGGTTGAGGCGGGCATCGGCATTGCCGCCGTGCCCGCTATGTCGATGCCCGCTTCAGAGCATTCGGTGTTGACGTCGGTGCCGCTGGTCGATCCGGTGGTGAAACGCACCGTAGGCCTCATCAGACGCGGTGGCCGCATGCAGTCTTTCGTCGCCGCTGAGCTGGAAAAGCTGATTACTGAACAGTATCACTCTGCCTGACCGGCTGCGGCGCCGGCACGGTTCGCATGCCGGTCGCGCGAATGGTCGGCTGCGCCTGAGAGGAGGCGAGGAAGTCCAGCAGCGCTTTGCCTTCGCGGCGGTGCTCCGCCTTGGCGGTCACCGCCCCCGCGAAGCGGGTGATGTACTGCACGTTTTCCGGCAGCTCGCCGATAAAGGTCACGCCCGCCACGGGTAGCAATTCGCTGACCTGCTGGAAACCCAGCGCGTATTTCCCCTGCGCCACTTCAGAGGCCACCGGGATGCGCTCAACCTTATGCGCCTTTCCTTTCACCTGTTCCTCGATGCCGAGCTTTTTGAACAGTTGGCCGCTGACATAGCGGCCGCTGGCGCTGTCGGAATAGGCGAAAGAGTCCGCCTGCAGCAGGACCTTGCGCAGGTCGGCATCCGTTTTTATCACCGGCTTGGGCGCGCCCTGTTTGACCACCATGCCGATCGGCGAATCGGCCAGTTCCACGCGCGAACCCGGCTGGGTCCAGCGCTCTTTTTCCAGTTGGGTGAGCGCGTCGCCCACCATGATCAGCACATCGGCTTGCTCTCCGCGCGCTAACCGCGCGGGGATCGCCTGCGGCGTTTTGCCCATCGAGGGGCCGGACACCAGAATGATTTTATCGCCGCTTTGGGCTTCATATTCCGGGGCCAGCTTCTCCAGTGCGGCTTTGAAGCCGCCGGAGATCATCACGGTCACGTCTTTGGCCAGCGCCGCCGTACTGCAGGAGACGCACACCAGCGCGGCGAGGATCGAACGAGTGAGTTTTTGCATGACATCATTCCTTTTGAGATGGCGGCTTAGCGCGCGGTTTGCAGCGGCATGGCGATGCGGCGATACATATACAGCGTCGCCAGCAGGGCGCACAGCGCGGCGAAGCTCATCCAGTAGCCCGGTGAAGCCTTGTCGCCGGTGTATTCGATCAACGCAGTGGAGACTACCGGCGTAAAGCCGCCGAACACCGCCGTCGCCAGGCTGTAGGCCAGCGAGAAGCCGGCGACCCGCACCTCCGTTGGCATGATCTCCGTCAAGGCCGGGATCATCGCGCCGTTGTAGAGGCCGTAAATGAAGGACAGCCACAGCAGCACGGCCAGCATCATGCTGAAGCTGGGGGCGGCGGCGAGCAGGCTGAGCGCCGGGTAGGCGGCGGCCAGGGTCAGCAGCGCCATGGCGACCAACACCGGTTTGCGGCCGAAGCGATCCGACAGCGCGCCGCCGATGGGCAGCCAGATGAAGTTGGAAATCGCGACCAGTAAGGTGACCAGCAAGCTGTCGGAGGCGCTGAGCAGCAGCACCTTTTTGCCGAAGGTCGGCGCATAGACGGTGATCAGGTAAAACGCGGTGGTGGTCATGGCGACCATCAGCATGCCGGCGATGACCACCGGCCAGTTTTTCAGCAGGGTTTTAAACACGTCGCGCATCGCCAGGTGGTGACGTCGGGCGGTAAATTCCTGCGTCTCTTCCAGCTTGCGGCGCAGGAGGAAGATAAAGGGAACGATCAGGCAGCCGAACAGGAAAGGCAGGCGCCAGCCCCATTCGCGAATGGCGCTTTCTTCCAGCGCCGCATTGAGCGCGAAGCCCATGGCCGCCGCCACCATGATAGCCACCTGCTGGCTGCCGGACTGCCAGCTGGTGTAGAAGCCCTTACGGCCCGGCGTGGCGATCTCGGCCAGATAGACGGACACGCCGCCCAGCTCCGCGCCCGCCGAGAAGCCTTGCAACAGGCGTCCGCACAGCACCAGCAGCGGCGCCCAAAGCCCGATGCTCTGGTAAGAGGGGATCAATACGATCAGGAAGGTGCCCGTAGCCATGATCGACAGGGTCACGATCAGCCCTTTGCGGCGGCCGACTTTATCGATGTAAGCGCCCAGCACGATGGCGCCAATGGGGCGCATCAGAAAACCGGCGCCGAATACCGCGAAGGTCATCATCAGCGAGGCAAATTCGCTGCTGGCCGGGAAAAAGGTGTGTGCGATATAGGTGGCGTAAAAGCCGAACAGAAAGAAGTCGAACTGTTCCAGAAAGTTGCCGGAGGTGACGCGCAGGATCGCGCTGGCTCTGGCCCGGATGGTCATGGGTGAGGAAGAGGAATGCATCTTTATCTCCAGTTTGCGATTGGCGCCTGACGCCGCGCCTGTTGCTGAAGACTCGCTCAGGAAAATAAAGTAAATAAGCGCAATAAACGCATGGCGCGATGCGTTTGACGCATCAATCGGCGTTAACAATGTTGCCTAACCCGATGTAACGTGGCGTTAACAAGTTTGTCGCTCATTGCCCGCTGCGCAGAACGCCGAAAACGTTATGCGCTTTTTGTGACAGGGTTCATAAAGGGGCGGCGGGGAAGCGCCCCGTGCCTCTGAACGATTGTTCGATACCGTACGTAAAAAGATGAATACCTCGCACTGCGTTTGCAAAATACGTGGATGTACGTTCAGCCTTGCAGTATCCACGTATGCCTTTGCATGTTATCCCTGCGCCTCTCTGCCATAGCTTTACATCTATATAGTTACTGATCTATATTTTAGGGAGGTCCCGTGTGGGAAATTAAAACAACGGATGCATTTGATCATTGGTACAGATCGCTCAGCGATGCCGATCGGGCCGGCGTACTTGCCGCATTGATGGCCCTGCGGGAAAAGGGGCCGGGTCTGCCCAGACCCTATGCCGATACGGTTAAAGGCTCACGTTACAGCAATATGAAAGAGTTGCGCATTCAGAGCCGTGGCGAACCGTTGCGGGCATTCTTCGCTTTCGATCCGTACCGTATTGGCATTGTGCTTTGCGCGGGCAATAAAGCCGGCAATGAAAAACGCTTTTACGATCGAATGCTTCAGATTGCCGATCGGGAATTCACGAACTGGCTGAACACATTAAACGAGAAGGAGTGACGCGATGGGCAGAACGTTGGAACAGCTTATTGCGGATGAAAAGCCCGAGGTCGTGGCCAAAGCGCAGGCGCTGGCGGCGGACATCATGCTGAACATTCACCTTGCCGAGCTGCGTGAAAAAGTACAGAAAACGCAGGTTGAAATGGCGCAGGCGCTGGGGATCAGGCAGCCGACCGTTGCCGTGATGGAAAAACCGGGCCGCGATCTGAAACTGTCTTCGCTTAAACGCTATGTTGAGGCGGCCGGCGGCAAACTGCGCCTGGACATCGAACTGCCGGACGGCTCTCACTACGAGTTTGTGCTGTAAGCGCTAACGGCAGAAAGGCACAAAGCCCGCTCAGGTTCCCCGGAGCGGGCTTTGTGCACCAGGGCTCCTTTGACACAAGCAGGCGGCCGTGAAAGCAAAGAGGCGCAAGACGGGCAGGCTGTCTGAGCACTTTCGTTTGGGCCGGATAGCGTTAAACAAGCCACGCGCACTCCCTTCGCGATGTCTTGCTTGCCCGTAACTGTCTCTTTGCTCCTTAGCTGAAACGATACAAATTATGTTGATAAATAGCTCGTTTTGTGTGCAAAAACTCAACGTCTTTCATTAAAACTGCGATGAAATTCGTATTTTTATCGCGCTATTTCGTCAAATACTCACCCGGTGAAGCTCATCACATTTCTTTAACCTGCTTAACAGTAGATTTTCCTTGCTTAGAAAAAAATCGATTCAGCTAAAGGGGAAGGGAAATGAAAAAGGCATGGGTGATGGCGGTGTTTTCGGCCCTGATTTCAGGACAGGCTGCGGCGCAGAGTTGGGTGCTGACCAGCGCTGAAGATGGCGTGGAGAAAGGAAACTGGAAGATTTCGAGCGAGGCGCTGAAGGTGAAGGATAAAACGTTCAGCATTGAGCAGAAAGTGTTGCACGGCGGCAAGCAAGAAGGCAGCAAAGTCGTCATTATCCGCAGCGAGGATGGCCTGACCATCACGCTGAGCCCCACCCGCGGCATGAACCTCCTGCGGGCAGAAGGCTTTGGCGCGAAAATGGGATGGGATTCCCCGGTCAAAGAGGTGGTCAATCCCGCCTTTATCAACCTGGAAAGCCGCAATGGGCTCGGTTGGCTGGAAGGTTTCAACGAGATGATGGTGCGTTGTGGCTATGAGTGGACCGGTCATCCGGTGACCGAAGGAGGGCAAATGTACACGTTGCACGGCAAAGCGGGCAATACGCCGGCCTCGCGGGTTGAGGTTGAGGTCGCGGATACGGCGCCGTATGAAATTCGTGTTCGCGGCCTGATCAAAGAGAGCACATTCAAAAAAGCCGATCTGCAAACCCTGACCGAATTGCGCTATGTGCCCGGCAGCAACAGTTTCCGCCTGCATGATGTGTTAACCAACCGGGCGGATTATCCCCATGACTACCAGATTATTTATCACAGCAATTTCGGCGCACCGATTCTGGAAAATGGCGCCCGCTTCCTGGCGCCGATGGCCAGCATCAGCCCGTTTAACGACTATGCCAAAGCCGGGCTGAAGACCTGGGCAACCTATGCCGGTCCAACCAAAGGGTTCGATGAAATGGTCTTTAACATTAAGCCATTATCGGATCCGAATCATCAGACACTGGCGGCGCTGGTCAATAACGCGGGCGACAAAGGGGTGGCGATTCAGTTCGATACCCGCCAGTTGCCCGTCCTGACGCTGTGGAAGAATACCGATACGTTAAAACAGGGGTATGTCACGGGGATTGAGCCGGGCACCAGCTATGCCTACCCGGTCACTATCGAGCGCGAACAAAAACGCGTTAAGCAGCTGCAGCCAGGCGCCAGTGCGCAGTTTGATCTGACCTATACCTTGCTGCACAGCAAAGCACAGGTGGCGGATCTGGAGCAGAAGATTGCGGATATTCAGGGCAAGGTAAAAATTGATGAGAATGACGCGCCGATAGCCAAAGAGTAACGCTGCCTGTCGATGCATTTAGCGTTAAAGCAAAAAGCCCGCTTAAGTTTCCTTAAGCGGGCTTCTCTAAATATGGCTCCTCTGACTGGACTCGAACCAGTGACATACGGATTAACAGTCCGCCGTTCTACCGACTGAACTACAGAGGAATCGTGTGAACGGGGCGAATAATAGCGGGGCGCCTGGGGTTTGTCAAAGCGCTAAACTGCAAAAAAAGTGCGTTTGCTGAGGGAATGAGCACCTTGCGCTGTTTTTCGGCATTTTCCATCGCTATGCGTTGATTTTTGCATCCCAAATCGTTTGACGCCGCTTGCACACGCCTTTGCACGGCGATGGTGCAGGGCCGTTCTCCCTCCCATACTTCCTCTCGCGTTAGCCGTATTGCCCAGTCCCCGGCTAACGCCGCCACACGCCGCGCCGCAACTGATATGTAGGATGAATAAGCAAACAATATGTATTCGTCGTCACAATGGCTGGATTTTTGCTTACCCATTTTTGGGGAATGCGACTGCGCTCTCAAGAAAATTATTTTCCCCGTCTACACATAAAGTGACTGATCCGCGCCCCAGGGCGTTTCGCTACAACAGTGCTGAGGAAGATAACAATGTCATCGAAATTGATAAAAAGTCCGCTCGCTGCTTTGCTCATCGGTTGTTTAGGTACGGCGTTTTCCGCGCAGGCCGATATTGTCATCGGCGTCGCCGGGCCGTTCTCCGGGCCGAACGCCACTTACGGCGATCAGTATTGGCGCGGGGCTTCGCAGGCGGCGGCGGATATCAACGCCGCCGGCGGCATCAAAGGGGAAAAAATCAAGCTGGTGCAGGGGGATGACGCCTGCGAACCGAAACAGGCGGTCGCGGTCGCCAACCGGCTGGTGGATCAGGACAAGGTCTCGGCGGTGGTCGGCCACTTCTGCTCCTCTTCCACCATGCCCGCCTCCGAGGTGTATGACGAGGCCGGCATCATCGCCATTACCCCCGGCTCCACCAACCCGCAGATCACCGAGCGCGGCATGAAGACGATGTTCCGCATGTGCGGGCGCGACGATCAGCAGGGGGTGATCGCCACCAACTACATGCTGGATACCCTGAAGGCCAAACGCATCGCGGTGATCCACGATAAAGACACCTACGGCCAGGGGCTGGCGGACGCAGCGAAGGCGGCAATGAACAAGCGCGGGGTCAAGGAAGTGCTGTATGAGGGGCTGTCGCGCGGTGAGAAAGACTTCAACGCGCTGGTGACCAAGATCGCCTCGGTCAAGCCGGACGTGGTCTACTTCGGCGGCTGCCATCCGGAAGCCGGGCCGCTGGTGCGCCAGATGCGCGAGCAGGGCGTGACCGCCAAGTTCTTCTCCGGCGACTGCGTGGTGACCGAAGAGCTGGTGACCGCCGCCGGCGGGCCGCAGTACACCAACGGCGTGCTGATGACCTTCGGCAACGATCCGCGTCAGATCGCGGAAGGCAAGGCGGTGATCGCCAAGTTCCGCGCCAGCGGTTTTGAACCGGAAGGGTACACCCTCTACTCCTATGCCTCGATCCAGGCGATCGCCGCCGCCTTCAACGCCACCGGCGGCAAAGATAGCGCCAAGGCCGCCGAATGGCTGAAGTCGCACGATGTCGACACCGTGATGGGCAAAAAAGCCTGGGATCAGAAGGGCGACCTGAAGGTCTCGGACTACGTGGTCTATCAGTGGGATGACAAGGGCAAATATCACCAGCTTTGAACAACCCAATACTGACGTTGTGACTCTATGACAGACGGGCTCGCCGTCCTGGCGAGCCCGTTCCGCGATGACCTTTGGGCCGCGTCGGACGGCGTTGGCGGCCTTACCAGGCGAGACTGCTCATTATGGATGTATTCTTTCTGCAACAGCTGATCAACGGCCTGACCCTCGGTGCGGTGTATGGCCTGATCGCCATCGGCTACACCATGGTTTACGGCATCATCGGTATGATCAACTTCGCTCACGGCGAGGTGTACATGATCTCCGCCTACCTGTGCGCCATCGGTTTGGCGCTGCTGTCGTTCTTCGGGCTGCACTCGTTCCCGTTGCTGATCCTCGGCACGCTGGTGTTCACCATCGTTATCACCGGGGTGTACGGCTGGGTGATCGAGCGTATTGCCTACAAGCCGCTGCGCAACTCCACCCGCCTGGCGCCGCTGATCTCCGCCATCGGCATGTCGTTAATCCTGCAAAACTACGCGCAGATAAGCCAGGGGCCGCGCCAGCAGGGTATCCCTACGCTGCTGAGCGGCGTGTTCCGCCTGGAGTTCGACGGCGGCGTGGTGCAGATCACCTACACCAAGGTGTTCATTCTGGTGGCGTCACTGCTCGGCATGGCGATCCTCACCTACATCATTCAGCGTACCCGGCTGGGGCGCATCTGCCGCGCCACCCAGCAGGATCGCAAAATGGCCTCGATTCTCGGCATCAATACCGATCGGGTGATCTCGCTGGTGTTTGTGATCGGTGCTGCCATGGCCGGGCTGGCCGGGGTGCTGATCACCATGAACTACGGCACCTTCGATTTTTACGTCGGCTTTATCATCGGTATCAAGGCCTTCACCGCCGCGGTGCTGGGCGGCATCGGATCGCTGCCGGGCGCGATGCTGGGCGGGCTGCTGCTCGGGGTGGCGGAGGCGCAGTTCGCCGGCATGGTGAACTCGGATTACAAGGACGTGTTCTCCTTCGGGTTGCTGGTGGCGATCCTGATCTTCCGTCCGCAGGGGCTGCTCGGCCGGCCGCTGATCGCCAAGGTTTAAGGAGAACGCCATGTCGCAATCCGTGATCAACGGCGGGCTGGACGTTAAACGCAGCCTGCTGGACGCCGTCTTGGCCGGGCTGATCGCCCTGATCGTGTTCGGGCCGATCGTCGGCATCGTGCTGAACGGCTACAGCTTCAACTTCGAACCGCACCGGCTGGTGTGGATTATCGTCGCGGTGATGGCCGGGCGGCTGCTGCTGAGCCTGTTCCTGCAAACCGCGCCGGGGCGCAGAGTGCTGGCGCGCTTCGACGGCGGCAACGACGGCGTCTACGTACGGCCGCTGGGCGATAAATCCAACCTGCGCTGGTTCCTGCCGCTGATGGCGGCGATCGCGCTGCTGTTCCCGTTCGTCGCCACCAAATACCTGCTGACGGTGGCGATCCTCGGCCTGATCTACGTGCTGCTCGGGCTGGGGCTGAACATCGTGGTCGGGTTGGCGGGGCTGCTCGATCTGGGGTACGTGGCGTTTTACGCCATCGGCGCCTACGGGTTGGCGTTGGGCTACCAGTATCTCGGGCTGGGGTTTTGGGCGATGCTGCCGCTGGGGGCGCTGATGGCGGCGTTGGCGGGCGCGCTGCTGGGTTTCCCGGTGCTGCGCATGCACGGCGACTACCTGGCGATCGTCACGCTCGGGTTCGGCGAGATCATCCGGCTGGTGCTGAACAACTGGATGTCGCTCACCGGCGGGCCGAACGGCATTTCGGTGCCGGCGCCGACGGTGTTCGGCCTGGAATTCGGCCGGCGCGCCAAAGACGGCGGCGTGCCGATCCACGAGTTTCTCGGCATCGATTACAACCCGAATCTCAAGTTCATTTTCATCTACGCGGTGCTGTTTTTGGTGGTGCTGCTGGTGCTGTACATCAAGCACCGGCTGACGCGCATGCCGATCGGCCGCGCCTGGGAGGCGCTGCGCGAAGATGAGATCGCCTGCCGCTCTCTCGGGCTGAACCACGTGCTGGTGAAGCTGTCGGCGTTTATGCTGGGCGCCTCCACCGCCGGGCTGGCGGGGGTGTTTTTCGCCACCTATCAGGGCTTTGTCAATCCGACCTCGTTCACCTTCTTCGAGTCGGCGCTGATCCTGGCGATCGTGGTATTGGGCGGCATGGGGTCTACCCTTGGCGTGGTGCTGGCGGCCTTCGTGCTGACGGTGGCGCCGGAGCTGCTGCGCAGCTTTGCCGAATACCGGGTGCTGTTGTTCGGCGTGCTGATGGTGGCGATGATGATCTGGCGGCCGCGCGGGCTGGTGCGCATCAGCCGCGCCAGCTTTGCGGAACGCAAGGGGGTGGCGCCATGAGCGACGCCATTTTGCGGGTGGAACACCTGATGATGCGCTTTGGCGGCATCAAGGCGCTGAACGACGTC
Source organism: Serratia sp. CY43202 (assembly GCF_052168755.1). NCBI lineage: Bacteria > Pseudomonadati > Pseudomonadota > Gammaproteobacteria > Enterobacterales > Yersiniaceae > Serratia > Serratia sp. CY43202. The sequence continues at coordinate 361,979 of NZ_JBJNMB010000001.1, forward strand.
AATCTGGAGGTGGAGCGCGGCTCCATCACCGCCCTGATCGGCCCCAACGGCGCCGGCAAGACCACGGTGTTCAACTGCCTGACCGGTTTTTACCGCGCCACCGGCGGCGCGATCCTGCTCAATACCCACAAGCGGCCAACCGATGTGATCCAGGTGCTGGGGCAGAAGTTTCGCGCCGGTGATTGGATACGCCCGAAGCGGCTCGGTTCGCGCCTCTATTACAAGATGTTCGGCGGCACCCACCTGGTCAACCGCGCCGGGCTGGCGCGCACCTTCCAGAATATCCGTCTGTTCCGCGAAATGTCGGTGGTGGAGAACCTGCTGGTGGCGCAGCACATGCAGAGCAACCGCAACCTGATCGCCGGGGTGCTGAATACGCCGGGCTACCGCCGGGCGGAAAGCGCCGCGCTCGATCACGCCTTCTACTGGCTGGAGGTGGTGGATCTGGTGGACTGCGCCAACCGGCTGGCGGGGGAGATGTCCTACGGCCAGCAGCGGCGGCTGGAGATCGCGCGCGCCATGTGCACCGCGCCGGAAATGATCTGCCTTGATGAGCCGGCCGCCGGGCTGAACCCGGTGGAGACGGCCACGCTGAGCCGCATCATCCGTTTTCTGCGCCAGCATCACGGCATCACGGTGCTGCTGATCGAGCATGACATGGGCATGGTGATGGAGATCTCCGATCGGGTGATCGTGCTCGATCACGGCGACGTGATCGCCCGCGGCACGCCGCAGGAGATCCAGCACAACGAGACGGTGATCGCCGCCTACCTGGGCGCGGACGAAGAGGAGCTGGCGGGATGAGCGAGGCGATGCTGGAATTTCGCGAAGTGGACGTGTTTTACGGGCCGATCCAGGCGCTGCGCAAGGTGTCGTTGCAGGTTAACGCCGGGGAGACGGTGGCGCTGATCGGCGCCAACGGCGCGGGCAAATCCACGCTGTTGATGTCGATCTTCGGCCAGCCGCGCATCGCCGGCGGGCAGATCCTGTTTGGCGGCGAGGACATCAGCCGCCGCTCCACGCACTTTGTTGCCAGCAGCGGCATCGCGCAGGCGCCGGAAGGGCGGCGCATCTTTCCGGACATGAGCGTAGAGGAGAACCTGCTGATGGGCACCATCACCGTCGGCAATCGCTACCTGGAGGAGGATTTGCCGCGCATGTTCGAGCTGTTTCCGCGCCTGAAAGAGCGGCGCAACCAGCGGGCGATGACCATGTCCGGCGGTGAGCAGCAGATGTTGGCGATCGCCCGCGCGCTGATGAGCCGGCCGAAGCTACTGCTGTTGGACGAGCCGAGCCTGGGGCTGGCGCCGATCGTGGTGCGGCAGATCTTCGGCGTGCTGCGCGAGCTGACCCGCAGCGGCATGACGCTGTTTCTGGTGGAGCAGAACGCCAACCACGCGCTGAAGCTGTCCGATCGCGGTTATGTGATGGTCAACGGCCAGATCCGCCTCACCGGCAGCGGCCAGGAGCTGTTGAACGATCCGGAGGTGAGAAAGGCCTATCTGGGCGGCGGCTGAGCGCCGCCCCACGGGCAGGGATGCCCACGTTCATCCCTCGATGGCGCTTCGTTCTTGATCGTCGTAGCGCGAGCGGGCCGCTCTGAAGGAGCCGGCGGAGGAGATAATCCACGACCAGAGCGGCAGCATGTTGAGCAGCATCTCTTCCCCCGCGTCGGTGATGGTGTAAACCACGCGGGGCAGTTTTTCCTGATAATCGCAGCGCGATATCAACCCGTCCCGCTCGAGATGGCGCAGCGTCCGCGTCAGCATTCTCTGCGTCACGCCCGCTAATTGGCGGCCTATCTCGCCGTGGCGCAGCGGCCCGTGGGTACCCAGGATATGCAATACCCCCAGCGACCAACGGTTGCCCGCATGCGCGAGGATCTCACGCTTTAGCCCTTCATCGTCGTTGCTCAATGCTTCACAGAACGCCTGTGAAAATTGCAGCAGCGCTTCCCGATCGTTCGTCATATTCCTCTCCGGTATCACGCGTGTACCTAATTGAACCCGTTTTTGTCAGCTGTCAGGATGGCGCAGTGTCAAGACAGGAGGCAAGAATGAAATCCACAAATCCATCTATCAATACCGTGCTCATCCTCGGCGCCGGTGAACTGGGGCTGCCGGTATTGCGTGCGATGAGCCGGCAGGCTCGGTTACACCATGCTTTAAAAATCAGCGTGCTGCTCCGGCCGGAGGCCGCCCGCGCCGTGAGCGGCCCGCATCGTGCGCGGCGGGATGCGCTGGCGCGGCTCGGTATCGCCGTGGTGGAAGGCGATCTGCAGCAAAACGGCGTGGAGGCGCTGAGTGCGTTATTCCGTTCCTTCGACGCAGTGATCAACTGCAGCGGCTTTGTCGGCGGGGTGGGCACGCAGATAAAGATCACTCAGGCCGTCTTGCAAGCGGGCGTGGCGCGCTACTTCCCGTGGCAGTTCGGCGTGGACTACGATGTTGTCGGCAAAGGCAGCGGGCAACAGGTGTGGGATGAACAGCTCGAGGTGCGTCACCTGTTGCGTGCGCAGAAGACGACGGAGTGGGTGATTGTTTCCACGGGCATTTTCACCAGCTACCTGTTTGACTCGGGCTTTGGCGTGGTGGACGCGGCAACCAAAACGGTGCGCGCGCTGGGCGACTGGCGCTACGCGGTGACGCTGACCACTCCCGCGGACATTGGCCGGCTGACGGCCGCGATTTTTTTCCATCGGCCCGCGTTTCGCAACCAGGTAGTCTATATCGCCGGGGACACGCTGACCTACCGCGAGCTTGCCGATGTCATGCAGGCGCACTGGGGCGTTGAGGTCAACAGAGTCTTGTTGGACAAAGAGCGGCTGCAGGCGGAGGTGCGGAACCATCCGCGCGACGTCGGCGCCAAATACCGGCTGGCTTTCGCCCGCCCCGACGGCGTGGCCTGGGATAAGGCGAAAACCTTCAATGCGCGCCAGGGCATAGCCACCACCACCGCCGAGCAGTGGCTGGCGCAGCAATGGCCGATCTCTCAGGACGGTTAGTCGCCTGAGCGCCGGAATCAGAACTGGCGCTGCATCCAGCGCACGTTCAGCCGCACCAGGGCGATGATGGCGCTGGAGAGCAGCCGCAGCCCGCCGGGCATGTCGCGGCGGCGGATGTCCAGCAGCAGCACGGTGCGCACCTGCGGGCTGTCGTTCCACACCTCGTGTTCGAAGGTATCGTCCCACAGCATGAACTCCCCTTCGTGCAGCCGGTATTCGCGGCCGTCCACTTTCAGCACCGCCGCGGGTACGCCGTCGGCGCGTTTGGGCATGTCCAGCACCAGATAGCCGCGCAGAATGCCGCGAAACGGCCCGCGGTGGGGCGGCACCTGCTTGCCGGGCGCGAGGAAGGAGAGCGAGGCGGACAGTACGTCCGGCGACGAAGCGATCAGCGCCGCCAGCGTCGGGCAACGCGCCAGGTTGCGGTCAATCGGCTGGCCGTAGGCCTTCATGATGAACATGCGCCAGTCGCGTGCGTCGTTGGCGGAGATCGATTCCTGCTGGATCATGATCTCGTGAAAACGGGGAATATTGTGCAGATCGTGGGCGACGGTCAGCGCCTCTTCGCGGATCTGCCGCCATTGAGCGGTGAAACGTTCGGCGTCGGGGAACAGCGCGGCGCTGTCGAGCACTGGTTTGCCCTGAATGCGGCGATCGTAAACATTGCGCAATGCGAGCACGGACCAATCATAAATCGCAGACATAATGACCTCGCCTCAGAAAACGCCAAAGGGACACTGCGCGCGGTTCTTCGGCGCGGCGCGTCCTGTGTGGCGGCCGGAGGGGAAGAGCGGCAGGAAAAATTGGTACGCTTCAAGAGATTAGCACAGCATTTGTGCAACCGTGTGTCTGCGAATGTGTCGAAATGCGGCGAAAAAAACCACACAATTAAAGTGTGACGCGTATCGCATTTAGCGGGCCGGTTGGTTAAAATATCGCTACTTGCCCGCACCTGTCCGGATTTTGTTTACCATGGAACACGCTCCCGTTTCGCGCTCAACCGCCTGGTTGCGCGTGGTTATCCTCGCCGTCTCGGCCTTTATCTTCAACACCACCGAATTTATCCCGGTCGGTCTGCTGAGCGATATCGCCGCCAGCTTCTCGATGCAAACCGAACAGGTCGGCCTGATCATTACCATTTATGCCTGGATCGTCGCCGCCGCCTCGTTGGCGTGCATGCTGCTGACCAGCAAAATTGAGCGCCGCAAGCTGCTGATCGGCGTGTTCATGCTGTTTATCGCCAGCCACGTGCTGACCGCCGTGGCCTGGGACTTCACCACGCTGGTTATCTCGCGCGCCGGCGTGGCGCTGGCGCACTCGGTGTTCTGGTCGATCACCGCCTCGCTGGCGATCCGCGTGGCGCCGCCGGGCAAGAAAGCCCAGGCGCTGAGCCTGCTGGCGGGGGGCACCGCGCTGGCGATGGTGCTCGGCCTGCCGCTCGGGCGGGTGGTGGGGCAGTTGCTCGGTTGGCGCATGACCTTTATCGGCATCGCGGTGTGCGCCACCCTGGCGCTGGTGCTGCTGTGGCGCCTGCTGCCGGTGCTGAAAAGCGAGCATTCCGGCTCGCTGGCCAGCGTGCCGCTGCTGTTCAAACGCCCGGCGCTGGTGGCGCTGTACATGCTGACTATCATCGTGGTGACGGCGCACTTCACCGCCTACAGCTACATCGAGCCGTTTATCCAGACCGTGGCCGGGCTGTCGGAGAACTTCACCACGCTGATGCTGCTGCTGTTCGGCGCCGCCGGCATCGTCGGCAGCCTGCTGTTCAGCCGCTACAGCGAGCGTTTTCCTTCCGGCTTCTTTATCGGCGCCATCGCGCTGCTGACGTTGAGCCTGCTGCTGCTGTTGCCGGCCGCCGGCAGCGAAAGCCACCTGACGGTGCTGTGCATCTTCTGGGGCATGGCGATCATGGCCATCGGCCTGTCGATGCAGGCCAAAGTGCTGAGCCTGGCGCCGGACGCCACCGACGTGGCGATGGCGATCTTCTCCGGCCTCTACAACTTCGGCATCGGCAGCGGCGCGCTGCTGGGCAACCAGGTGAGCCTGCATCTGGGCATGGGCAACATCGGCTTCGTCGCCGCGCCGCTGGCGCTGATCGCTCTCGGCTGGTGCCTGCTGAGCGTCTATCGCAGCGAACGGCTGCAGCAGCACCACAGTCGTTAATCCACCGATTCGGGATGCCGCTGCGGCATCCCGCGCTGCATTTTCCTGCTATAAAACAGGCTGCTGCAGCGTTTTATGCTTAACTTTTTTTCATAGTCTGCTAATTAAAAATTTAACTCCGACGCCGCTTCGCTAGCATAGAAAGTCATCAAAAATGTTAATGCGAGGTTAACGGTGAGTGACTCTGTAGCGGCGTCGCCGATCCATGCGCGGGATTTGGCGGCCAGAATCGACGCCTTGCCCGCGTCGGCCGGCCTGTGGCGCTTTATTATTCTGCTGTCGCTGGGCGGCTTTTTCGAACTCTACGATCTGTTCCAGACCGGCTATATCAGCACCGGCCTTATCGCCGACGGCATTTTCCACACCGGCGCGCTGGGTGTCTTCGGCGTGTCGGATCAGGCGGCCTTCGCCTCCGCCACCTTTCTCGGCCTGTTCGTCGGCGCCAGCCTGCTGAGCCCGTACGCCGATCGCTTCGGCCGGCGCGCCACCTTTATGTTCGCCCTGATCTGGTATGGCGCGTTCTCGCTGCTGCTGGCGTTTCAACAGCAGGCGGAATGGGTGATCTTTCTGCGTTTTCTGGTGGGCGTTGGGCTCGGTATCGAGCTGGTGACCATCGACACTTACCTGACGGAGTGGGTGCCCGCGCATCTGCGTACCCGGGCTTTTGCCTTCGCGTTCTTCGTGCAGTTCCTGTCGGTACCGGCGGTGGCGCTGATGTCCTGGTGGCTGGTGCCGAAGACGATTTGGGGCCTGAGCGGCTGGCGCTACGTGGTGATCGCCGGCGCGCTGGCTTCGCTGGTGATCTGGCTGGTGCGCAAGGGGCTGCCGGAGTCGCCGCGCTGGCTGGTGCAGCAGCGGCGCTATGCGCAGGCCCGGCAGGTGATGCGGGATATGGAACGGCGCTGCGGCGTGGCGGCCACGGACTTCCCGTCGCGCCCGGTAGACGATGCCGAGGGGGCGCCGCCGCGCGGCCGCTTTCGCGACATCTGGGCGCCGCAGTACCGCGATCGCACGCTGATGCTGGTGGTGATGAACTTCTTTCAGGCCATCGGCTTCTTCGGCTTCGGCAACTGGCTGCCGGCGCTGCTGTCGGGCAAGGGCGCCTCGGTTACCCACAGCCTGCTGTACGCTTTCTTCATCACGCTGGCCTACCCGCTCGGCTCGCTGCTGTGCAGCTTCTACGCCGACAAGATGGAGAACAAGTGGCAGATCGTGTTGTCTTGCCTGGTAACGGTGATCTTCGGCTCGCTGTTCGCGCTGCAGAACAACCCGTTGTGGCTGATCCTGTGCGGCTTCTTCATCACCTGGTCCAACGCCTGGCTGACCTACAGCTACCACTCCTATCAATCCGAGATCTTCCCGACCCATATCCGCGCCCGCGCCGTCGGTTTTTGCTACTCCTTCAGCCGGCTGTCGACGGTATTCAGCAGCATCATCATCGGCATTATCTTGCAGTACGGCGGCTCGCTGGGGGTGATCGCGTTTATCGTCGCCAGCATGCTGATCGTGATGCTGGTGATCGGGCTGTTCGGCCCAAAAACGCGCGGCATCGATCTGGAAAACATCTGACGTTTTGCGCCGGCGGCGACGCCGGCCTCTTCAGCAAAAAAACTCGCGATCATGCGAAAATTATTCCGTTATCACTGCCTTTGCGCCTGCCGTACTGTTACCCGGTACAAAATCCAATTCAATACCGAGCGGGGAACACGTCATGAGCATCCTCACCGCGCCCGATGGCGCGCGCATTTTCTATAAGGATTGGGGCCGCGGCCAGCCGATCCTGTTCTCCCACGGTTGGCCGCTGTCCGCCGACGCCTGGGACAACCAGCTGCTGTTTTTCGGCCAGAGCGGGTTCCGCGTGATTGCCCACGATCGTCGCGGCCACGGCCGTTCGGATCAGACCTGGCACGGCAACGACATCAACCAATACGCCGACGATCTGGCCTTGCTGATCGAAACGCTGGATCTGCGCGATCTGATCCTGGTCGGCCATTCCACCGGCGGCGGCGAAGTGGCGCGCTATATCGGCCGTCACGGCAGCGAGCGGGTGGCGAAGGTGGTGCTGGTGGGGGCCGTACCGCCGCTGATGCTGCAAACGCCGGTCAACCCTGAGGGCACGCCGATGGCGGCCTTCGACGGCATTCGCAGCGGCGTGGCGGGCAACCGTTCGCAGTTCTTCAAAGATTTGGCGGTGCCATTCTACGGCTTCCACTGCGACGAGGTGGAGAGCAATGCGGGGCTGATCGACCACTTCTGGCTGATGGGCATGCAGGGCGGCGTGAAAGGGCAGTATGACTGCGTGCGCGCGTTCTCCGAAGTGGATTACACCGCCGATTTGCTGGCGATCGACAAGCCGACGCTGTTGGTGCACGGCGACGCCGATCAGATCGTGCCGATCGGCGCCTCGGCGCTGAAAGCCGCTAAGCTTATGCAACAGGCGGAGCTGAACGTATACGCCGGCGGTGCTCACGGCTTGGCGCAGGTCGATCCCGATCGCTTCAACGCCGATTTGCTGGCCTTTATCCAGAATTCGCCGTTCTAAGGGGGCGCGATGAACCTGACTGCTATCGCCGCCCGCTGCGCGCAGCGGCTGCATGCGCCCATGCTGCGCTGGCTGCTGCTGCTCGCCATTTGCGCCGCCTACATCCAGGGCGGGTTGGTCAAGGCGCTGAACGTCGAAGGCGCGGTTGCTGAGATGACCCACTTCGGCCTGCAGCCGGCGGCGCTGTTCGCCGTGCTGGTGACACTGCTGGAACTGGCGGCGTCGGCGCTGATCCTGAGCGGCTTTTATCGCTGGCTCGGCGCGTTGGCGCTGGCCGGTTTTACCCTGATGGCGACGCTGATGGCCAATCCGTTCTGGCAGTTCGACGGGGCGGAGCGCGGCCAGATGATGAACGGATTTTTTGAACACCTCGGGCTGGCCGGCGCGCTGTTGCTGGTGGCATTTAACGATTTGAAGGAGCGAACGGATGGCTGAACAGACGGAAAACAAGGCGGCGGCGGGCGGCTTCGCGCCGCTGAAAATCCCATTATTTGCGGTGCTGTGGGGTGCCACGGTGCTCGGCAACGTCGGCAGCTTTATGCGTGACGTCGCCAGCTCGTGGCTGATCACCGACCTGTCGAGCAACCCTTCGGCGGTGGCGCTGATGCAGACCGCCGCCACGCTGCCGGTGTTCCTGCTGGCGATCCCGGCCGGGGTATTGTCGGACATCCTCGATCGGCGACGCTTTCTGATCTTCGTGCAAATTCTGCTGGCCTGCGTCAGCGGCAGCCTGTTGCTGCTGTCGCAGACCGGTGCGCTGACGGTGGAATACCTGCTGGCGCTGACCTTCGTCGGCGGCATCGGCGCGGCGCTGATGGGGCCGACCTGGCAGGCGATCGTGCCGGAGCTGGTACCGCGCACCGAGCTGAAAAACGCCGTGGCGCTGAACTCGCTGGGCATCAACATCGCCCGTTCCATCGGCCCGGCGGCCGGCGGTCTGCTGTTGGCCAGCTTCGGTGCCGGCGCGGCCTACGGCGCGGACGTGATGAGCTATGTGCTGGTGATCGCGGCGCTGCTGTGGTGGAAGCGGCCGAAGGCCGAGGACAGCGGGCTGTCGGAGCATTTCTTCGGTGCCTTCCGCGCCGGCCTGCGTTATGCCCGCTCCAGCCGCGAGCTGCACGTGGTGCTGCTGCGGGCGGCGGTGTTCTTCGCCTTCTCCAGCTCGGTTTGGGCGCTGTTGCCGCTGGTGGCGCGCCGCATGCTGGGCGGCAGCGCCGGTTTCTACGGCGTTCTGCTGGGGGCGGTAGGCGCCGGGGCGATCCTTGGGGCTATTGTGCTGCCGCGTCTGCGCCAGCGGCTGAATGCCGACGGGCTGGTGTTGCTGGCGGCGGTGCTCACCGCCGTGGTGATGGCGGCCCTGTCGCTGGCGCCGCCGCAGTGGCTGGCGGTGGTGCTGCTGCTGGTGCTGGGCGCCGGCTGGATTATCGCGCTGACCACGCTTAACGGCGCGGCGCAGGGCGTGCTGCCCAACTGGGTGCGTGGCCGTGGTCTGGCCATTTACCTGATGGTGTTCAACGGCGCGATGGCGGCGGGCAGCCTGCTGTGGGGACTGGTGGCGCAGGAGCTGGGCGTGGCCGCCACGCTGCTGGTCGGCGGCGTCGGCCTGTTGGCGGCGGGGCTGCTGTTCCACCGCCTGCGTCTGCCGACCGGTGAGGCCGATCTGCAGCCGTCGAACCATTGGCCGGAGCCGTTGGTTAACACGCCGGTTGAAAACGATCGCGGCCCGGTCATGATCCAGGTGGAGTACCGCATCCGCGAACAGGACCGGCCGCAGTTCTTGCGCACGCTGCTGATGCTGGAACGGGCGCGCCGCCGCGATGGCGCTTACGCCTGGGGCATCACCGAGCACACCGGCGATCCGGAATGCATCATGGAGTGGTTCCTGGTGGAGTCCTGGGCGGAGCACCTGCGGCAGCACCAGCGGGTGTCGCACGCCGACGCCGACCTGCAGCAGGAGGCGCTGCGCTTCCACATTGGCCCTGAGAAACCGGTGGTGCATCACTTCCTGTCGCTCGACCGGCGTCAGGTGAAGCATTAACTGCACGGCCAGGCGGCGAGAAGGTGCTATGCTTTTGGTCGGTTCGGCGGCGCGGCCGCCGTAAGACGAATGTAGTCAGCACAGGGAGACACATTGATGACGGCACCTTCTGCTTTTGCCCGCGAGCTTGGGCTGCGCTATCCGATCGTTCAGGGGCCGATGAACGGCGCGTCGCCGCCGGCGTTGGCGGTGGCGGTGAGCAACGCCGGGGCGCTGGGATCGTGCGCGGCGGCGCTGTTTTCACCGGCGGTGATCCTCGAACGGGTGCAGCAGATCCGCGCGCAGACCGCCGCGCCGTTCAACATCAACCTGTTTCTGCTCGATGAGCAGCACCCGGATCTCGCCGAGCTCAAGCGCGCCCAGCACCTGCTGCGGCCGTTCCGCGAAGCGCTGGGGCTGAGTGAGCCGCCCATGCCGACCCAATTCGCCGAAAACAACCGCGACCAGATCGCGGCCCTGTTGGAGGCGGCGCCGCCGGTGGTCAGCTTCACCTTCGGCGTGCTGCCGCGCGCCACGGTCACGCAGTTCAAGAAGGCCGGCTCGCGGGTGATCGGCACCGCCACCACGGTGGCGGAAGCCCGCGCCTGGGAAGAGGCGGGCGCCGACTTCGTGTGCGTCTCGGGCGCGGAGGCGGGCGGCCACCGCCCGACCTTCCTCGGCGACATTGAGCAATCCTGCGTCGGCCTGATGGCCCTGCTGCCGCAGGTGGTGGCGGCGGTGAAGATCCCGGCGATCGCCGCAGGCGGCATCATGAACGGGCGCGGCATCGCAGCGGCGCAATTGCTGGGCGCGCAGGCGGCGCAGCTGGGCACCGCGTTCCTGTGCAGCCCGGAGTCGGGCATCGCCGAAGCCTGGCGGGCGGCGCTGCGCAACGCCGGCGATGACAGCACGCGCCTGACGCGCGCCTTCAGCGGCCGCCCGGCGCGCGGCATCGTCAATGATTTCATGCGGCAGATGCGCGCGGAAGAGGCGCAGATCCTGCCTTATCCGGTGCAGAACGCGCTCACCGGCGATATCCGCCAGGCGGCGGCCAAGGCCGGGCGCGGGGAGTTTATGTCGCTGTGGGCCGGGCAGGGCGTGGGCCTGGCGCGGCCGATGCCGGCGGCGGAGCTGGTCGCCACCCTGGCGGCGGAGCTGGAAGCGGTGTGAGCTCGTCTGCGCGATTTATTGCTGTGGCAATGTAAAAAGACGCCGGGGTGAGGCCTGAGAGAGATAAACAGTCCGGCGTAAAGGCCGGACTGCGGGTTTGCCTTGGCTAGACGAGAATATCGGCGGAAGCGTCGACATGCCCAACGATTTTGACAAGGAAATCAGGTAATTGATTGCCGGAGAGATTGATGGCCAGATCGGTGACATTCTGCTGCGCGTCATAATTCAGCGCCGCTTCATACAACGAGCCGCTTAAACTATCCACGAAGTGCAGCTCGCTCCCGTCGGCCTTAGCCGTCTGGTTGAGCCACGACAGATCGATTTTATCCACCGCCGTCTGGAAATCGCGGATCCAATCCGGCGCGGCGGCTTGGCTGTCGCCGGCTTCGCGGAAGACGAAGGTGTCCGCGCCTGCATTGCCCCAGAGCTGATCGGCGCCGCCGGCACCGTAAATGATGTCGTTGCCTGCACCGCCTTTTAGCGTATTGTTCAGCGCGTTGCCCACTAAAATGTCTGCGCCGCTGCCGCCGATGATATTTTCAATCTGCGCGCCGTAGGCGATGGCGATATTTGCCTTCAAGCCGCCCACATCAGAGAATGCGCCTTCGTTAATGTTGATGCGCTGATCCTGGCTGTAGCCTGAAAAATCCAGCGTGTCATTGCCGCCGGCATCCCAGATAGCCGCCACGATTTTGTCCGTGGACGCCTTAACGCTCAGAAAGTCTCTGTCCGTATTCGAGTTGAAACCATAGGTGGTATCGCCGGTGCGCGTGGTGGTATTCGCGCCGTAAAGCTTCTGTATGGCGGTAATATCATCCAGCTGCGGCCCTGATGGCCAAACGCCTTTATAGTCAGCGCTGGTGTATTGTTCGTTAAAATAGCTCATCAAAGAATATTGATGGTCGTCTTCATAATACTTCGCCGAGTTGGCGTAGGTGGGGTAGGTGGCATTTGACGCATCATAATTGCCGGGATGAGAAAGCCCCAACGCATGCCCTATTTCATGAGTCAGCGTATCCCTGGCGTAGTTATTGGTTTGCGGATTGGAGGCGTCGTAGCCGTTATTGCCGCTGATCCAAATGGTGCTTTTGAGATTGCTCTGCGTACTTTCATACGAGGTGTAATTACCCCCGCTGGCCGCCTTATAAAAACCAAACTTTATATCTGCATTTTTCGCGTCGTTGCCTTTAACCTCGGTGAACGTGATGTTGGCCACATCCGACCAGGATTGCAATGAAAGCTTGGTTTGGGCTTGCTGCGCGGCGGTAAGCTGCGCGGCGCCCGTCTTGTCGCTGTCGGTATAGACGGGGAAAGAGTAGGTCAAGGTAGCCGCATGGTCGGTCACGCCTTTGCCATTGGCGGAATAATGGCTCCTTAGCAGCAGATCTGAAACCTCTTGCGTGGTATATGACGGTTTACTGCTCCCCGCGTGATCGCCTCTTTCATAACGGGTTAAATAATCGGAAATCTTATCGGTCGCTAATGACATATCAAACTCCTTTGGACGTTGACAATATTGCACCTAACGCTCTATATGCTCGTACACAGGTTTGAAAATCAGGGGTAATTAATGTGATATCATTGGCTTGCCTCCTTGGTCCGGCTTGAATATTGCGTTCAAGCGGAATATATCCTTATCATTAATCACGGTGAGGAATTAATTGTGCGCTGTGATTGAGTTAAAGCAGTATAAACACAATTATTTCATTGATGAGTTATTCTTATATGAATCTTTTACATAAGATATGCGTAAAAGGCGTGATTAAATAACCAGGTGGAATTAAATTTTTATTTAATATTACACTGTAATTGGCTCGCGGAGTTTACGTGATTGATTTATCTTTTTGCTTTTATTTAGCTTTTATCTGTGAATGGCGGCGAGTAGCCGCCATTGCCGCAATGCATATGGACGGCTACTCGCCGGCGCTCGTCATTAATTGAGTACGGGATTATTAAGGGCGTCCGCGTACACCGATTAACTTACCTGATACTTAAAAACTGTAGGTGCCCTGCGCCAGCACGAAGTTCATGTTTTTCAGCCCGGCATGTTGCTGCAGGCTGTTGCTGACGTCGAAGTAGACGTAGGCCACCTTGAACTGAAGATCGCTGCGCGGTGTCCAGGTCGTTTCAACCTGATACTGGTTGCCGATAAAGCGCGAGCCCTGCGCGCTGCTCTTCACCGGGCGCATTGGCCCGAGGTAGAAGGCATCCTCGCGGCGTTGCCGCCACAACGCGTCCCAGCTGAAGTCGATGGCCAGGGTTTGCCACGGCATAATCGTGACCGAAGGATGGATGGCGATCAGGTTAGCCGGCGCCACCAGCCCGTTCTCGGTCAGGTAGGGCAGCTTGGGGTACATGGCGTTAAAGGTGTTGAGCTGCCCATCGTGACCGTTTTTATCGCCGCTGGCGATGCCAATCTTGCCGCCGAATCGCGGTTGCCAGCGCCAGTCGTTGACCGTATAGCCGGCGTGCGCCGACGCCGACCAGGCGCGGATGTCACGCTGTTCTACGCTGCCGAACTGCCAGGCGGCTTCATTATCCCAGTCGAACCCCTGTGCCGCGCCGAAAATGCGTGCGCCGACGGTATAGCGCCGCTCTTGCCCGCTGAGCTGCGCGTAGTGGACGTCGTGATCCTCAAAGCCGAAGGTGTAGAGATCGAGCGAGGAGGCCAGCGCTGCCAGCGGCGTGGTGCCGTACAGCCCCCAGACCTTTTGGCTGTTGTCAGTATCGTCGTCGAAACTGCCGGTTTTGAGGGTGACGGGATGGCCGATAAAGGCGTCGAGGCGGTTTTTATCCTTGGCCCAGCTGGCGCGGATAGCATCGAAGGAACGGCGCACGTTGGGGCCGTCGCGGGTGCCCAGCAGGTGCAGCGAGCCCAGCGCAATCTCCTGGCGGCCGATCCGCAGGGTGCCGAGGCCGTAGGCGGTGGGCAGTTTTAAGTCCACATAGCCCTGGCCGAGGTAGGCATGATCTTCGTCAGTCGGCTTGCGCCCGCGGTCGCGCGGGGTGGCCAGCGACGATCCCACCTGCACATAGGCGCCGAAATAGTCGCCGTAGTCGAGGCGCGCGCCAACCAGCAAGCGCTGCATGAAAGTGTCGTCGCGTCCGCCGTTCAGATCCCGCTGATCCGTCCATTCATAGCGCTCGCGCAGTGAACCGTCGAAAGACAACGTGGCCGCATCGCCCAACGGGATGTTTTTCCAGGGGGAAGCGGCGGGCTCCGCCGCCAGCGCGGGTAGCGTGGAGAACAGCAACAGTGCGGGTAGCGTGCGTTTCATCATGGATATCCGAAGAAAAAAGCGCGCCGCAGCGCGCCTTGGGTTTATTTAGCCGTCTGGTGAATTTCGGCGATATAGCCGCCGGGGAAACTCACCAGCGCCGAGGCGCGGCGTTCCGCCGCCGTCGAATGCCACAGCACCTGCGCGCCGCTGGCCGTCGCTTTGGCCAGCGTGGCCTGCAGATCGTCGACGCCATAACCGGTGCGCTCATGGCCGAACGGATAAGGCAGATGCCCGTCGGTGACGAAAATGCGCGTTTTGCCGAAGTGGGAGTCCAGCTCGATCTGACGGACCTTGCCGTTGTCGCTGCGGCCGATCGCCGTGTCGCTGACCTGTTCGTCGCTCACGACCTTGCCGTGCGAGAACGCCTGGTAGCTTTTCAGGAAATCGTCGACGCGGTAGGCGGAGAGATACAGGCGGTTTTCCGGCACGCTCAGCAGCGGCTTGTAGTCAGGCGCCTTGGTGTGCCAATAGAGCTGCATGTTGACGCCGCCGGGCCATTGGATCACCGCGTCGCGGCCGATCGGATCGTCGAAAGGCGCAACCTGCACATCGGCGCCGGCGGCCCTGGCCTGCCGGATGGCGGCGTCCATATCCCTGACCAGAAAACCGTTGCGCTCGGCGCCGAACGGGTACGGGATCGGCGTTTTGAAATCGAACACCGAGAAGCTGCCGGCCGGCGTCAGTATCAGCTGGGAGTAGGTTTCGCTCGGGGTGGGCGTGACGTTGACCAGCACGCGTTCGGTGCTGGTGCCGCCGAAGGTTTTCAGGATGCTGTCGACAAAGGCGTCCATCTTGCCGCGTTCGACGTAGACATGGGTGGTGTCATATTGCGGCCCCACGGCAAGAGGCGCCGTATCGGCCGCCCATGATACGGCAGGGAGCAGTAGCGCAAGGGCCGATATCCTCAGCCGACGAGAAGAAATGCCGATAATATGTTGCATGATGACCTCCAGGTAGCGGTTATTTTCCTGAGTGAAGCGTAATTTCCTATGAGCTTTCCCGTCGGCTGAAAAATAAAAACGAAAAACGCAATGTGCGTCGTGAAACATTAAATAAGGGCGATGTTCTGGCGCCTAAGCGAATATCGCGCAGGTGCAAAATATCTCTTTTTATGGGCGTGGAACGGTGGGGCGCCTTTGCCGGCTCAGCCCGCTATCGCTAAGGAATGACGGTGGTCATGAGGCCCGCTTCGCCGCGTGTTGAGGTGAATCGAAGATAATCCATAACGGTGTTCTCCTAGATGGGATATATCGCATGAGCCAGCTGAGTTTACGGTCTTCATTGCCGTCTAAATATAAATACAGCATTAAAAGAATTGCCGCCCATCAAATTTTTATATGACTTGTTGAGTAAATACGAATAAGCGGGGAAAGAGAATATCGCGGCGCCAGCCATGGCTGACGTGGAGCGGAAGCGGTGTTGATCTCGGGAGAAAAAACGGCCCGCCGAAGCAGGCCGTTGGGGGGGACGTTACGCCAGATCGAAACGATCGAGGTTCATCACTTTGTTCCAGGCGGCGACGAAGTCGTGGGCGAACTTCTCCTGCGCGTCGGCGCTGCCGTAGACTTCGGCCAGCGCGCGCAGCTGCGCGTGCGAACCGAACACCAGATCGACGCGGGTGCCGGTCCACTTGACCGCGCCGCTGCGGCGATCGCGGCCTTCGAACAGGCCGTCTTCACCGATCGGGTGCCAGGTGGTGCCCATGTCGAGCAGGTTGACGAAGAAGTCGTTGGTCAGCGCCTGCGGCCGCTGGGTGAACACGCCGTGCTGCGTGCCGCCAACGTTGGCGCCGAGCACGCGCAGCCCGCCGACCAGCACCGTCATTTCCGGCGCGGTCAGGGTCAGCAGCTGCGCCTTGTCGACCAGCAGCGTTTCGGCCGGCACGCGGTATTTACCCTTCAGGAAGTTGCGGAATCCGTCGGCGAGCGGCTCCATCGCCTCGAAGGAGTCCACGTCGGTCTGTTCCTGCGAGGCGTCCATGCGGCCCGGGGCGAACGGCACCGTCAGGGCGAAACCGGCGTTCTTCGCCGCCTGTTCCACGCCCGCCGCGCCGGCCAGCACGATCAGATCCGCCAGCGAGACGCGCTTGCCGCCGGTCTGGGCATCGTTGAAGGCGCGTTGGATGCTCTCCAGCTTGGCCAGCGTCGCGGCGAGCTGCGCAGGTTGGTTGACCGCCCAGTCCTTTTGCGGCGCCAGGCGAATGCGCGCGCCGTTGGCGCCGCCGCGTTTGTCGGAACCGCGGAAGCTGGAAGCGGAAGCCCAGGCGGTGGAGACCAGCACCGACACCGGCAGGCCGGAAGCCAGCACGGCGTTTTTCAGCGCGGCGATGTCCTGCTCGTCGATCAGCGGATGATCGACCGCCGGGATCGGATCCTGCCAAATCAGCTCTTCCTGCGGCACTTCCGGGCCGAGGTAGCGCGCGCGCGGCCCCATATCGCGGTGGGTCAGCTTGAACCAGGCGCGGGCGAAGGCGTCGGCCAACTCTTCCGGATGCTCATAGAAACGGCGCGAAATCTTCTCGTAGGCCGGATCGAAGCGCAGCGACAGGTCGGTGGTCAGCATGGTCGGGCGGCGCTTCTTGTTCGGATCGAAGGCGTCGGGAATGGTTTCACCGATGTCTTTCGCCACCCACTGATGCGCACCGGCCGGGCTTTGGCTCAGCTCCCATTCGTATTCGAACAGGTGGCGGAAGAAGTCGTGGTTCCACTGGGTCGGGGTGGTGGTCCAGGTGACTTCCAGGCCGCTGGTGATGGCGTCTTTGCCGACGCCGGTGCCGAAGGTGCTGTGCCAGCCGAGGCCCTGCGACTCCAGCCCGGCCGCTTCCGGATCGGCACCGACGTTAGACGCCGGGCCGGCGCCGTGGGTCTTGCCGAAGGTGTGGCCGCCGGCGATCAGCGCCACGGTTTCTTCGTCGTTCATCGCCATGCGGGCGAAGGTTTCACGGATGTCGCGCGCGGCGGCCACCGGATCGGGGTTGCCGTCCGGGCCTTCCGGGTTGACGTAGATCAGGCCCATCTGCACCGCCGCCAGCGGGTCTTCCAGGTCGCGGTCGCCCGAGTAGCGGCTGTTTGGCCCGCCGCTCAGCTCCAGCCAGATCTTCTCCGAACCCCAGTAGACGTCGTCCGGCTCCCAGGTGTCGGCGCGGCCGCCGGCGTAGCCGAAGGTTTTAAAGCCCATCGATTCCAGCGCCACGTTGCCGGTCAGGATAATCAGGTCGGCCCAGGAGAGGTTACGGCCGTATTTCTGTTTGATTGGCCACAGCAGGCGGCGCGCCTTGTCGAGGCTGACGTTGTCCGGCCAGCTGTTGAGCGGGGCGAAGCGCTGCTGGCCTTCGCCCGCGCCGCCGCGGCCGTCGCCGATGCGATAGGTGCCGGCGCTGTGCCAGGCCATGCGGATGAACAGGCCGCCGTAGTGGCCGAAGTCTGCCGGCCACCATTCCTGCGAGTCGGTCATCAGGGCGTGCAGGTCCTGTTTGACCGCCGCCAGATCGAGACTGTTGAAGGCATCGGCGTAGTTGAAGTCTTTATCCATCGGATCGGACAGGGGGGAATGTTGGTGCAGTGGTTTCAGGCTGAGCTGATTAGGCCACCAATCCTGATTGGTGGGGCCGTTCTGCGGTGCGGGCTGCTTGCCGCCCGAAAACGGGCATTTGCTTTCAGTTGTCATAATGCGCTCTCTGCTTCCATAAAGGTGCTCCAGCCGCCGGGCGTGGAGCGGTTAACAAGGCATGCGGGTAAGGCTTGCGTCGGGTGTTGCGCTAAATAACTGAACTCAATGGATTCGCATCGCCCCGGCCGCTAACGGGCAAAAGGCGACTCATGGCTAAGCTTAGTCAGCGGTGGCGGAGAGATAAAATAGGAATGAGTGAATATTGTGATAGCTTGCGGCGATTTATGGGTGTGCTATTGATAGTCAACACGCCGTGTTATCGGCGCCGCAGCATAACCTTGAGCACCGCGTCCGCCAGCTTGCCGAACGGCGCGCGCAGGAGGTCGGTAAAACGCCAGCGGCTCTGGATAAAGACGCCTTTGGCGTGGCTCAGCGCCCGAAATCCTTCGATGCCGTGACAGGCCCCCATGCCGCTGGGGCCGATACCGCCGAACGGCAGATCGTCCTGGGCGAAATGCAGTAGGGTGGCGTTAACGCTGACGTTGCCGGAGGTGGTGCGCGCCAGCAGCCGGTCCCGATCCTCGCCCGGCGGACCGAAGTAGTAGAGCGCAAGCGGGCGCGGCCCGGCGTTGATAACGTCGATCGTTTCATCAAAGGCGGCGTAGGTGCGCAGCGGCAGCAGCGGCCCGAAGATCTCCTCTTGCATGATCCGGCTGTCGTCGGGGGCGCCGACGATCAGCGTGGGGGCGAGGGTTTTCGGCCGTTCAGACGCCGAGTCCGGGCGGTGGCCGACCGGATGGATTTGCGCGCCCCGCGCCTGGGCATCGGCGAGCAGATCGTGCAAGCGGTGGTAGTGCCTGTCGTTGATGATGGCGCCGTAGTCGTCGCCGGTTGGCCCGTCGGGATAAAAGCTTTTAACCGCCGCGTCATAGAGCGCCATGAAGCTTGCCAGATCGTCCTGATGAACCAGCAGGTAATCGGGCGCGATACAGGTTTGGCCCGCGTTTGACAGCTTGCCGAACGCCACGCTCTTGACGTTTCTGGCGTTAACCGCGCCGCGCGCCATGACGGCGGGGCTTTTGCCGCCCAGTTCAAGCGTTAACGGCACCAGATGTTTGCCGGCCGCCTGCATGACCTGACGGCCGATCGCCGTGCTGCCGGTGAACACCAGATGGTCGAACGCCAGCTCGCTGAATTTGGCCCCGACGTCCGGCCCGCCGGTCACGACGGCGACCTCATCGGCGGGAAACAGCGCCGCCAGCATCGTTTCGATGAGGCGGCTGGTATGTGGCGTGAGCTCCGAAGGTTTCAGCATCACGCGGTTGCCGGCGGCCAGGGCGGTGGCCAGCGGGATGAAGGTCAACGAGAAGGGATAGTTCCACGGCGCCATGATGCCAATCACCCCCTTGGGCTGATATTGCACATAGGCGCGTGCGGCCTGATACGGCAGGGCGACGTGGCGGCGCTCCGGCTGCATGAAGCGTTTCAGGTTGCGCAGCAGGTAATCGATCGCCTGCACGGTGACCAGGATCTCCAGAATGTCGGTTTCGTAAGGCGTACGGTGGCCGAAGTCCGCGCTGACGGCCGCCGCCAGCGCGGCGCGCTGGGCCAGAATGGCGCTTCGCAAGCGGCGCAGAGCGGCCTTGCGCTGATCCCTCGTCGGCGCGCCGTCGCGCAGGAAGGCGTGGCGCTGGGCGGCAAGCCGTTGCTCCATCGTCGTGGCGGTGTCATCTCCTTGCACTTGAATACTCCTGATGCCGATCGCGTTACTGAGGGAAATACCGCTTGCCGGGCCACTATTGACCTTAAAGTGAACTTTAAACCTATACTCGTTAAACGATCAACGCAAGATCGTCGGCCAACCGGGATGAGGGAGCCAGAGATCCCGGCGCCGTGCGCAGTATAAACCTTCTTTTTTAACCAGAGTGTAAACGGGAGAAACGACATGGGTTATGTAACGACCAGCGATGGCGTCGAGATTTTCTACAAGGATTGGGGCCCAAAAAACGGCAAGGTTATCTACTTCCACCACGGTTGGCCGCTGTCCAGCGATGACTGGGATGCCCAGATGCTGTTCTTCGTGAACAAAGGGTTCCGCGTGGTTGCGCACGATCGCCGCGGCCACGGCCGCTCCAGCCAGGTGTGGGAAGGGCACGACATGGATCATTACGCCGATGACGTCGCCGCGGTGGTAAAACACCTGGGCGTGCAGGGCGCCATGCACGTAGGCCACTCGACCGGCGGCGGCGAAGTGGTGCGCTACATCGTGCGCCACGGCGAGGACAAGGTGTCCAAAGCGGTGCTGATCAGCGCGGTGCCGCCGCTGATGGTGAAAACCGACGCCAATCCGCAGGGCACCCCAAAATCGGTATTCGATGATTTCCAGGCGCAGCTGGCCGCCAACCGGGCGCAGTTCTATTACGACGTGCCCGCAGGCCCGTTCTATGGCTATAACCGCCCGGGTGCCAAACCGTCGGAGGCGATTATCTGGAACTGGTGGCGGCAGGGCATGATGGGGGGCGCCAAGGCGCACTATGACGGCATCGTCGCCTTCTCGCAGACCGATTTCACCGAAGATCTCAAGAAGATTGCCATTCCGGTGCTGGTGATCCACGGCGATGACGACCAGGTGGTGCCTTATCAGGATTCCGGCGTGCTCTCGGCCAAGCTGGTGCAAAACGGCACGCTCCATACCTATAAGGGCGCGCCGCACGGCATCCCGACCACCCATGCCGATCAGGTCAACGCCGATCTGCTGGCGTTCGTGAACAGTTAAGCGCGAACAAGCACTTTTGCTCCGCCCTGAGTGGGCGGAGCTTTTTTCATTACAATGAGGAACGGAAATGCAAACGATCCTGGGCGCCAGTGGCCAGATCGCCCAAGAGCTGGCGCGTGAACTGAAGCGCGCGTACACCGATGATTTAAGATTGGTCAGCCGCAACCCGAAGAAGGTCAACGACAGCGATACGCTGGTCGCGGCCGACCTGCTCGATGCACAGCAGACCCTGGCGGCGGTGAAGGGCAGCGACGTGGTGTATTTCGCCGCCGGCCTGCCGCCGGATTCGGCGCTGTGGGAGCGGCAATTTCCGACCATGCTGCAGAATGCGTTGGACGCCAGCCGTACCGCGGGCGTGCCCTTTGTTTATTTCGACAATACTTACATGTATCCGCAGAACGGCGAGCCGCAGACGGAATCGACGCCGTTCGCGCCTCGGGGGCGCAAGGGACGGGTGCGCGCCCTGATGACCGAGAAGGTGCTCGACGAGATGGAGCGCAAGCAGATCCCCGTGCTGATCGGCCGTGCTCCTGAGTTTTATGGGCCGGGGAAAACACAGAGCTTCACCAACGCGTTGATCGTCGACAGGCTGAAAGCGGGGGAAAAACCGCGCGTGCCGGTTCGCGACGACAGGCTGCGCACGCTGATCTGGACGCCCGACGCCAGCCGCGGGTTAGCCCGGCTCGGCAATACGCCCGACGCGTTCGGCCAGACGTGGCATTTGCCGTGCTGCGACGAACGGCTCACCTATGCGCAGTTCGCCGCCTTGGCCTGCGAGGTGTTTGGGAAGGACATTTCATATTCCGTCATCGGCAAATGGGCGTTGATCGCCGCAGGGCTGGTTTCATCCGGGGCGCGTGAGATGCGCGAGCTGCTGCCGCGCTACGAGCACGACAACCTGTTCGACTCGACCAAGTTCAAGCAGCGCTTTCCCGACTTCGCCGTCACGACGTATCGCGCCGGGCTGGAAACGATTTGGCGGGAGTGGAAGAACGCGCAAGCGCCACGTTAAGATGCCCGCCGCGCCAGGGCTAGCCATAGCGCGCTACGCTGGGCTGCCGGCCCACTCGAGCCATTAAGCGAGCCTCGCCCCTCACCGGGCGGGGCTTTTTATTGGCTGCGCGAAAGCGGATCACCAGTGATAGCTGATGCCCATATCGAGCTTGTCCGACGCATCGACGCCGGCCGCGTGCTGCGAAAGGTTATTGAATTCATAGTTAATAAACACCTGCATGTTGCTGTTGAGCAACCAGGTCACCCCCAGCTCCTCGTAGTTCAATAAGTCGGTGTTGCGGCCTGCCCGGGCCTGTATTAAACGGGTATAGCCGATGTTGGGCTGAATATGGTCCGTCAGCCGGTATTTGACGAGCGCTTCATAACTTGACGCCGAGCCGCGGTTAGCGGTTTGTTGTGGGCTGATGGCGTTGTCGCTTTGGGTGAACACGGCCGCAAGATAGATTTTTTTCGACGCATAGAGAACCCCTTCGGCCAGCGTATCGATGCGTCGGCGATAGCCGGCGGCGTGTTGCTGCCGCTGCGTGGTTTGAGACGCCGAGGCGGCGGCGATGAGGCTGAGCGTCGGCGTCAGCGCATAACGGAACGAGGCGCCGAAGCCGTTGCCGTTTTGTTTGCCCGGCGTTTGCCGATCGTCGCCGTCTTTGAACTGATATTGCAACGCGAGGGCGGCGCGCCGCTGAAACAGGCTGAAAGTTTGGCGGTAAGTGAGCAGGTTATGCGCCCGGCCGCGCATAAAGTTATCGATGTAGTTGTACGCTATTTCCCTAAACAGCGGGGAGCGATCGGTCAGGGCGGTCACATCATAAAGCACGCCCCAGTTGCGGCCGATATCGAGGCTGCCCAGGGTGGCGTTTTGCACGCCGATATAGGCGAGCCGGGTGCTGTTGCGAGTCGCGTCGGCGAAGCTGACGGTATATTCCCAGTGGGCGTAGGCCTGCCAGCGCGGCGCGATCTTTTTTTTGCCTATCAGGCCGAAATAGAGGTAGCTGCGGTCGCCGTCGTCGCGTTCGTTTTGGCCGCTGTAGCGTCTGGCGATAATCGTGCCGTAGAAATTCAGGCTGTTTTGCTGCGATCCCGTCAACGACACGGCGAAGGCGCCGCGCGGCAACAGGGCCAGCAGGGGGAACAGCATGCCCGCCGAAAAATAACGAGGATTGCGTTTTATCATGATGGCACCGTCCCTGTGCGCGGCAAGCCCGTGAGCTTGCCGCCCCGGCGAAGCTTAAGCGTGCGTTTCGCGTTTAAAGTAACTGACGATCCCCTGCGTGATGGCGGTGGCGATTTTATTTCGGAATGCAGGGGTGCCCAGCAGCCTTTCTTCCTCGGGGTTGGTGATGAACGAGGTTTCCACCAAGACGGAAGGAATATACGGGGACTTTAAGACCACGAAGGCCGCCTGTTCGGTATTTTTGGCATGCAAATGATGGATGGGCGCAATATGTTGGATCAGGTGCGAGCCCAGCGTCAGGCTTTCTTTGATCGTTTCCGTTTGTTCCAAATCAAACAGTATCTTCTGCAAATAGCGATCTTTCTTGATGACGTGGGGGCCGGCGAGATCGTCCGCCGCGTTTTCACTGTTCGATAAGTATTTCGCCATCGCGCTGCTGGCGCCTTTATTGGAAAGCGCAAAGACCGACGCGCCGCAGGCGCTGGGGCAGGTAAAGCCGTCGGCGTGGATGGACATGAAAAGATCCGCGCCATGCCGGTGCGCGATCTCCACCCGATCGTAAAGCGGGATAAAAACGTCGCTGTCGCGCGTCAGGCGGGCATCGATGCCGTGTCGATCAAGCTGTGCACGCACATTTCTGGCGATCGCCAGAACGACATGTTTTTCCAGCGAACCGGTGTGGCCAATGGCGCCGGAGTCGATGCCGCCATGACCGGGATCCAACATGACCAGGAATCTTTTTCGCGCCCCCTGAGGGCCGTTCTGCTTTTTGGGACGTGGCAGGCCGTGGGCGTGAGCCAGCGGGGAAACGGCGCCGTTCAGCGCCAGGGCCGCCAACCCTGCCAACATCATTCTGCGGCGAGATAACCGGGTGTTCAAAAGGTCCGTCTTAGCCATAAGGTTAACCAGCATAAAAGGAAAGGGTGTTTTTGTTATAACATAACAATTTCACGCGCCGGCGGGGTTGTCTGTTAGCGGCTGTTACTTTTAATGTCATTCCTTAAATTCACTGGTTTTTTATACTGCATTTATTTTGTTTATTGAATGTTTGTATTGATATTAATTTGTTTTGCATTTGTTAATTCTTATTTTGACACACTATTTAATCTAATATTTCAAATGAGATTTATTCTCCTCTTTAATTGATATGTTATAACGTAAACATTAAAACGGATAAAAAGCGGGGTCTTTGCCGCCGGCATGAAGCTACTCACGTTTTTGGAGCGTTAACATGACTTTTAAACACCAGGAAAAAGAGACACTAAATATATTCGCCGTTCTCGCGGTCTCGTTAAGCACGGTCATCGCCATGCTCGACAGTACCATCGCCAACGTGGCATTGCCGGTGATCGCCAAAGATTTCGGCGTTTCCGAATCGGCCTCCATCATGATTATTAATGCCTACCAGTTTGCCGTTGTCGCCTCTTTGATGCCCTTCGCGGCGCTGGGCCGCGCGGTGGGCAATAAAAAGATCTTTATAGCCGGGGTGGTGCTGTTCGCTTTTTCATCCTTGGGCTGCGCGCTGTCCACGACGCTGTCGATGCTGACGGCATTCAGGGTGATACAGGGCTTCGGTGCGGCGGCGGTGCTCAGCGTCAATGCGGCGCTGATCAAGGAGATATACCCGGAAAGGCTGCTGGGGCGCGGCTTGGGGATCAATGTGATGGTGGTGTCGGTTTCCGCCGCCGCCGGGCCGTCCATCGCCTCGGCGATACTTTCTCAGACGAGCTGGAACTGGCTGTTTACCATCAATGTTCCCATCGCCTGCCTGTCGCTGCTGCTGAGCCTGATCTTCCTGGCCCCCCGCGAGCGGCGCAGCGTTGGATTCGACAGCGGGGGGGCTCTGTTGGTGTTTGTGCTGTTTATCGCTTTCTCGCTCAGCACGATGAGCATGACCACCCACCATCTGCCGGCGGCGGCGCTCAGCTTTGCGGTATTCGCCGGGCTGGCCGGGTGGCTGTACATCAATCAGAAAAGAAAGGCCAACGCCGCGCTGATCCCGATCGCGATGCTGCATAACCCGACGCTGTCATTGTCTTTGCTGATGTCGATGCTGTCTTACAGCACCCAGCTTTTGGCTTTTGTATCGCTGCCTTTCTATTTCCACAATGTCCTGCAAAGAAACGTGGTGGACATCGGTCTGCTGCTGACCGCCTGGCCGCTGGCCACCATGGCGTCTTCGCTAATTTCCGGCGATTTGGCCAAGAAATACGATCCCAATCTTGTTGCCCTCTCGGGCCTCGCCTGTCTGCTGGCAGGCATGCTGCTGATGGCCAATTTGCCGAGCGATCCGTCGAATGGGGCGATCGTATGGCGTGTGGCGCTGTGCGGCATCGGTTTCGGCCTGTTTCAATCACCGAACAACCTGCTGATCATGACCTCGGTCTCGCACGAAAACAGCAGCATCGCCAGCGGCCTGTTGGGCAGCTCCCGATTGATCGGGCAAATCGTCGGTTCGGCGTTAGTGGCGATTTTCTTCAATATGCGCGGCGCGCAAGCGACGAATATCAGTTTAATGGCGGGGGCGGCATTCTCGTTCCTTTCTCTGGTCGTGAGCTATATGCGCTTCAAGTCCGCCGTTACGTTAAAAACCAGCAAATAGAAGCACGAGGTTTCCCATGCGATTTATCCCATTAGTGCCGTTGGTTATCGGGATGGCGGCGTTTTCCCTTGCCGGTTGCACGACCTACCACGACGTGGCGTTGCAACAAAAAGAGGCGGGGCTCAATAGCCCGTATTACCTGCTGCAGCCGCCGGTCTATGTCGGCGACCAGTTGAAATATGGCCTGAAGGACGGCAGCGGCGGCGAGCTGAAGGTGGCGAAGGTGGAACCTAAAGACATCGTCGCCGACAGCGGAAAAATCATTCCCCTGGCAGAGCTTTCTTTCCTGCAACGAAAAGACCTTTCCACGGGAAAAACCACCGCGTTGGTTGGTGGCGGCGCGGTAGCCACCACGGCAATCGTCTTTGTGGCCGGGATAACCATTATGGCAGCAGGCATCGCCGCGTCGGCCTAATACAGCCCATCGACGCGCGCCGCCGAGCGTGCGCGCAGGAGGCACCATGTGCGTAACAGTGAAATTTATCGCCACCGCGCTGCTGGCCCTATTTGCCTTGCCGACGGTGCCTTGCGCCGGCGCCAGCCTGCCGGCGGCGGCCGAGCCGTTGCAAAGCGCGGCGACGCAAACGCTGCCCGGCAGCTACCCGCGGATCGTCATCACCGGCAACTGCCCCTTCGGCGTGATCCTGGCGAACGAGGCGGCCTATCGGCACGTCGTCGGCGTGGGGCCCTGGGCGTTCATGCATGCCGATAGGCATGTGTTGAAGGACATGAAGCCGGATATCGGCAGGATCACGTCCGATTTCATCAATAAAGACTATCGGGTCAACATGGAGTCGTTAATGAATCTGCGGCCCGACATCATTTATTACTACGGCAAAAGCCAGGACGATCGGCTGGAAAGGGCGGGCGTGATGACCGTCGATCTGGACGCCGGCGGGAAGACCAAATACCAGCCGATGGTCACCCAGGTGTATTGGGAAAATACCTTCGCCGACACCCTCGGCCTGCCGCGCACGCATAAATTCAAAGACGCCTGGGAAAAGACCCTGAAGCAGATCCGCCCCTATGCCGCCGCCATCCGCGCGCAGCACGTCAGGGCGTTATATCTGGAAGAAAGCGACGGCAGGCAGCTGAAGGTGAGCGGCCCACACACCTACGGCGACACCTATCTGAAAATGGCCGGCATGGACAACGTCGCCGGGGATTTGCCGGTGAAGGGGGATGCCGGCAGGTACATCAACGTTTCGATGGAGCAAATCATGGCCTGGGACCCGGATGTGATTTTCGTGGTGTTCGGCAGCGCCAAAGCGCTGCTGCACGGGGGGATCCCCGGCCAGGCGTGGGAGACGCTCAGGGCGGTGAAAAACGGCAAGGTTTTCTCGACGCCGGTGGGCATTCACAACTGGGGGGGCCTGTCGGCGGAAACGTCACTGCTGCCGCTGTTTATGATCAACCGGTATGCCCCTGAAGACATTAGCGACAAAACGCTGCGGGAGGAGACGCGTCGCTATTATCAGACGATGTTCTCTTATGCGATCCCGGACCGGTTGCTGGATGAGGTGCTGGCGCAACGCTAGTGCCACGGTTGAATAGCGTGAGTTCGTTGGAGGAGCTTGGGGATGCCGGGCAGAGGAAAATATGTGGCGATCATGGCGGGATTGTTTATTTCGCTCTGTGTGGTCGCCTTCGCATCGCTGTTTGCCGGCCGCTACGCCTTGTCGGCCCATGATGTGGTGCAGATTTTATGGCAGGGGAACATGCCGGGGGAAAACCAGGCCCGCTACTCGGTGATTTTTAACCTGCGCGCGCCGCGGGTGGTGGCGGTGATGCTGGTGGGCGGTGGGTTGGCGGTCGCCGGTGCGACCTTTCAGGCGGTGCTGAAAAACGCGCTGGCCAGCCCGGACGTGCTGGGCACCTCTTCCGCCTCCGCCTTTGGCGCTGCGCTGGGCATTTTGTTGAGTTTGCCTTTTGCCCTGAGTTCCCTGCTGTCGTTTCTTTTCGGCGTGGTGAGCTTGCTGCTGGTGCTGGGCATCTGCCGCCTCAAACGCCGGCAGGATGCACTCACCACGATTTTGTCCGGCATGATTATCGCGTCGCTGTTTATCGCGTTTGTCTCGGTCATAAAATATGTCGCCGATCCGCAGGATACCTTGCCAGCGATCGTCTTCTGGCTGATGGGCAGTTTCGCTTCGGTAGCGAAAGCGCAGGTTTATTGGCTGATCCCGCTGTTTGCGGCGTGTTGCCTGACTATCTACCGGCTCAGGTGGAACATGAACATTCTCTCGCTGGGAGACGACGAGGCGCGCATCGCCGGCCTGAATCCGCCTCGGCTGAAGATCCTGTTGCTGATCGCCGCCTCTTTGCTGGTTTCCGCCTCGGTGAGCTTGGCCGGCGTGGTGGGGTGGGTCGGCTTGGTGATCCCGCATTTGGTGAGAAGCGTGTTGGGGTATAACCACGGCCGCCTGATCCCCGCTTCGGCGCTGAGCGGGGCGCTGTTTTTGCTGGTGATCGACAATATCGCCAGAGGGGCCACCTATGCTGAAATCCCGATCGGCATCCTGACTGCGCTGATCGGCGCGCCGCTTTTCGCTCTCCTTTTTATTACGAGCAGCAAACATGATCACAGTTAACCAGCTGACCCTGGGTTTCAAGGGGCGAGAACCCCTTCTCGACAACGTCAGTTTTCATCTGGCGCGGGGCGAGATCCTCAGCGTGCTCGGGCCGAACGGCGCCGGTAAAACCACGTTGCTGAGACACATCGCGGGCCTGTGCCGGCCCCTGTCTGGCGTGTGCCAGATCGGCCGCATCGACAATCGGCCCGCCCGGTTGGCCTATGTGCCGCAGGCGAAAACGCCGCATTTCGCTTATGGGGTACTCGATTTTGTCACTTTCGGCTGTGCCCGCCAGGCGGGGTGGTTCGCCAGGCCGCGGCGGCAAGATGTCGCCAAGGCGCAGGCGGTGTTACACGCGCTGGAGATCGCGCCGCTGGCGCAGAAAAATATCAACCAGATCAGCGGTGGAGAACTGCAGATGTGTTATTTCGCCAAGGCGCTGGCGGCGGATCCCGACGTCATGATCCTCGACGAACCGGAATCGAATCTGGATTTTTACAATCAGGCTAAAATGATCGAGATGCTCTGGCGCCTCGCCAAAGAGCGGCAGATGACGATCGTGCTGAATACGCATTTTCTGCATTATGCCGATCGCATCTCCGACAAGTGCCTGCTGATGAATAAGCGACAGTGCATGTTTGGCGATAAAAACGCCTTGCTGCAAGAGGATATCCTGGAGCGTTACTTCCAGGTACCGGTGAGAAAGTGCCGGTACGAATATGCCGGCGTCAGCGAAGAAACGTTCATTGTCGCGCTACCGCACCCCGCTTGAGCGCCGCCAGCGCGAGGGTGATTGAGGGATATCCCTCATTGCGGCCCCGCCGGCGGTTATTTAAGCTGAAAGAGAAATGCAACGGTGAATATGGAGATAATCATGACTGATTCAGTATCCAACGATCGTAATCCCACCCCGGATGTGGCGGAAGACAACGCATTCTTCCCATCGCCTTACTCCCTCAGCCAGTACACCTCGTCCAAAACCGACTTCACGGGTGCCAGCTACCCGAACGCCTATCGCGGCGGCAAGTGGAAGGTGCTGATGATCGCCTCGCAGGAGCGTTACCTGCTGATGCAAAACGGCAAGTTCTTCTCCACCGGCAACCATCCGGTCGAGATGCTGTTGCCGATGTATCACCTGGATCTGGCCGGTTTCGAGATCGACATCGCCACGCCGTCCGGCGATCCGGTGAAGCTGGAGATGTGGGCGTTCCCGCATGAAGATGAAGCAGTCAAGGCCACCTACGAGAAGTACCGCAGCCAGCTCAAGCAGCCGAAAAAGTTGACGGAAGTGGTGAAGGATCTGGATGGCGGCAACTACCTCGGCGTTTTCATCCCCGGTGGCCACGGCGTGCTCAATGATATCCCGTTCAGCGAAGAGGTGAAAAAGACCCTGCACTGGGCGCATGACAACGATCGCTATGTGATTTCGCTGTGCCACGGGCCGGCCGGTTTGCTGGCGGCGGGCATTGGCGAGAACAAAGAGGATTTCCTCTATCGCGGCTATGAGATGTGCGTGTTCCCGGACTCGCTCGATACCGGCGCCAACATCGACATCGGCTATATCCCCGGCCCGATGCCTTGGCTGGTGGGCGAACGCCTGCGCGAGCGGGGCGTTAAGATCGTCAACGCCGACATCACCGGCAAGGTGCATAAAGATCGGCGCTTGCTGACCGGCGACAGCCCGCTGGCTTCCAACAACCTCGGCAAACTGGCGGCAGAGACGCTGCTGGCCGACGTCGCCACGCGATGAGCGACGAGATCGCGCAGCGCGCTTTCCAGACGGCGCTGGCGATGGACCACGAGCGAACCCTGTCCGCCATTCAGGGGCGGGTTCGCGCCTTCGCCGCGCCGTTCGGTTTCGATCGCTTTGTGCTGTTTTCCGCTTCCGCCACGGCGGAGGCGGGGATCGAGCATATCTACTGGGTCGAGGGCGACTGGTTCGGCGACGGCGAGGCCGTCGATGCGTTGACCTACGTGCGGCACTGCCCGGTGACCCGGCACATGCTGCGGGCCAGCGAGCCGTTCTTCTGGACTAAAACCCGGGCGCAGCAGGGCGAGCGCTATCGGATTGTGCGCACGCCGCGCGGCGCCGGCCTGCACGGCGTGCAGATCCCGGTGTTTGGCCCGGCCGGTTTGGAGGGGGCCGTCAGCCTGGGGGGCGAGCGCATCGATGCCTCGCCGCCGGTGCGGCTGGCGCTGTCGCTGGTGGGTACGGCGGCCTTTCAGGCGGCACGGCGGCTGTTCGCACCGGCGGCCGGCGAGGGAGAGGGCCGACTGTCGGCGCGTGAGCGCGAAGTGCTGAGCTGGACCGCCATCGGCCGGCGGCAGGCGGATATCGCTGCGATGCTCGGCCTGTCTGAACGCACGGTGGAAAACCACCTGCGGCGTATTCGCCAACGCCTCGGCGCCGCCACCACCGCGCAGGCGATCGGCGTGGCGATCCGCCTGGGGGAGATCGCCCCCGAGCGCCGTTAGCCCGTCGCCATTTGCCGCAGCAACCATTCGCGCAGCGCAATGATATCGGGGCGCTGCGCGGTCTCTTCGGTGGCCACCAGATAGTAGTTGGCGCCGGGTAACGCCATCTCGAACGGCGCGGCCAGCACGCCGCGCTGCAACAAATCGCGCGCCAGCAGCCGGCTGGCGATCACCACCCCCTGGCCGGCCACCGCCGCCTGCAGCGCATGGGTTTCGTCGCTGAAGGTCAGCCCGGCTTCCACGTTCAACCCTTCCGGCCCGTAGCGCCGTCGCCAGTTTTCCCAGGTCGGCGCGTCGGCGGGCACCTGCCGATGTTCCACGTGAAACAGCGTCACCCGCTGCAAATCTTCGATGCGCTCCAGCGCCAGCGCCGGGCTGGCCACCACGATAAAACGATCCTCATGCAGCAAGGTGCAGTGCAGATCGCTTTCCGATGTTTCGCGGTAGCGGATGGCGACGTCCACGGTGCGCTGGCTGAGATCGACCCGCTCGACGCTGGTGTGCAGGCGCAGATCGATGGCGGGAAACTCCGCCTTGAAATCGGCCAGGCGCGGCACCAGCCAGTGGGTGAGAAAATTGGAGGTGGTGGTGACGGTCAGCGCCGGCGGCTGCTGGGCGCGGGTGATTTGGGCGACGGACTGCTCCAGTGCGGCGAAGGCGCGCTGGGTGCCGGCATACAGGATCTCGCCGGTCTCGGTCAGGCTGACGCCCTGCGCGCTGCGCTCGCACACCCGGCATTCCAGCACCGATTCCAGCAGCTTGATCTGATGGCTGACCGCCGTCGCGCTGACGCCCAGCGCTTCGGCGGCATGTTTAAAGCTGCGGCAGCCGGCCACGGCGTGGAAGGCGCGCAGCGCGCCCAGCGGCGGCAAACGGGGTTTTCTCATGGCTGAGTTATTCTCATCTAAGGCTGAAAACTATGAGTTTGTCTGACCGATTATATAAGAGATAGGCTACTAACCTGTGAACAGGGAAATGAATTTATTTCATCATTTCCATCATGTCGGGAGTGAACGATGAGCCTTTATATCAACAACGGTGCCCTGGGCGCCATGGCACACACGGGAGCGGCGGCGAGCGCCCTGGCGCTCAGCGTGCCGGTCGCGGCGGGCGCCTTGCTGCTGAAGACCGAAAATCTACTGGGCATCGGCGCGACCCTGATGCTGCTAACGGCATTGGCGCTGGCGTTTCTCGGCGGCGCCGCACTGGCCCGTCTACGGCCGCTGCGGAACCGGCCTGCGCTGGCGATTCTCCGCTACGGCTTTTTACTGGCAGCGGTGGGGTGGCTATTGACGCTGCTGATGCTGTTCGGCGGCCATGATTGGCCGGCCCTGCTGGCGGGCATCGTCCTCGGCGGTCTGGGGCAGGGCGTCGCCTACCGCACGGCAGTGGGGGAGAAAGCGGCGTTCGCCGTGGCGTGCAGGCTGACGACGGTAGTGACTATCGTGGCCGTAGTGATTGCCGCTTCGCTGGTGCAAACCTATGCCGCACCGGGCGTGAGAGGGATCTGTTTCGCGCTGGCATTGCTGGTCGACCTGGCGTTGCTGGGGGCATTGATGGCGCGGGTTGCGGAGCGGGATGGGGCCTGAGACATTGCGGAGGGATAAAGGCCTGCCTGGGGGCGGGCCTTTTGGTGCTTGTGGAGATTGTTGAGTAGGTGATCCGCCGGGGCAGTTTTGTGCCAGGAGCGGACACCGTAAAAACCAAGCATATTGATTACTTAGCGGCAGTTCAGAATCACGAAAAGCACATTAAAGATTGGCACGAGGTATCAGTAGAGCTTACAGTTGCTGCCATAATTTTTACCAAGCAATTGGGGGGGGGAATGGCACGCCGAATTGAATTGCAGGGCATAGCTAATGCTCTTAATGAGAGCTTTGTGAGCCGTAACAACGACTTTAAAGGATACTGGGCTATTGGTCAGTTAAAGTTATTGGCTATCAATAACAAACTCACTACGATAGATTTTTTCCTTACTCCCCCTAAAAGCTTACCGCACTTTAATCTGAGACATTATGTTGAACTCCACTATGTAGGCATGCTTGGACATTTGTTAAGAAAGCAACAAATTCCTGATATTTGGGTCAGTGAAGCTAGTATTACGCTCGATTTTAACGTTAATGCTAAACACGAGCAGTTGAATAAATGCTCAACCGCAGGTGAGCCTTTTCAGTGCCGTTGTCAGATAATTGATGACACTGGTCGCTGTTACTCTTCGGTTGTTTATGGTCGGAGCCAGGTTCACTCATCTGTAAAAGAACTAAAACGACTCGAAAAATAACTGTATAAAAATCAGCTGAAGTTCCACTCCTCGCTCATAGCGGATTTTCTCTCCAAGTGCTGGTCCGCCTGGCGCCAGAAGCGAACTATCGTTTTGCCATACCAAATAAGCCTCAGTGCGATGAAACAAATACCGACGCAGGCTGCGCGGGCGGAATGGCGAAGTGACGCTGCAGGCGTTTTATCTCCTCTGCCGGTGGCAGGCCAAACAGACGTTTGAATTCGCGATTAAATTGCGATGGGCTTTCATAGCCAACGGCGTAACTCGCGGCGGCGGCGGTGATTTGTTGGCGCACCATCAGCATCCGTGCCTGGTGCAGGCGTACCGATTTCACATACTGCATTGGCGGCATCTGCGTTATCGCTTTGAAATGGCTATGAAAGGTCGGCACGCTCATGCCGGCCATCATTGCCAGCTGCGTCAGCGTTAACGGCTCCGCGTAAGCGGCATGGATGTGCTGCAACGCTTTACCGATTTTGCCAAATTGGCCCTGCAAGGCCAGCGCGGCACGCATTGCGTTGCCCTGTGCGCCTGTCAGCACGCGAAAATAAAGCTCACGCACCCGCGCCGGGCCGAGGATCGCCGCCTCAAGCGGGTTAGCCAGGACTTCAAGTAAGCGAAGTACGGCCATTTTTACCGCGCTGTCCATGGGGCTCGACATCATGCTTTGCGGCGCGACGGGAGGATGCGGGGCGCCATGCTGTTCAATCTGCAACATCAGTTCCGCGGCAAGCTGAAAATCCAGATGTATATAAATCGCCAGCAGCGGATGTGCTGCCGACGCGTCGGTTTCCATCACAAACGGCACCGGCACCGAAACCGCCAGGTAGTGCTGCTCATCATATAAATAGGTCTGTTGACCGAAATAGCCGCGTTTGCTGCCCTGGCAGACGATCACGATCCCCGGATCGTAAAGCACCGGCGTTCTGGCAAGCGGGCGATCGGAACGCAAAATTCGCACATCAGGTAGGGCAGTGAGGTTGTATCCCTCTTGCACCGCAAGCCTATTCATCAGGGCAATCATGTCGGACATCCCACCACCTCATAAAATCAGGCAAGAAAAAGAGAAAATACGGCCTAAAAATACGGCAGGGAAGAGAATACCATGCAACCTTCATGGTTCATGGGAGTTCTTTTTATGGCATCTGCAAAAACGATTTTAATTACCGGCGTCAGCAGTGGCTTTGGTCAGGCGCTGGCGCGAGAAGCCCTCGCCGTGGGGCATCGGGTTGTAGGGACGGTGCGCAACAGCGAAGCACTGCAGGCTTTCGGTGCGCTCGATACGCAGCGGGCTTTTGGCTATCTGCTTGATGTCACGGACGTTGAACGTATTGATGAGGTGGTTGGAGAGATAGAGTCTGCCATTGGTCCGATAGATGTGCTGGTGAACAATGCCGGTTACGGCCATGAAGGCATTCTGGAAGAATCCCCGCTTGCAGAGCTGCGCCGCCAGTTTGACGTCAATGTGTTTGGCGCGGTGGCGATGATCAAAGCCGTGCTACCGGGCATGCGCCAGCGCCGTCGGGGCCACATTATCAATATCACCTCAATGGGCAGTTTCATTACCTTGCCCGGTATCAGCTATTACTGCGGCAGCAAATTTGCACTGGAAGGGATATCAGAAACGTTAAGTAAAGAGCTTGCCCCGTTCAACCTACACGTGACCGCCGTGGCGCCCGGCTCGTTTCGAACGGACTGGGCCGGGCGTTCAATGGTGCGCAGCCCTCGTCGTCTTCCGGACTATGACGCGTTATTTGAACCTGTTCGTCAGGCGCGTCAGGAAAAAAGCGGTAAGCAACTCGGCGATCCGGTTAAGGCGGCTCACGCCATGCTGGCATTGATCGAGAGCGGGAACCCGCCCACGCATCTGTTGTTAGGCAGTGACGCATTAAGTTTGGTGCGGCAAAAGCTCGAGGCGTTAGGTCAGGAAATTGAACAATGGGAGAAACTCACCCGTTCAACGGATGGCTGAACGGTGTCGGGTAGCGAGAGCGTAGGGGATCGCCGATTATGATCCGCCCAACAGCAAAAAGCCCGCTCAGGTTTCCCTGAGCGGGCTTCTCTAAATATGGCTCCTCTGACTGGACTCGAACCAGTGACATACGGATTAACAGTCCGCCGTTCTACCGACTGAACTACAGAGGAATCGTGTGAACGGGGCGAATAATAGCGAGGCGCCGTCGGCATGTCAAAGGCGGATTACACATTCTGTGACTGTTTGCTTACAGAATGCGCAACCCGTTGAGTTTTTTGGCAGATTTAGCCCTCGGGCGCCCGCTGCAGGCGCAGCTGATAGCGGTAAACGCCGGCGGTGAGCAGGTAATCCCGGTGCACGCTCGGGCTCCAGGAATCGTCGCCGCCCACCCCCATATGGAAGCCGTCCAGATGCAGCCAGGTGCCTGCTTCCGGCTGCAGCAGATGCTGGTGGCTGCAGGCCATCAGCTGTTGCAGGCCGTAGCGGCTGAGCGAGAAGTGGAAGCGGCCGTCGATGCGCCAGCCGCCGTAGCGCAGGCTGCGGGTGTCGCAGCGCAGGCCGTTCTCGCCGGGGAAAATATACGGCGTGTGCAGATCCGCCAGCGGCAGGCGCCAGCGCCCGTGCTGCGCGGCCAGGCATCGATCCGGGTAGTTCTCGTGCGGGCCCAGGCCCAGCCATTCCGCCTGCGGCTGCACCGTTGCCAGTTGGCAGTGCAGGCCGATGCGCGCCGGCGGCGGCAGGGCGTCGGCCACCTCGACCTCCACGTTCACGCTCACCGCGCCCAGCGCGTCGAACAGCCACTGTTTGCGGCTGAGCAGTAAAATCTGCCCGTCCACGCCGAACTGGTGTTCGCTCACCACCTGCACGCCGTTTTGCAGCGCATCCGCCTGCAGCCGCGTGCAGCGCTCCTCCAGCCGGTACAGGCCCGCCAGCTTCCAGCGTTCGACCCAGGCGTTGGGATCGATATGATCCGCCTCGCTGACGCCGATGTCGTTATCGATCGGCGCGCGCGCAAAGCCGTCGCGCAGCGGCGTCAGCAGCTGCGGCTGTTCATTCTGCCACCACTGCGTCAGGTGGCCGCTGCTGCGCTCGAAGCGCCAGCGCTGGTCGCCGTGGGTGAGCGTCAGCCCCTGATCGTCTTCAGTCAGCGTGGGCGGCACGCCCTGCGCCGGCGGCGGCGCGGGATGCAGCGCGCGCGGCACCCGCCACTGATCCCAGGCGCAGCGGTGGTGCGCTTCGGACCAGTCGGTGGCCTGCGGCTGCACCACCTCCACGTTCAGCCACAGCTCGCCGGGCTGATGCAGCATCGGCAGCCGGTCGAGCAGGGTGAAGCGAGTGCTGCCCTGAGGCGGCAGCGCCAGATCGAAGCTGCCGCTGGCGCGCTCCACGCCGTCCAGCTCCAGCCGCCAGTTGAGCTGTTCGTTGTCGGTGTGGCGGAACAGGTAATCGCTGGTGACGGTCAGCGTCAGCGAGGCGGCGTCGAAGGCGAAGCGGAACAGTTGCTGGGCCCGCTGCGCTTCGAACAGTGCCGGGTGTGGGGTACGATCCGCGAACACCAGCCCGTTCAGGCAGAACTGGCGATCGTTGGGGGAGTCGCCGAAGTCGCCGCCGTAGGCCCAGAACTCTTCGCCGCGCTCGTCGCGTTTGATCAGCGCCTGATCGACCCAGTCCCAGACAAAGCCGCCCTGCAGGCGCGGATGTGCATGGAACGCGCGCCAGTAGCGCTCGAAACCGCCGAAGCTGTTGCCCATTGCATGGGCGTATTCACACAGGATCAGCGGGCGCTGTTCCTCCGGCAGGCCGATCCACTTGCCGATCGCCCATTTGGGCACCGCCGGGAACGGCTGATCCTGATCCACTCGCGCATACATCGGGCAGATGATGTCGGTAGCGGCGGTGTCGGCGCCGCCGCCTTCATATTGCACCGGGCGGGTCGGATCCTGGCTTTTCACCCAGCGGTACAGCGCGTCGTGGTTTACGCCGTGGCCGGACTCGTTGCCCAGCGACCAGATAATGATGCAAGGGTGGTTGCGATCGCGCTGCACCATGCGGGTGACGCGCTCGCTCATCGCCGGCAGCCACAGCGGATCGTCAGCCAGGCGGTTCATCGGCTGCATGCCGTGGGTCTCGATATTGGCTTCGTCCACCACGTACAGCCCATAGCGGTCGCACAGCCGGTACCACAGCGGGTGATTGGGGTAATGCGAGCAGCGCACCGCGTTGAAGTTGTGCTGCTTCATCAGCAGGATGTCGTGGCGCATCGTCGCCTCGTCCATCACCTGGCCGTGGCGCGGATGATGCTCGTGGCGGTTAACGCCGCGGATCAGCAGCGGCTGTCCGTTGAGCTTCAGCAACCCGCCGCTGATTTCTACCTGACGGAAGCCGACGTCATAGGCCTCCACCTCGATAATCTCCCCCTCGGGCGAGAGCAGGGCGACGGTGGCGCGATACAGCGCGGGCGTTTCGGCGCTCCACAGCGCCGGGCGTTCCACCGGCAGGCGCAGCGTGACGCGATCGTCATAGGCGCCGCGCTCGTCCACGATCTCGCTGCCGAGCGGCTGGGTGCGTTCGGCCACCCGCGTGCCGTCGCGCCACAGCTGAACCTGCACCTGCAGCGGGCCGGGCCGGTTGGCGCGCGCCGTCACCACCAGTTCGCCGCGGGTAAAGCTGTCATGCAGCGGCGTGGTGATGCGCACATCGCTCAGGTGCGCGGCGGGTTTGTGCAGCAGGCTGACGTCGCGGAAGATGCCGCTCATGCGCCACATGTCCTGATCTTCCAGATAGCTGCCGTCGCACCAGCGCAGCACCATCACCGCCAGCCGGTTTTCACCCGGCCGCAGCCACGGGCTGAGATCGAACTCTGCCGGCAGGCGGCTGTCCTGCGAATAGCCGACCCAGTGGCCGTTGCACCATAAATAGAACGCCGAGTTGACGCCGTCGAAGATAACGCGCGTCTGGCCGGCGGCCAGCCAGGCCGGATCGACGCTGAAGGTGCGCGAGTAGCAGCCGGTCGGGTTGTCTTCCGGCACGCGCGGCGGATCGACCGGGAACGGGTAGCGCACGTTGGTGTAGATCGGCGCATCGTAGCCGGCGAGCTGCCAGTTGCCTGGCACCGTCAGCGGGGCGGCGTCCGGCAGATCCTGCTGCAGCCAGCCTTCCAGTGCCGCCTCTGGGCGCGGGAAATAGCTGAAGCGCCACTCGCCGTTCAGCGACCGGCGGCTGGCGCTGGGGGCATCGTCGCGCGCGTCTTCCACCGTGCGCCAGCTGGCGAACGGCGGGTGAGCGTCCAGCCGGCGGTAGTGGGTGCAGGCCGGGTTTTGCCAGTCACGGCGGGCGAGGATCTCGGTCAGGGAAGCAAGGGGCGCAGCGGGCATCGGCGATCGTCCTGTCGGCTAGGTGATGCTCACCAAGATGCTGACCGGCGCATAAAAAGTAAAGCGGTTACACGCAACCTTGCAAGGGCGATCAAATAACCGTTAATGCGGTTCGCCGGCGCGGTAGATCCGCTGCGGGCGGCCGACCTTGCCGTAAATGATCTCGGCGCGCAGCTGCTGCGCGGCGGTGCAAAACTCCAGATAACGGCGCGCGGTGGTGCGGCTGAGCCCCATTTTTTGCGCAACGCTTTCAGCGGTGTGGCGCGCGGCGGGTTCGGCAAACAGCGCGCGGACCTTGCCCAGCGTCAGCTCGTCGATGCCGGCGGGCAGCGCCGCCTGCTGCTCGCCGCGGGCATAGGTGTTGAACATCTCGTCGATGCGGCGCTGGTTGAGGCGCGCTTTGTCCTTCAGCGCTTCGCGGCGTTGGCTGAAGCGCTGCAGGGTCTGGCTCAGCCGGTCATAGGCCAGCGGTTTGATCAGGTAGTCGAACACGCCGTAACGCAACGCCTCGGCCACGGTGGCCATGTCGCTGGCGGCGGTGATGAACACGATGCCGCCGCGATACCCGCTCAGCGTCAGTTCGCGCAGCAGGGTGATGCCCTGGCCGTCCGGCAGAAAGTTGTCCAGCAGAATCAGGTCCGGCTTGAAGCGCTCGGTCATGGCGCGCGCCTGCGCCAGGGTGCCGGCCAGCCAAATCTGGCGGCAGCCGCCGTTCTGGCGGATAAACTCCGCGTGCATTTCCGCCAGCGGCGTTTCGTCTTCAACGATCAGGATGTTCAGCCATTCCATAATGAAACCTACTATTGCAATCAAGATGCTAAATGAATGTAAGTAAACTGCGGCGCCAAATAAAGATTATCTCAATAATAAACACCATAAGATTAATTAAGCAAATAAAGAACATTAAATAACTTATTAACCGGGAACGGTTTGTGAAATAGGTCAATAATCGGCGTTTTTTTTCTGTTTACCATTGCTTTATCGAACGCGAAGCGGCGTTTATCTCCATGGTTTTTAAGGTTTTAATTATCCTTGTTGATGTTAATTAAAATGCCTTTTTGTATTTAACTTGTTGTTTGCTAGTTAACCCAGAGAGCGTGTTATGTTAGGCGATGCCGTATTTAATCGGGTAAAGCGATCGGATCATAAAGCGATTTCGGAAATAAGCGCCTTCTTGCGCAGTAACGATCTGAATATCGACACCACGGTTGAAATATTTATTACCGTTACCCAGCACGACAAATTGGTCGCCTGCGGCGGCATCGCCGACAATATTATCAAATGCGTCGCCATCAGCCCGCTGATGCGCGGCGAAGGGTTGGCGCTGGCGCTGGCGACCGAGCTGGTGAACCTGGCCTACGAGCGCCATCACACTCAGCTGTTTATCTACACCAAGGTGCAGAACGAGCCGCTGTTCCGCCAGTGCGGTTTCTACCCGATCGCCACCGTGCCGGGCATCGTGGTGCTGATGGAAAACAGCCCGTGCCGCCTGAAGCGCTACGCCGCCCAACTGGCGAGCCAGCGCCGGCCGGGCGATACCATCGGCAGCATCGTGATGAACGCCAACCCCTTCACCCGCGGGCATCAGTATCTGGTGCGTCAGGCGGCCAAACGCTGCGACTGGCTGCACCTGTTTCTGGTAAAGGAAAACACCTCGCGCTTCAGCTATGAAGACCGGCGCCGGCTGGTGCTGGCCGGCACCGCCGATATTCCCAACCTCACGGTACACGAAGGCTCGCAGTACGTGATCTCGCGCGCCACCTTCCCCTGTTACTTCATCAAGGATCAGGGCGTGGCCGACGACTGTTACACCGAAATCGATCTGAAGATCTTCCGCCAGTATCTGGCGCCCGCGCTGGGCATTACCCACCGCTTTGTCGGCAACGAGCCGTTCTGCGCGGTGACCGCGAAATACAACCGCGACATGCGCTACTGGCTGGAAACGCCGGCGCTGCCCAGCCCGCCGATCGCGCTGGTGGAAATCGAGCGTTTGCAATATCAGGGCACGGCGATCTCCGCCTCCTGGGTGCGCAAGCTGCTGGCGGCGGGGGACTTCCACGCCGCCGCGCCGCTGGTGCCGCCGGACACCCTGTACTACCTGCAGGATCTGCAAACGCAGCGCCGGGCCAAGGCGGCCCCGCATCCTTTTGAGTCCGCACAATCAGGTGAATGATGAAAATTATCCGAGAAGCAATGGCCGGCACGCTGGAATCCAGCGATGTCATGGTGCGCATCGCGCCCGCCGAGGGGCCGCAGCACGATCTGTTGATCGCCAGCAGCGTGGAAAAACAGTTCGGCACGGCGATCCGCCGCACCCTGCTGGAGGTGCTGCAGCGCTATGAGGTGGAGCCGGTGCAGGTGATCGTCGACGACAAGGGGGCGCTGGACTGCGTGCTGCGCGCCCGGCTGGAAACCGCGCTGATGCGCGCCTGCGAGGGCGGCCAACTGCCGTGGGAGGCGAAAGATGAAAACGCTGAATAAAACCCGGCTGCGCCGCAGCATGCTGTTCGTTCCCGGCGCCAACGCGGCGATGGTCAGCAACGCCTTTATCTACCAGGCCGACGCCCTGATGTTCGATCTGGAAGACTCGGTGATCCTGCGTGAAAAAGACGCGGCGCGCCGGCTGGTGTACCACGCGCTGCAGCATCCGCTGTACCAGGAGGTGGAAACCATCGTGCGCGTCAATGCGCTCGACTCCGCCTACGGCCTGGCGGACTTGCAGGCCGTGGTGCGCGGCGGCGCGGACATCGTGCGCCTGCCGAAGACCGACAGCGCGCAGGACGTTGTCGACATGGAGCGCGAGATCGCCGCCATCGAAGCAGCCTGCGGGCGGCCGGTCGGCAGCACCGGGCTGCTGGCGGCGATCGAATCGGCGCAGGGCATCACCCACGCGGTGGCGATCGCGCACGCTTCGCCGCGGCTTATCGGCATCGCGCTGGGGGCGGAAGACTATGTGCGCAACCTGCGCACCGAACGCTCGCCGGAGGGCATTGAGCTGCTGTTCGCCCGCTGCTCGCTGCTGCAGGGGGGGGGGGGGGGGGGGGGGGGGGGGGGGGG